>CAZHQX010000007.1:0-31031 GCA_964534195.1 uncultured Oscillospiraceae bacterium
CCATGAACCTCAGAAACCTTAACGTCCAGACCCATCTTAGCCGCTATAAGGCCAAATAGCTTACCGGCCAGAAGTGTTCCCTGACCGCCAACTCCTGCCAAAACAATGTTAAAAGACTTCGTCATGATCTTTCCTCCTCTTGCTTAGCGGCTTGTCCGGAAATAAGCGCGTCAAACGGGCAGACACGTACACACAGATCGCAGCCATTACAGGTCACAGGATCGATCTGCGGATATCCATCCTCGCCCTTTGTCAGTGCAGGACACATGATCCTCAGACAAGCTCCACAACGGGTGCACTTATCACGATCGAGGCTTACTACCATATCAGGTGTACCACGCCCGGTCGGGATGAGAGCACAAGGTCTCCTCGCTATGACGACCGTGACATGTGGTTCTTTCATCGCTTTAGCTATAACCTTACGGCTGGCATCAGTGTCAGCGGGATCAACAGTGTAGACCGTCTGAACACCTACCGAGCGGCACAAAGCTTCAAGATCGACAGCAGGTGCCGGCTCTAGTCGGATGTTTCTCCCGGTTGCCGGATTTTGCTGATGTCCGGTCATACCGGTTATCGAATTATCAAGAATAATAACTGTGCTGCGGCTGCCGTTGTAGACACTGTTGATCAACCCATTGATACCTGTATGTAAAAAGGTCGAATCTCCAATAACGGCAACTGTTTTCTCAGTCATTTCACTGTCTGTTGCCTTGTCTATACCATGAGCCATGCCAATTGAAGCGCCCATACATACACAAACATCCATGGCATTGGTCGGATTAAGCGCTCCAAGCGTGTAGCAGCCAATATCGCCAGTAACTACAGCCTTAAGACGGCTCAGAGCCATAAACAGGCCTTTGTGCGGACAACCTGCACACATGACCGGTGGTCTTCCCGGTGCCAGCGGCAAGGCAGATTTATCAAACGCTGATTCAGGATTTTTATTATCTGATAGAGCCTCACGGATCATCGCAGGCGAATACTCTCCCTGCAGGGTAAAAAGATCCTTGCCTTCACAATTTATGCCTGCTGCCTTAAGCTCCGTTTCAATAACAGGATCCAGCTCTTCGATAATAACCAAACGTTTTACCGAAGCGGCAAATTCTTTTATTTTCTCGATCGGCAGAGGCCATACCATGCCCAGCTTAAGAACTTTAGCTTCAGGTAAAGCTTCTTTTACATACTGCCAGGCAATACCGCCGGTAATAATTCCCAGATCATCTGAGCCCTTCTCGATCGTTATCAGATCATCCAGCCTGCCATCGTTGATATCTGCGGCAATTTTACGCTGACGTTCTTCAACAACAATATGTCTCTTAACAGCCATCGCAGGCATCATTACATTCTTCTGCATGTTTTTCTCATAAGGAATCAGCTTCTGATCCATAGGCTCGCTTAGGGATACAAGAGTTCTCGAATGTGAGATCCTCGTTGATAGCCTTATCATGACAGGTGTGTCATATTTTTCCGAAAGCTCGAAGGCTTTTTTTGTGTACTCAAGGCACTCCTGGCTGTCAGCCGGTTCAAGCATCGGCAGCTTGGCAGCTCTGGCATAATTGCGGCTGTCCTGCTCATTTTGCGAGCTGTGCATCCCAGGATCATCGGCAACAACAATTACAAGACCACCTGAAACACCAGTATAGGATACGGTGAACAATGGATCAGCTGCAACGTTCAAGCCTACATGCTTCATACAACTCATCGCTCTGGCACCCGCCAAGCTGGCGCCTATAGCTACTTCAAGCCCAACCTTCTCATTGGAAGCCCACTCACAATAAACACGATCATAAGCAGACACAGCCTGTGTTATTTCTGTGCTGGGCGTACCCGGATAGGAGGATACCACCTTAACTCCGGCCTCATACGCACCACGTGCTATCGCTTCATTACCAAGCAAAATTTCTTTCAAATCTCTCACCTGAAACCTTTCCCGCTTATCTGAAAACAGATTTTTCAAACTGCTTTATCTTGCTTATAAGAATATATCATATTAGTCTATCCCTGCAAAAGTCATCACTCGGGACCTCAGAAGCATTTATCACGTTGGTCGATAACTCTTTTTGACTTACCAGCTGTACGCTCAAGGGTCTGGGGATTAAGCAGAGTCACTCTGGCATCTATCTGCAATACCACCCTCAGCTTCTGTCTGATTTCCTTGATCAAGCTCTCCAAACCGGCGTAGCTCTCAAGCCTCTCACCATCTGTCAGCTCAACTCTTATCTCAAGCTTGTCCATGAAATGCTCTGTAGTAACTACGATCTGATAATGCGGACCAATTCCACAGACGGTCATCAGAACCGCTTCGATCTGCGATGGGAATACGTTTACACCACGTATAACCATCATATCGTCGGATCTGCCTTTTACCAGTGACATGCGGACATTGGTCCGACCACAGGCACATGGTTCATAATCCAACTGAGAGATATCCTTCGTCCGATATCTAATCATCGGTATGCCTTCTTTTGTCAGCGTTGTAAATACCAGCTCGCCCTGAGAGCCTTCGGGCAGGACCTCGCCTGTTTCCGGATCTATGATCTCAGGCAGAAAATGATCCTCATTGATATGCATTCCATTGTTTTCAAGACATTCGTAGGATACGCCTGGTCCACAGAGCTCAGTCATGCCATAATTCTGCGTATCTATGATACCAAGCCTCTTCTCGATCAGCTCGCGCATCTCAGATGTATGACCCTCTCCACCGAAGAGACCGACACGAAGCTTGAGATCATCAGGACTGATGCCCATCTCTTTCATAACCTCTGTCAGATGAAGAATATATGAAGGTGTAGCAACTAATCCCGTTGTACCGAAATCCTGCATGAACATCAGCTGACGTTCAGAATTTCCGCTCGAAGCTGGAACAACAGTCGCACCCACTCTTTCGATTCCATAATGCATGCCGAAGCCGCCGGTAAACATACCGTAGCCAAAGGCTATCTGGCAAATATCATCCTGACCTATTCCGGCTGCCGACGCAACACGCGCACAGCAGTCAGTCCATACCTCCATATCGTTTCTGGTATAGCCGACAACGATTGGTTTGCCGGTCGTTCCTGAGCTGGCATGGAAGCGTACGATCGATCGTTGAGGACTGGCAAACAAGCCGTAAGGATAGTTATCGCGCAGATCGTTCTTGACGGTCAGCGGCAGGAGAGAGACGTCTTTTACCGATTTGATATGTTCAGGGCGAACTCCAAGCTCATCCATTTTACGTCGGTAAAAGGGGACATTCTCCCATACTCTTGCAACTGTCTGCTGCAGCCGTTCAAGCTGCAAAGCTTCCATCTCGCTTCTGTTTAGTTTCTCTGCGGGATTCCAAATCATAATGTATTTGCTCCTTCCGGGATTTTAGACCATTTCCGTGAAATCAGGCTGGCTAAGGGTGTTACGACGATCGATACCGCCATAGCAAGAACCGCCAGTCTAGGCGACCAGGATGCCGCTGTCTGGCTGTTTTGAATAAATGCGGCCGCTGCGCCGAGCATAACAGTCAGAAGGCCGCTGCACATGCCTGCAGTTGCTCCAAACCGAGTGATCTTGCGGCTGTATAGGCCCCAGATATACGGGCCTATAAATGAGCCGGACACCGCACCCCATGAGAACGCCATCAATGTGACGATGGCACTTGGAATTACGGCGACCAGCCAGGAAATAAAAACAAAGGCTATTGATAACAATCTCAGTACTAGCATATTATCTTTTTTCAATATAGTCTTACTGAAGGTAGGCGCCGATACCAGAACGATCGAGGCCAGAGTCGACATGGACGCTGATAGCATCAGAACAACAAGAACAGCCATAAACTCTTTTGTAAGCAGGCTCTCGAAGATCAATGGCATCAGGGTATCAAGATTGCTGCCCTGTTCGAAGCCCAGACCTAGCTTCTGATTCAACACACGTGAAAAACCACCCATGAAATAAGCACCGCCGCCAATGATCAAAGCAAAAATAGTGCTCATTATGGTTGCTCTTCTGGCCGTCTTCTTGTCTCTGATGCCCTTGAATTTCGAAACCATCTGCGGCAAACCAAGTGTGCCGACACTTGTCATCAGGAGAAGAATCAGCAGATCAAAAGGCGCCGTGCCTGTGACAGAAGCAAGCGCTCCGCCGGCAGCTGAAGCATCTGCAGCCAGGGCCTCTCTGCCGGCCTGGAAACCGCCAACGATATCCAGAACCTTCCAAACCATATAGCCTGTGCCAAAAAGCATGATAACGCCCTGGATCAAGCTGTTCACAGCTGTAGAAATGTAACCGCCGAAATATAAATAAACAGCGGTTATCACTGCCATCAGCAGCATACTGAGCCTGATATCTTCAAGAGGAGTGCCAGCGAAAAACCTGACAAATATGTGGCCGAGGCCCTGATAAACCGAGGCGGAATAAGGAATAAGAAACACAAAGATGATCAAAGCAGCAAACCTTTCCAGGCCTTTGCTGTCATATCTGCGGCCGAAGAAATCAGCCATATTGTTGACGTTTAGAGCAAGAGAAATTCTTCTTGTTCTTTCTGCCAGCAGAAGCCAGGCCAGAAGACTGCCGATAATAGCGTTGCCAATACCGATCCAGGTTGCGGACAAACCAAAGGACCAGCCATACCTGCCGGCATAGCCAACAAATACTACTGCGGAAAAGTAAGTGGTTCCATAAGAAAAAGCTGAGAGCCAGGCACCCATTTTTCGGCCGCCAAGAACAAAATCATCTGTTGTCTTGATACGCCGGCTGCTGAAAATGCCAACTGCCACCATTACCAGAATAAATAGACCAAGAATTGCATAATGCATATAAACTTCCATCCTTCCGTACTTACCTAAACGCATAAAAAAGGAAACAGCTTCCTGTTCCTACTGCCCGCATACAGCCTCTTAGCTGTAACAGACGCTACTAAAACACTATACCTTTATTCCTCAGATTTGGCAATGACTCAGATTTGGTAAAAACGACAAAAAACCTGAGATAAAAATCTCAGGTTTTTCGTTCTGGTGCGGCCAATGGGACTTGAACCCATATGGTCTCCCACACGCCCCTCAAACGTGCGCGTCTGCCAGTTCCGCCATGGCCGCATATCCTGTGTAATAATTGCTGATGAGGATGTTTCTGTGTTCAGCATGAGCAATTATAATCATCAGGTATATAGTTTGTCAAGGATATGATCAGCAAATTTCAGGACATTTTTCACGGATATCTGCAATTAATTCCATGTTACTGTACTCAGATCAAAGCTTAAGTCCATGTATGGATCGAGAGTCCATCTCCGTACTCAATTAATCCACCGTAAGGTGGCAGCTCTATCGTTCTGCTGCCAAACCGAAAGCTCTTTGTTTGCGCACTGCGATTAAAAGCTGCAAGTACATGTCCTGGTCCATCTGACTTACGATTAAATACATCCAATCCTTCATCTCCAAGACTCCGTTCAAATACAAATAAATCGTCATCAGCCATAAGAGGCTGATAATAGCCGGTTTTTAGAACAGGTAGCTTGTTTCTGAGTCTGCCGATCTTGCCAAACCATTTTACCAGTTTCGCATTCTCACTTCCCCAAGGATAGGTTCTTCTGTTGAAGGGATCACGATAGCCTTCCATACCAGTTTCATCACCATAATATATAGCAGCGATACCTGGATATGCGATCTGCAGCATGACAGCTAATTTTAGCAGGGATTCTCCTCTCTTGCGGGCAGAAGACGAGAGCTTGGTTTTCTGTTGAGCTTCCCGGCTGCCGGGATCAGGAATACCGGCAATCGCTGTTATTGCCCGTGGAATGTCATGACTGCTGATGAGATTCATACTGCTGTAGAAGCTGACAACAGGATAATGCTCTCTGATAAGCTCCAGCTCGTTTAACATATCAACAGCATTATGATGACCAGCCAGCCAGCCGATGACCGCGTTTCTGAATGGATAACCCATTATACAATCATGAGTTCTGCCAAAAATAAAATCACGATACTTGCCGTAACTAACCTTGCGGCTTGCGTCCTCCCAGACCTCGCCCATTATAACTGAATCAGGTCTGGCGCCCAAAGCCGCACGTCTGACATCCCTTAGGAAGCTGTCAGGCAGTTCATCTGATACATCAAGACGCCAGCCGGAAGCACCGGCCTGCAGCCAACGTCGGATTATTCCATTATCTCCCGCCATATAATGTCTATAGCTTAGATCATGCTCATTAACACTCGGCAGATCGGGAAATCCCCACCACGAATCATAAAATATATCATTCCCACGCTGATGGAAATTATACCAGCTGGAGTATTCAGAACAATGTGAGTCTCCACTGCGATCAACAGCTTCCTGCCAGGCGCCATCACCATCATAGCGCCCAAGCTTATTGAAATAGCGGCTGTCAGCTCCTGTATGACTGAAAACTCCATCGAGAATGACCTTGATCCCACGTTTCTCTGCCAGAAGGCATAGCTCTCGAAAATCCTCTTCAGTACCCAGCATCGGATCGATCTGTTCATAATCGCCTGTATCATAACGATGGTTGGACCGTGCTTTGAAAATAGGATTCAGATATATGATACCAGCACCAAGATGTTCTATATGATCCAGCCTCTCTATGATGCCTCTGAGAGATCCGCCATAAAAATCACAGGCTATATAGCCCGTCTCGGGATGCCCTTGTATATCAACATCCGAATTCCAGTCATGATGCCAGATCCGTTCAGGATAATTTCCAGCTTCTATCATTTTTTCTGGTGAATAATCAGAATCACGACTGAATCGATCAGGAAAAATCTGATACATGACAGCTCCTGGCAGCCAGGAGGGAACTGAAAAATTGCTAAGATGAACAGTTACCTGAAAAGGTGCCGGTGTCATCGATTCTCCAGGCAAAAAAAATGGTCTGGTCGGACTAAAACGTCCGCATCCATCCTTTTTTTCCAGATCAGCGGTATACCAGGTCCGGACATTATTTACTTCAATCTCAAACCAGTAGAAAAACAAGCCTGGCTCTGATGGCATGTCACAAAACGCGCTATACCAAACTGAATCAGCTTCTGATGGATCAGCTTTTCCCACTGCATGTTCACTGCCGCGGTTTGCTCCTGAGCGGCGCAGGCGCAGCCGGCTCTCGCTGAATGAATCAAGTCCATAAGCGTAACAAAGATAGACAGCCTGGACAGAATCTCCCTGCGGTTCGACCCGCAGGGAGAAACGAATGGCTGTGTCGATAGATACTGCTCCGTACGGCCTGCGATAGGCCAGAGAGCGACTGTTATGATATGCAAACATTAATTACCATCCTACTAACTGTTGGCCCGAAGAAGCTCCTCGTACAGGTCAACATAAGCCTGAGCCGAGCGCGTCCATGAATAATCTCCTGCCATCGCTCTGTTTACGATACCCTGCCAGGCCTCTGGAGATTCTCTGAAAACCTCACAAGCATACTTGGTAGTAAACAAAAATTCATGAGCGTTTATATTGGCAAAAGAAAAGCCGGTGCCTGAACCTTCGTATTGATTGTACGGTTCAACGGTATCAACAAGTCCACCCGTCTCGCGTACAACAGGTATTGTACCATAACGCATTGATATAAGCTGAGATAATCCGCATGGCTCAAACAATGATGGCATCAGGAACATATCAGCACCAGCGTATATCCTGTTGGATAGAGGCTGGCTAAAAGTAAGACATGCAGCCATTTTATCAGGGTACTTGGCCGCTGCTGCCCTAAGAGCGTTTTCATAATCAGGGTCACCAGTACCAAGCAGTACGAACTGTAGATCCTCCTCAAGCAGCTCGTCAAGAATATGCAGCAGCAGATCCAGTCCCTTTTGATCGACCAAACGGGTGATCATCGCTGCCATAGGTACATCTTCTCTTAACTCAAGCCCAAGCTCTTCTTGCAAAGCAAGTTTACAGGCGGCCTTGCCGGTTCTCCAGCTCTCAATATCATAGTTCTCCGCCAACTGCTTGTCAGAAGCCGGATCATATGCGTCAGTATCAATACCATTCAAGATTCCTCGGAGTTTCCACCCCTGCTCATGCAATATACCATCCAGGCCTTCGCCGAAATACGATGTCATGATCTCTCTGGAATATGTCGGAGATACTGTTGTTATCCTATCAGCATAAACCAGACCACTCTTCATAAAATTGGGAGCTCCATCCTTGAGCACTCCGTTCTCTGTCAGATATCTCTCAGGAATATCCAGAAGATCAAGTATTCTCTCACGGCCATGAATACCCTGATATTTGAGATTATGTATCGTGAAGACAGTTCTTACCTGCTCATGCTTGCCAAACGGCCTGTAATTAGCGTCAAGCAAACAGGGTATCATGCCACATTGCCAGTCATTGAGATGCAAGATATCTGGTTCGAAGCCCATTGGCTCACCCATCGCGTCAATAACAGCAAGCTGAAAGAAGCTGAAACGCTCTATATCAAATGAATACTCAATATATAGCTGGTCATGTCCGAAATAATACTCATTATCAATGAAATATAAGGGCACACCGTTAAATTCCATTGTCAGCAAACCGCTATACATCGTACGCCAGCCAAGCTTAAGCATTGACCATCTCACAAACTTGAGCTGATTCTCATATTTATCCTTGATAGCTTTGTAAAGCGGCATAATTACACGAACATCATGGCCTAGCTGACGCAGGCTTCTTGGCAATGCGCCGGCAACATCACCTAGGCCACCTGATTTTGCCAAGGGCGCAAGCTCAGACGTCGCAAAAAGAATATTCAAACGATCGCCCCCTTACCGATAACGACCGGATAATCTGCCTGACCTAGAAGCTTAATTCCAGGTCTGATAACACAGTTTTTATCAATAATTACGTTTTCCAGCTCAACACCTTCAGAAACGTGCACATCCTGCATGATGATGCAGTTCTTGATTATGGCATGCTTGGATATTCTGACTCCACGGAACAACATGCTGTCCTTAACTTCTCCCATGATGCTGCAGCCGTCGGAGATCACTGAGTTCTCAACAACATTACCCTCGTCGTACAGTGTTGGCGCCTCGTCTTTTACCTTTGTGTAAACAGGCAGACCAGACCAGAACAAATCCTTGCGGACTGATTCTTCAAGCAGCCTCATTGTTGCTGAAAAATATGTAGGAATTGAATTGATTCGCAGAGTCAGGCCCTTGTACTCAAAGCCCTTGATCTTGTACTGCTCGTATTTTTTGAGCAGATATTCAATCGAGAAATCATGCTCGCCTCTGGCAATTGATTCCTCAACCAGATCAATCAACAATTCACGATCCAGGATCATAACGCCAAGGGAACAGCGTGTGGTCGAGGGTTTCGCGGGGTTTATCATCATGTCTCGCAGATAACCTCTGCGATCCAAATCAAGCATTACACTGGGCGAGCCATACTTGACGCCGTCACGATTATACATGATCGACATATCGGCACCGGATTCTTCATGCTTGGTGACGAACTCATTGAATGTGTTGTTGAATATTATATTGCTGTCCGCTAGTATGACGTATTTCTGATTATTTGACTGAAAGAAATTCAGCAGCCCTGTTAAATCATCGACCTCTCCGCCTTTGTCGACGTTCACTGAGTTTATATACGGCGGCAAAAGGGATAAGCCCTGTTTTTTACGGTCAAGATCCCATGAACTGCCGGTCCCCAGATGGTCCATTAATGATTTGTATTTGTTAAGTGCTATAACACCAACGCTGTTGATGCCCGAGTTCACCATATTTGAGAGCATAAAATCGATAATTCTATAACGTCCGCCAATTGGCATCGCGGCAAGCGCCCTAGGTTTGCTCAGTTCTCCCAAAACTATTCTCTTATGATCAGCCAGAATTAGACCCATCGCATTTATAAACATGGCTATATACCTCCCGTTTTTCTATTGTCAGCGCACTCTGAATGAATACTCGATGACCTCATCTGATTCGACACCTTCACCCAGCTCAACCATGCAGTTGCCTGGTATCTCAACGCCTTCACGAATACACAAGCCACGTTCAAATACTGTTATCCCACCTTCGCAAAGCTTGGTATTTACATATTTGCTCTTAGCTTCCACGTCAGCGCCCGCGCGTACGTCCTTGCCGATGATCGTTTCAATACCGACAATGCACTTGTTGATATAAGCACCGGATCTTACAGTAACACCAGGCATCAGGATCGAATCCTTAACTACAGCACCCTTCTCAACAGTAACACTATTAGAAAGCACACTGTGCTCAACTGTGCCATATATATTGCAGCCGTCAGTAAGTGCACTGTTGATCACCTTCGCGCCTTTTGAAATGTAATGCGCAGGCTTGATCGGGTTTCTACTGTATATACGCCAGCTTCTGTCCATAAAATTGATTTCTTCCGGTCTGTCCAGAATATCCATATTTGACTCCCAGAGACTGCTTATTGTTCCGACATCCTTCCAATAACCGCAGAATCTGTATGCTTGCAGCTTCATCCCATCATTGATCATGGCCGGAATAATATTTTTGCCGAAATCATGACTGGATTTCGCATCAGCTTCATCTTCGATCAGTTTCTGGCGCAAAGCCTTCCAATTGAAAATGTACACACCCATAGAAGCCAGGTTGCTCTTAGGGTTTTTGGGCTTTTCTTCAAAATCAATTACTCTGCCTGTCTCATCCGCATTCATCAGGCCGAATCGTGAGGCTTCCTCCCAGGGAACTTCAAAAACAGCGATAGTCGCTTCTGCGCCTTCTTTTATGTGACTGCGCAGCATGTTGGCATAATTCATTTTGTAAATGTGATCTCCAGAAAGAATCAAAACATAATTTGGATCATAATTCTCAATGAATTCAATGTTCTGATAAATCGCGTTTGCTGTGCCCTTATACCAATCGCTTCTATCTGAGCTCTGATACGGCGGCAAATTATAAGCACCTCCGTTGTTTCTATCAAGATCCCATGAATGGCCATTTCCTATATATGTGTTCAGAGCCAAAGGCTGATACTGTGTGAGTACACCTACAGTTTCAATGCCAGAATTAGTGCAATTGCTTAGTGGAAAATCAATGATCCGATAACGACTGCCAAAAGGAACTGCTGGTTTAGCAATGTGTTTAGTCAGTGCTCCCAGCCTCGATCCCTGTCCGCCGGCGAGAATCATTGCAACGACTTCCTGACGTGCCATGTTAATACCTCCTAAAATTCTACTCAATGTTACTTGATTCAAAATTCTTATTTACTTCATATGCTATATATCATTATAACTCATTGGCTGTTTTGCACAACAAAAAGAGCGGACCGTGCCGCTCTTTTAATATAGTGCATATCAATAAGGTAAAATTACTGTGAGGTCTAACAATTTACTTTTTTACAGCAAATCCTTCACCCTTCTTAAACACTTCCAGCTCAGCCGGAATCAGGTGATGGTGTCTCTGTGGCAGTACCTCTGACAAGGCTTCTTCAAACTTATCACGATTTATGCAGCCACAGGCAGCTGAGAGGCAGCCAAGCAGATATACGATCGCGAAGTTCATGTTTCCGTCCTGATTTGCCAGCTCTGATGCAGGTATTTTTACAAAATTGATATCCTCACGCTGAGGCACTGAATGCACCAGCGTGCCATCAACGATGATGATACCTCCGGACTTGACCATTGGCGCAAATTTTTCCAATGATGGTCCATTGAGCGCGATCAGCGCATCGATATCATTAATAACAGGTGATCCGATGACAGAATCAGAAATGACCACGCCGCAGTTTGCGGTACCGCCCCTCATTTCAGGTCCATATGACGGGAACCAGGAAACCTCATGTTCATTTAGAAGCGCCGCGGTCGCGATGATACGGCCGGCAGATAAGACACCCTGACCGCCGAAACCAGCAACAACAATTGAATAATCGGTAAAAGCCATTATCTTTGCACCTCCAGATCCTTGCCTCTGAATACACCAAGAGGATATTTCTTCATCATATTTTCTTCCAGCCATTTAATCGCGTTTACTGGATCGATGCCCCAGTTAGTTGGACATGTGGATAGTATTTCGACCATTGAGAAGCCCAAGCCTGCATGCTGCACCTGAAAAGCCTTCCTGATAGCGCGTGCGGCGTTCTTGATTTCCTTGAAGCTATTGACCGAAACCCTTTCAACATATACCGCACCCTCAAGCGTCGCGATCATTTCACTGACATTGATCGGATAACCTTGCACCTGAGGATCCCGGCCAAATGGTGAAGTCGTAGTTTTCTGACCAACCAATGTGGTAGGTGCCATCTGCCCTGAAGTCATGCCATAAATAGCGTTATTGACGAAAAATGTGCTGATCTTCTCACCTCTGGCTGCTGCATGAACGATTTCCGCAGTACCAATAGCTGCTAGATCACCATCGCCCTGATATGTGAATACTGTTTTATCAGGATGAACTCTCTTGATACCTGTTCCGACTGCTGGCGCGCGACCATGAGACGCCTGTACCATATCACAGGCAAAATACTCGTAATTATTATATGTACAGCCGACAGGCGAAACACCTATCGTAGTTTCGAGTATATCCAGATCGCACATCGCTTCAGCAATCAATCTATGAATTATTCCATGTGTACAGCCTGGGCAATAATGCATCGGCTTATCAATGAGTCCTTCTGTTCTACTGAATACCTTTTCCATTTATTTACCCCTTATCTGCCAGCGATTGCTCTGATTTGATCAAGAATCTCTTTTTGCGACGGCAGATTGCCGCCCATTCTGCCGTAGAATTCGACAGGCTTACGTCCATTTACTGCCAATCTGACATCTTCGACCATCTGGCCTGCGTTCAGCTCAACTGTCAGAAGTGCCTTTACGGTTTCAGAGGCCGCTACAGCAGCTATCGTTTCTGATGGGAAAGGCCATAATGTAATGGGTCTGATCATTCCTACTTTTATCCCCTCAGCTCTTGCCTGCCTGATTACATTGCGGCAGATACGGCTGGCAATACCAAAAGCAGTGATCACGATTTCTGCATCCTCACATTGGAGAACCTCGACTCTAACTTCTTTTTTCTCGATCTCTCGATATTTCTTCTGCAATTTATTGTTAAGAGCCTCCATAACATCAGGGTTTATATAGATAGAGGTTATTTCATTATGCTCTTCTCTGCCCTGTCTGCCGGTTACAGCCCACTCTTTGGCGACCTTATCGATTGGCTCTTCATCTCTGAATGTCACAGGCTCCATCATCTGACCTAGTGTTCCGTCACCAAGTATCAAAACCAGGTTTCTGTATCTATCAGCCAGATTAAAAGCTTCAACAGTCATTTCATAAAGCTCTTGTATACTGGCTGGAGCCAGGACTATATTGCGATAATCACCATGCCCGCCGCCCTTGGTCGCCTGGAAATAATCACCTTGTGCCGGCAGTATACCACCGAGACCCGGACCGGTCCTGACTATGTTGACTACAACTGCCGGCAGCTCAGCACCGGCGATATAAGAGAAGCCCTCTTGCTTAAGGCTGATTCCAGGGCTTGAGCTGGTGGTCATCACTCTGGCGCCGGCAGCAGCTGCTCCGTACACCATGTTGATAGCCGCGATCTCACTCTCAGCCTGCAGAATTGTTCCGGAGACCTCAGGCATACGCTTAGCCATATAATGCATGATCTCAGTCTGTGGGGTAATAGGATAGCCAAAATAATGTCTGCATCCAGCCCTCACAGCTGCTTCAGCTATAACTTCATTACCCTTCATCAAAACGCGTTTACTCATGGTTCAAGCTCCTCCTATTTCCAGACCTCTATTACATTGTCAGGACATATTGTCGCGCACATGGAGCAGCCAATACATTTGTCCATTTCTTCAACACCTGCCGGGTGATAGCCCTTGATGTTAAGCTCAGCAGTCTTGAGACTGATAATTTTCTTAGGACACACTGAAACACATAAGCCACAGCCCTTGCAGCGATCTTCTCTAAATTCAACCTTAGCCATTATTTACCTCCTGTACCAAGCTTAGATCCAGTTAGCTGAACCGCTTCGCCAACCTATAGGTCCAAGCCTATACCTAATACAAACAAACCTTCTATAAATATACATAATCATGCATAATATACATGAAATTCTAGAGGTTGCACTAATCTATTATATGTATGTCTCCCTTCGGAATCAACTGTCTATTAGATTTATGCACGATCATCAGAAGGATAATATATCGTTTTCTCCATTTTAAGGACTGGTATGTCGGCTCGTGAAAAATGCCAGTCAGGCTCCGTAACTTCATCCATGACCGTAATCAGCTTAATTGGAATACCAAGAAGCTCAGAAGCTGCTGCGATAACCTCCCAGCCCTCCTCAACTAGCTCAGTAGTACTGAACTCAAGTAAATTTGGATTGTATATCAGGCCATCGATTTTTAGTTTGCAGGCAGATTCAAGAGCTTCTGCCGCCTCTGCTATTTTTGTCGCTGTATCCGTAAAAGGCCTGAATGGATTAACAACCATTAGTATTTGATGTTCTGCCGCCTCGAGCTGTGGTTTTAGAGAACCTACGATCCTGGCGCCAAGATCTTCACCGCCAATATCCAGAACGGCAAAAGCCTTCTGGTCTGTAAACAATCTGTTAACCTCTCCCGGAACAGCAGGTACGTCAACATTTGTACCGGCATATATTGACGAAATGAGTGTTACTCCTCTATTTTTCAACAGCTCGGCCGTATCCGCTGAGCGATAGAATGGATTTATAATATCCAGATCTGCCAGATATACTTTGGCGTTGCCGGCTTTTGCCAGTGCTAAATTGACACTTACCTCAGATTTTCCACTGCCATAGGCTCCGACAATTACAGTTTTTGGTACATTGTCTAAAATGTCTTTCATCATTATCTATTTAACCTCCGAACCAAATGCAGCCATGTCTATAACAATTAAGACATTTACACAAAGTTATTATTTTTTATTCTTTTTCATTTGCGTCTGTACGAATCATCAGGTAAAATGGTACTCGGAATTCTTTGGACTTGTAAAAGTCTCTGAACCATTCTAACGCAGGAGGACGTTTTATGCCAATTGTCTTATTAAACCATTGGACCCAGCAATTCAGCACACCTGGCGAACAGGCTTTTCTAGGTATCACCATGATGCTTGTAGGTGTCTTGCTGGTCTTAGCCATACTTGTGATCATCAGCTTACTTGTAAGTCTGATGTCTCGTCTTATCAGCGGACCTGAGAAAAAATCTGCTGAGTCAGCCGTTGAGGCTGCGAAGCCTGCAGCTGTAAAACCAGCGGCTTCGGCACCAGTTGCTGTCAAAGAAGATAACGGCGCTATAATTGCCGCGATAACAGCAGCAATTCAGATGATGCTGGCAAAAGAAGGCGGCGATTCAGCATCAGCCGGTTTCAGAATTAAAAAAATTCGCAGAGTCTGATTACTGGATCAGAGCATTATCGAATTAGAAATATTTAAAATGATAATTACAGGCTGCTCGGCAGACCTGAAAAGATTCGCAGCCTAAATTGACTACTTAAGCTGTGACTATGACTGGAGGAATTGCATGCAAACCATTATTACGGTTTTACAAGCATTTGGTGAGACGCTATTAAGACTCTGGCAGGGCTCAGGCTTCGCCAATATGCAGCTCAATCAGCTTGGAATGATCCTGATCTCTTTTGTTCTGCTCTATCTGGCTATCGCCAAGAAGTTTGAGCCATTATTGCTCCTGCCTATAGCATTCGGCATGTTGATGTCGAATATGCCTATGGGCGGCGTAATCCATATGGAGTTTTTCAATCCTGAGTACATAAAGGAGCTCGGCTATGCAGATGGAACTCTGTTTGCAGCAAATGAGCTGATAAGCAAGGGCGGTCTATTGGATTTCCTTTATCTAGGCGTTAAACTTGGTATTTATCCGCCATTGATTTTCCTAGGCATCGGCGCTATGACTGATTTCGGTCCTCTTCTGGCCAATCCACGCTCACTGCTGCTTGGAGCTGCTGCTCAGTTTGGTATTTTCATGACATTCCTGGGAGCGCTTTTTCTCGGCTTCACACCTGATCAGGCAGCCTCGATCGGTATCATTGGAGGTGCCGACGGACCTACAGCTATTTTCGTTACTAAGACACTTGCACCAGAACTTCTCGGCGCGATCGCAGTTGCAGCCTATTCTTATATGGCTCTGGTCCCTGTTATCCAGCCGCCGATCATGCGTGCGCTTACAACTAAGAAGGAACGTGGTGTTGTAATGGGCCAGTTGCGTGAGGTCTCACGCAAAGAGCGCATCCTGTTCCCCATTCTGGTCACTGTAATCGTTGCCCTGATCGTGCCTGACGCTCTTACTCTGGTCGGTATGCTGATGCTTGGTAACCTGCTCAAGGAGAGCGGTGTTGCTGACAGACTGGTAAAAACCGCCAGCAATGAACTAATGAATATTGTCACCATCATGCTTGGTGTTTCGGTTGGTGCTACTGCCACAGCTGAAACCTTCCTGCGACTTGAAACGCTTATGATCATTGTACTTGGTGTCATAGCCTTCGCATTCAGTACTGCCAGCGGCGTTCTGATCGGTAAGCTTATGTACATTACATCTGGCGGCAAGATCAATCCTCTTATCGGTTCAGCCGGTGTTTCCGCTGTTCCGATGGCAGCCCGTGTTTCACAGAAGGTTGGTCAGGAAGAAAATCCCAGCAACTTCCTGCTCATGCATGCCATGGGGCCGAATGTTGCCGGTGTTATCGGCTCAGCTGTCGCGGCCGGTATCCTGCTTGCACTGCTTAAGTAATTAGTTACAGTTTTAGCTATTAACAATTGGGGGACTCCTTTTCAGGGGTCCTCTTTTTTGTTAATATAGGACAGGCAGAGCTGAAACAGGTCTGCATAAAGATTCATAGACACTAATTTAAATATTCAACAGACAGAAAGAGAGCTTCTATGAAATATGTAGTATTCCTCGGCGATGGCATGGCAGATCTGCCTTTGCCGCAGTACGATAACAAAACGCCCCTGATGCTTGCAAGCAAACCAAATATGGATAAAATCGCAGCTGGCTTCGCCGGCATGGTAAAAACAGTACCAGATGAATTGGCACCAGGTAGTGACACGGCCAATATGAGTGTCATGGGCTTCGATCCGGTCAAATATTATAGCGGCAGATCTCCGCTTGAGGCAGTAAGTATGGGGATTAAACTGCTGGATGATGATATTGCATTTCGCTGCAATCTGGTAACCCTTAGTAATTCTGAGGAAACAGACAATATTACGATGATGGATTATAGCTCCGATGAGATAACCAGTGAAGAGGCTGCTGTCTTGATCGAGGACCTGAATAAGCAGCTCTCCTCAGATCTGATCAGCTTCCATGCTGGCAAAAGCTATCGCCATTGTATAGTCTGGCATGGTGGGCCTCTCGATATGAAGCTTACACCTCCGCATGATATATTGACGCAAAAAATCAAAACTTATTTACCGTCCGGCAATGGCTCGGATCTTCTGTTGGATCTGATGATGCGCAGCCGGGAAATTCTTGCTGACCATCCTATAAACCGCAACAGGATAAGTCGCGGGCTTAATCCGGCCAACAGTATTTGGATCTGGGGACAAGGAACCAGACCTCAGCTTCCTTTAATATCAGATGTATATGGTATAAACGGTGCTGTAATATCAGCTGTTGATCTTATTTTTGGACTTGGCATCTGTGCTGGTATGGAGTTGATCGAGGTTGAAGGGGCTACCGGTAACATTCATACAAACTTTGCCGGCAAGGCACAGGCAGCAATAGACGCTCTTTCCAGAGGGCAGGATTATGTTTATCTGCATTTGGAGGCTCCAGACGAATGTGGACATCGTGCAGAAATTGAAAATAAGATCAAGTCGATAGAGCTTCTCGATAGCGAGATAATATATCCAGTCTGGCAATATCTTGAGGATAACAAAGATAAAACCGGTGAAGATTACCGGATCATGGTACTGCCTGATCATCCGACACCCCTGGCACTAAGAACTCACACTTCCGAGCCGGTTCCTTTTGCCATTTATAGCAGTGATCAAACGCTGAAAATGCCTGCAGCTTCTTATGACGAAAACGCCTGCAGCAAAACCGGGATCCATATAGATCCCGGTCATGAGCTCTTCGGTAAATTTATCAAGGGTGTTTTTTAGTCAGATTTCTCAATATTTTATTTAAGCTCTACGATCGTGACACCGCTGTCGCCTTCGCCAAATGCTGCCAATCTGTAGGACGATACTCTGCTGTCCCGGCGCAGCATTTGGTGAATTGCGGTTCGCAGTGCGCCGGTTCCCTTACCGTGAACAACTCGAAGCTGATGCAATCCCGACAAAACCGCCTGATCCATAAAATGATCGAGGTTGCTTCTGGCCTCTTCTGATGTCTGCCCCAGCAGCTTAATTTCAGTTGTCTGATTGATCTTAGCCTTCATTGTGAGGCTATCCGCAGATGATTTTGTTCTTCTTCTGCCAGCTGCCTGCCTGCTAGCTGAGCTGTTTTTCATTGATTTTGAGCTTAAAGATGTTGCCGAACCAGCGAAGCTGCTGCTCTGCAGCAGATCCTCAGAAGCGGCAGCTCTTAGAGCTTTGATGTCGACCTTCAGCTTCATTGCTCCTGATTGGATAAGACATTGTCCCTTGCCATCAGGCTCAGCGGCCAACTTGCCAACAATATCAAGATGAGGTACATAATAAGTCTCGCCAAGCTTGATCTGATCTGGCTTAAGAGGCTTACCTGCGGCTGCTTTTAGCGTTGCCGAACCGATTTGACCTTCTATTCGGCTGCGGCTGCTTCTTATCTGCTGACGTGTTTGTGTGGCCAGCTGATGTTGATGAATTGAGTCCTGCTTCTTCATCTTCTGCTTAAGATCGTTGATTTGGTCCTGGATCTCCTCTTCGGCATCCTGATAGAGCTGTCTTGCATCCTCACGAGCCTTCTGCAGAATCTCTTTTTTCTTCTCACGGAGTGCTTTTTGCTCTTCTGCCAGTTGTTCCCGCAGCAGCCGGGATTCTTGATGCAGTCGCTCTGTTTCCTCGCGCAGTCTGTCAGCCTCGGAACGGCTGCGTTCGATCGACTGCACCAGATCCTCAAATCTGAGTCCTTCTTCTGACATCAAAGATTTTGCACTCTCTATTATTTCCGGCATCAATCCAAGTCGCTTTGATATCGCGAATGCGTTGCTGACACCTGGCACGCCAATCAGAAGCTTATACGTTGGTCTTAACGTTTCTGTATCAAATTCACAACAAGCATTCTCGACGTCAGGGGTATGGATCGCATAGCCCTTCAATTCCTTATAATGTGTGGTAGCCACAGTTAAGCAGCCTTGTGTATGTAAGTAATCAAGAATCGAAATAGCAAGTGCGGCGCCCTCGGAAGGATCCGTACCAGAACCCAGCTCATCCACAAGAACCAGCGTGCCTGGTCTGGCCTGAGAGGTGATTCTTATCAGCTGCTTAAGATGTGATGAGAAAGTACTCAGGTCCTGTTCAATGCTTTGCTCATCTCCGATATCAGCCAGAACCTGCTCAAAAATCGAAATCTCAGATTTTTCACGTGCAGGCAGCTGCAGACCGGACATTGCCATAAGGGTAAACAGCCCACAGGTTTTAAGTGTTACTGTTTTACCGCCGGTGTTTGGACCCGTTATCACAAGCGTATGAAAATTTATGCCCAGCTCAATATCGATCGGCACGACGCGATCATTTGGTATGAGAGGGTGTCTGGCTGCTTTTAACCTGATTCTGCCTTCAGTATTGATTACCGGCGGCATAGCTTTCATCTTAAGAGCTAATCTTGCCCTGGCCATTATAAAATCAAGCTCAGCAAGAATTCTGGCGTTCGCAACTAAAGCGTCAGCATTTTCTGCAACAATTGCTGACAGCTCCTCGAGAATTCTCTCGATCTCATCTCGTTCCCGACTCATCAGCTCTCTGATTTTATTATTAAGCTCGACAACAGCCATTGGTTCAACAAATAATGTGGCACCGCTCGAAGATGTATCATGTACAATTCCCTGTATATCTCCACGGTGGTCTGCTTTTACCGGGACGACATAGCGATCGGATCTTAATGTAACCAGCTGATCCTGAAGTGAATGGGCATGATTGCGGATAATTCTGGCTAGCTGTTCCTTCACATCCTGCTGGGTATCTCTGATGCGGCGCCGAATATTATAGAGTTCGGAGCTAGCCCTGTCATGGAGCTCATCCTCACCGGCAATACATTCATCCAATCTGGCCAATAGTGGCCTGAGGGATGTCAATTGCCTGATTCGGTCATATATAAGCCAGGGCTGTTCATCTGACTGATTAATGTCTTCAGGCAGCTGAGCTCTTACTCTGGCTGTTGCTCGGAGAAAAGCGGCAATTCTAAGGAGCTCTGTAATTCCGAGAATAGAACCCGTTCTGGTTCTATCCACAGATGGAGATATCTCGCTTATACCTGACAACGGCAATAACCCACGCTCAAAAATAACCTTAACAGCCTGATCAGTTTCCTGCTGCAGAAGCATGACCTCATCATAATTATCTGAAGGTTTTAGGTCTTCACACTGATTGCGGCCGGGAGCTGTCTGTGCAAGCTGCGCAAGCTCGGCCAGTATTTTATCGTATTCAAGTGTTTTTAGTGTCTTATTGTCTATCATGTTTAACTTTCCATAGCTTTATATAAGCCAGTCCGTATACCACATAGGAAACAAACGACCAGAGAACCGGCGGTATGAATATCGCGCCGGCCAGCCAATCATGCTCAGCTGGTATCCAGAACAAGGCAGCGAAGGCAGCAACAAACAACACAGTTGTGACTTTGCCGTGCCACTTAGCGTATACGACTTCTTCATTTTTTCTGTAGATCAATGCGCTGCCGACAATCATCATCAGCTCTCTTATGGCCAGAATTACAGGTACCCATAGCGGAAGCTTACCCGTCGCGAACATTGAAAAAGCCAGTGTCAGCTGAAATATCTTATCTACAAGAGGATCAAACAATTTGCCAAAATCTGATGTCTGATTGAAATTTCTAGCAATATACCCGTCAAGCAGATCTGTAAGCCAGATCGCCAGAAACAACACAAATGACAGGAGACGATAATCATCTCCTGCACTTATGAACCAGGCCATTACCGGAATCGCCAGGAATCGCAGCAATGTAAGAAAATTAGGTATTGTCGCTTCAAATTTCAGTCTCATGGAGCTATTTTGACATATTGCCTGAATGAACGCAAGAAAAAAACTCTTTACTCGATCACTGATTATGAATCAGATCGCAAGAATTTTCGCGCGATCAAGCTCTTCCTGACTGATAGTCTTAGTAGCCTTAAGCGCTTCCTCGATATCAATGTCTATGATTTCGCCTGCCTTGTATGCAACCACCCGGTTATATCTGTTCTGTTGCAGACACTCGATCGCATGAACACCCATCATGCTGGCCATATGTCGGTCTCTGACTGTAGGACTGCCACCGCGCTGCAGATGGCCTAGGATAGTGGGCCGTGACTCAATGCCTGTGGCCGCCTCGATCCTCTGCGCGATATCAGTGGCATTTCCAGCGCCTTCAGCCACAATAACAATATAGTGCTTTTTCCCTTGATTTCTGCCCTGAAGCATCATTTTAATAACATCACGATCGAAATCGCTCTCACGCTCAGGAATCAAAACAACTTCGGCACCGGTTGAAATGCTGACATTAAGTGCTATATATCCGGCATGGCGTCCCATTACCTCAATTACGCTGCAGCGCTCATGCGAAGAGGCTGTATCACGCAGCTTATCGATCGCTTCCATGGCAGTGTTCATTGCGGTATCAAAACCAATTGTATAATCAGAGCAGGCGATATCATTATCGATCGTGCCTGGTACGCCTATCACCGGCAGATCCTTGCGAGCAAGATCCAGTGCGCCGCGGAATGTTCCGTCACCGCCAATTGTAACGACCGCGTCAATATTAAATATCCGGCACATTTCTATTGCCTTATCCACACCCTCTGGCGAGTTAAAAGTTTTACTTCTCGCAGTCATGAGAAAAGTGCCGCCGCGCTGAAGGGTCTCAGATACTGAACGGCTGTTTAGTTCTTCTATATCCCCGCGCCAGAGACCGTGATATCCTCTGCGAACACCAAAAACTCTATAACCATAGTATATGCCGCTGCGCACAACAGCTCTAATTACGGCATTCATGCCCGGGGCATCGCCGCCACTTGTCAAAACGCCAATATTGCGGATGATTTTTTCTTCACTCATGATCTATCTCCTTGCTCTCTTGCTTGGTCAATTCGATTTCTCCAGTTATTATAACAGGCTGATATTTTTAGCGCCATATCTGGCGGCCAATTCAGCCAAGACCGCATTATCTGAACTAAGCCAATGATCCGGTGCAAGATCAATCAGCCGGTTCTCTGCCGGCAGAAAAATTTTAACAGGATAATTGCCCTGGAAGTATTGAAGCGTTGACAGTAGGCTTATATATCCGTTATCGTTCTCCCTGCCGTTGTACTTAATAATAAGAGGTCTGAAATTTGAACGTACAGGTATTGGCTCAGTGACTGAACTCTGAGACTGGACGGCTTTTGCCAAGTTGTTATTATCAGTCATTGCGGCCTTATAATTCCTGTTTACAGAACCTGCAGCTTCCGTTCGCTTCTGACCGCCGTTGTTTTTGCTGTAGCCTTGTCCGAAGACACGGAAGTTCTCAGGCAGTTTCCGCATATCCGCGGTCAACTCAGCGATCTGCTCAGCCTTCAGCTTAGGCGGTTCGTCCTCACGTAAGCTAAGTCTTCCACTTATGAGTATTATTTTGCCCTCTTCGATCAGCGGGGCGAAATTGCGATAAACAGCCGGGAATACAATTACTTCATACGATCCGGATAGATCCTCTACCTGAACAAAGCTCATAGTGTCGTTGTTTCTTGTCAGCTTCTTGCGATTAGATAAAACAATTCCAGCCATTATTACATGCATATCGTCACTTATGGCACTTCGCACCGTGTGATCAGAATGTGCTTCAACCAAATTGTCATCGGAGTTTTCACTCACTACGGCAAAAGCACTGCTATCTATTGTTGTGAGAAGCTTGGCTGCCTCTCTTCGTTCATCCAAGGGATGACCAGTGACATATAGACCGAGCATTTCCTTCTCCATGGCCAGGAGCTCCATATGCGAAAACTCACGCAGATCTGGATAGACAGGCTCTGAAGGGGCAGGCATCTCATCAGCACCGCCCATTTCAAACAAGCTCAGCTGACCCTCCATACTGCTCTTCCTGGCTGCTGCGAGCTGGTTTAAGAAAGGCTCTGTCGCAGCAATCATCTGAACCCTCGGCACTTCAAACAGATCAAGAGCTGAGGATCTAATCAAACTCTCGATCATTTTTTTGTTAAGATCAGTAACGCTCAGCCTCCGCAGAAAATCACCAAAGCTGCTGAATGGGCCGTCCTGGTCTCGCAGCTCGATAAGCTGCCTGATCGCACCCGCTCCAACATTTTTAACGGCAGCCAATGAGAACCGGATAGCACCTTTTTCAGGTGTAAATCTTGCGAAGCTGCGGTTGATGTCAGGAGGCAAAACCTCTATACCCATTTTACGACAGGCACTGACATAATTGGCGGCCTGAGACAGGCTGCCCAGATAGCTGTTGAGCATCGCTGCCATGAATTCAACAGGATAATAGTATTTGAGCCAGGCTGTATAATAAGCGACGACTGCATAGGCAGCGGCATGTGATTTATTGAAGGCATAACCGGCAAAAGCCATAACATCGTCAAATATCTTTTCTGCTGTTTGCAAACTAACTCCGTTCGCGATCGCCCCGGCTACAGGCCTGCCCTTCTCATCCTCACCGCCGTGCAAAAACAAGCGGCGATACCGTGATAGCTCTTCCGGTTTTTTCTTGGACATCGCTCTGCGGACATTATCAGATTGCCCCATTGAGAAGCCCGCCAGATCACGTACTATCTGCATAACCTGTTCCTGATAAACTATGCAACCATACGTAACATTGAGAATCGGCTCAAGAAGCGGATGATCATACCTGATCTTACCGGGATCATGTCTGGCCGCGACATATCTTGGTATCTGCTCCATCGGACCGGGTCGATAAAGTGATATCCCGGCGATAACATCCTCCAGAGACTCAGGCCTCAGCTCTTTCATAAAAGAAGTCATACCTGGGCTCTCAAGCTGAAACACGCCGTCCGTGCTTCCTTCACTGATCATTTTGAAAATATTGCTGTCATTCATGTCCAGTGTATCAAAATCAATGACAGGACCACCTCTGGCCTGAACCAGATCAGCGGTCTCACGCATAACGGTCAAAGTCCTCAAGCCAAGAAAATCAAATTTCAGCAGTCCTATCTTCTCAATATTGTTCTTAGCAAATTGAACTACTATAGCATCTTCATTTCTGGACAAAGGTGCGAGATCAGTCAGAGGCTGGCTGGAAATAACTACTCCTGCAGCATGAGTAGAAGCATGTCGCGGCATACCCTCAAACTTCATCGCCAGGTCGATAACCTGCTTGGTTATTTCATTTTGCTCATAATCACGTCTGAGATCCGGATTTGTGTCGAGAGCCTTCTTAAGAGTAATGCCTAACGATGTCGGCACCATTCTGGCTATTCTATCAGTATCAGCGTATGAAACATCCAATGCTCTTCCTACATCGCGAATACAGGCACGAGCAGCCAAGGTTCCGAAGGTAATAACCTGAGCTACCCGGTCCTGACCATATTTCTCAACGACATAATTCATAACTTCCGGTCTGCGTTCATAACAGAAGTCAATATCAAAATCAGGCATGCTGACTCTTTCTGAATTGAGAAATCTCTCAAAAATAAGCTTGTAGCGAAGTGGATCAATATCAGTTATATGCAAACACCAGGCAGCTAATGACCCTGCCCCTGAGCCTCTTCCCGGTCCGACCATGATCTCATGCTCACGAGCGAATCTAATGAAGTCCCAAACGATCAGATAATAGTCGGTATAGCCCATACTCGCAATAACGGCAAGC
Organism: uncultured Oscillospiraceae bacterium; assembly: GCA_964534195.1. GTDB lineage: Bacteria > Bacillota > Clostridia > Saccharofermentanales > UBA5734 > JAAYFZ01. Next base: position 24,886 of record CAZHQX010000007.1, read on the forward strand.
TCATAGTCCAGCCGTTTCTCATATTCCTGAACCGGTATTTCGCTATGGGAATGTTCCAGCCTCTTTCTTAGTCCTTCGCGACAAAGCTCATGAAGGTAATCAATATGCTTTTTCCCCCCAGGGACGTCAAACGAAGGTAAATGGATCTGATCAAATCGGAACTTAACATCACAGCGTTCGGCGATTCTCACAGTATTAGCGATAGCCTCCGGAACATTAGAGAAGGCCTCTGCCATTTCTTCTCGCGACTTGATGTAGAAAGCATCAGAATTCATGCGCATACGGTCAGGATCACTTATTCTTTTGCCGGTCTGCATACAGAGCAGGACCTCATGAGCAGTTGCGTCTTCCTGCTTGAGATAGTGGCAGTCATTCGTCGCCACAAGAGGTATACCGGTTTCCCTGCTTAGCTTGATGAGCGCACTGTTAACGAGATTTTGTTCCTCGATACCATTGCTCTGAAGCTCAAGAAAAAAATTGCCGCTGCCAAACAGCTCATTATAGAATAACGCTAAATCTCTGGCGGATTCGGGGTTGCTATGAAGCACGGCCTGGGGGATAGCTCCTCCCAAACATGCCGATAAGGCAATAATGCCCTCATGATGCTGCTTGAGCAGATCATTATCAATACGAGGCTTATAATAAAAGCCATCGGTAAAGCCTGCTGAAACAAGCTTGATCAGATTACGATAGCCAATATCATTTTCCGCAAGTAAAACCAGATGAGCAGGTTCTTTGTCTGTTCCTGCTTCTTTGTCCGTATGCTTGCGTGGTGCGACATAAACCTCACAACCGATGATCGGCTTAATATCATTTTTAATCATTTCAGTATAAAAATCGACTGCACCAAACAAGACACCATGATCGGTCATGGCGCATGCGCTCATACCTAACTTCTTAAGCCTGGACGGCAGATCACGAAGTCTGATAGCACCGTCCAACAGGCTGTATTCGGTATGAAGATGTAAATGTACAAAATCCTGTACTGCAGAATCTTTTTGATTCAGTTCTCTTGCTTCAAGTGTCTGATCACTCATAGGTTCTTCTGAAGAGCCTCCCGGACTGTCTTCTCAAGCTCAGCCAATCCCTTCTGGCAGTTTTTAAGATTTTCACCATATACGCCGAAATAGATCTTGATCTTGGGTTCAGTGCCTGATGGACGGATGCAGAACCAATCCAAGCCCTCCAGATCATACATCAGAACATCAGATGAAGGAAAATCAAGCTTGCTCTCTGAGCCATCGCTCAAATTAACAACTGTTCCATCAGCGAAATCGAGAATGCGCTTAACATCTACTCCCTCGATCCCTTGAGCCTTGGCAGCCCGCATAGAGCTCATTGCTGACTGGATCTTCTCAATACCTGTTTTTCCCTCTAAAGTAATTGATACAGTTTTCTCCGCAGCATAGCCGAAACGCAGATATAGCTCCTGCAGTAGATCATATATTGTTTTCCCTTGCTCCGCAGCAACAGCAGCCATCTCAGCGATCAGCATACTTGCCACAACAGCGTCCTTATCTCTGACATCAGTACCAGCGAGATATCCGAAGCTCTCCTCGAACCCAAACTGGAAATGCCAGTCGCCAAATTCATCCTTCTGCTTGATCATCTCACCAATGTATTTGAAACCCGTCAGGACTTCATAAGCTTCAACTCCATAGGCAGCTGCGACTCGGCGGCTCAGTCTGGTCGAAACAATACTGTTGACAACGAAGGATCTCTCGGGCAATCTGCCCGTCTCTTGCTTGCCTCGGAGTATATAATCCATCAGCAGCAGACCGATCTGATTGCCGGTAAGAACCTGATAATTGCCTTCACTGTCTCTTACGCATAAGCCAGTCCTGTCAGCGTCAGGATCAGTAGCGATAACGAGATCGGCACCCTCAGCAGCAGCAAGCTTGATCGCCAGATCCAGTGCGTCACGCTCCTCAGGATTGGGATAAGAAACTGTTGGGAAATTACCATCAGGCAGCTCCTGCTCCGGTACGATCAGAACATTGCTGAATCCCATCGAGCTGAGAATTCTCCTGACCGGTTTATTGCCGGCACCATGCAGCGGTGTATAAACGATTTTGAGCTCACTCTGAGCCTTAACAGCCTCAGGATGAATAGCCAGCTTCAGCAGCATTGAGTTATAGGCCTGATCCAGGTCATCACCAATATCCTGCCAGAGCTCAGTCTCCCTGGCCAGAGATTCCTCGTGAATATCAAGAAGTGACGGCAGGTCCCGCTTGCTTCTCATATTCTCGGCTATCACATCGGCTGCCTCAGGAGGCATCTGTCCTCCATCCTCACCATAAGCCTTGAAGCCATTATAACGCGCAGGATTGTGACTGGCGGTAATCATGACTCCTCCGTAGGTTTTATAATATCTGATCGCAAAAGACAGCAAAGGCACGGGTCTAAGTTCATCTGACAGATAGACCTTGACGCCATGAGCAGTGAATATTCTGGCAGTAAGTACCGCAAACTCACGCGAGAAATTTCGTGAATCATATGAAATAGCGATACCTCTATTTCTTGCCTCATCACCTTCCGAAACAATATATTGGGCGAAGGCATCAGCTGCGGCAGCAACTGTATAATAATTCATTCTGTTTGTACCAGCGCCAAGAACACCTCTGAGCCCGGCGGTTCCAAAACTAAGGCTCGTATAGAATCTATCCTCGATCTCAGACTGATCACCTGCGATTTCCGCAAGCTCAGCTCTTGTTTTCTCGTCAAAGGCCTCATTACTTAGCCATTCCTGATAGAGATTCATTGCTGATGACATAAACACCCTCCTCGACCGCAGCGTAACGATTCTAATATAGGATCATCTCTGCACTATGATCAATTAATCATTTAAAAACACACGCTCCCCCAAGAGCCGATCTGGCAAAAGCAGGGCCGGAGCCTAGTGAAATTATAGCATAGTTTTAGTCTTCACTGTTTAATCTTCCTTTGACAGAAACAAGTAGATCTCTGAGTCTCGCAGCTTCTTCGAACGCGAGAGCGGCAGCAGCCTTTTTCATATCCTTCTCAAGGCTGACAGCCAATTTCTCCAGTTCCCTTCGTTTCATACGTCCGAGCCTGTTCTCAAGTACATCCTCGACAAAGCTCTCATCAAGCCCTTCGTCCTCAGCCACTTCGGCAATCGTATCAATCACATCACGTACGTCCTTCTGTATACTCTGAGGCACAATACCATGAACACGATTGTACTCAACCTGCACGCTCCGACGGCGATTAGTTTCCTCCACCGCCCTTAACATCGATTCTGTAACCTCATCAGCGTACATTATTACGTGGCCATTTACGTTTCTGGCCGCTCGGCCGATCATCTGAATCAACGAAGTTGTCGATCGCAGGAAGCCTTCTTTGTCAGCATCCAGAATAGCGATCAGAGAAACCTCCGGTAGATCAAGGCCCTCACGCAAGAGATTAATACCGACCAGTACATCAAACTCACCCTTGCGCAATGACTTAAGTATTTTTAAACGCTCAACAGTATGAATATCAGAGTGAAGATACTTAACTCTGAGCTGCTCCTCACGCAGAAACCCGGTCATATCCTCCGCCATTTTTTTTGTTAGAGTCAAAACAAGAGTTCTCTCTTTGCGCTTAACGGCTGCACTTATCTCCCTGAGCAGATCCTCGATCTGGTCATCTACGGGCCTGATCGAGATTTCAGGATCAACCAGTCCTGTAGGTCTGATGATCTGCTCAACAGTTTGTACCGCATGCTCATTCTCATAACGTGATGGAGTAGCGCTCACGAACAACGACTGGCCCATCCTCTGTTCAAACTCCGTGAAATTAAGCGGTCTGTTGTCAAGAGCAGACGGCAGTCGGAATCCATATTCAACCAGAGACTGCTTACGTGATCTATCTCCATTGTACATAGCACCGATCTGAGGAATAGTGACATGAGACTCATCGATCATAAGCAAAAAATCCTTCGGGAAAAAATCCAAAAGGGTAAAAGGCGGATCACCTTCACCTCGACCGGATATATGTCTGGAATAATTCTCAATACCCTTGCAAAAGCCGGTCTCCCGCAGCATTTCAAGATCATAACGGGTTCTCTGTTCCAGTCTGTAGGCCTCGACAAGCTTACCTTGACTCCTCAGAAGAGCAAGCTGCTCTTCGAGCTCCTCCTCGATCCTGACTGCCGCCTGCCGCAGCTTAGCCTGCGATGTAGCGTAATGGGTAGCCGGAAAGATACTGGCATACTGTCGATAGTTTCTGACCTTACCGCTCAAATACTCGATCTCGGAGATCTTCTCGATCTCATCACCGAAGAAGCTGACTCTCGTGATTATGTTCTCCGAACTAGCCGGGAAGATATCAAGTGTATCGCCTCTGACCCGGAAACAGCCGCGCTTGGTCTCAAAATCATTGCGGCTATACTGAATTTCAACAAGCTCTCTGATGACCTGATCACGGTCCTTGCGCATTCCCGGTCTCAGAGAAACCATAAGGCTCTTATAATCCTCAGGATCTCCTAAACCATATATACACGAAACAGATGCCACTACAATAACATCACGACGCTCCAGCAGAGATGATGTCGCAGAATGTCTCAGTCTATCGATCTCATCATTAATTGCTGAATCTTTCTCAATATATGTATCAGTAGAAGGTATATAAGCTTCAGGCTGATAGTAGTCATAATAGGAAACAAAATACTCAACCGCGTTATCGGGGAAAAACGACATGAACTCAGCACATAGCTGTCCTGCAAGCGTCTTATTATGAGCGATGATCAACGCAGGCCGCTGAGTCTTCTCAATGATATTAGCCATCGTATATGTTTTCCCTGAACCGGTCACACCCAACAAGGTCTGCGCCTGCATCCCACCGGCAAATCCATCTACCAACCGGGCAATAGCTTGCGGTTGATCACCTCTTGGCTTCATATCTGAATTTATTACAAATTTGTTCATATGCTCCACCTCTGGGAAATTACCCGTTCACTGTACCTATGCAAGAAAACAAAAATATGTTCCAGAAGATTATATCATAGACATTGTATCTATTTGAACAGTTAAGATAAAAATGCAATTTCTTGCCTGTCAGCCTGCAAAGTATTATAATGCTCTCTAAGTTTATACGAATGGGGGAAATAATATGTATCCAGCAATTCCTGTTACCAGGACAGACAAGCCAAAAGCCAAACCACAATCAGACAGCGCTCTTGGTTTCGGCCAGATTTTCACAGACCACATGTTCATAATGGACTACGAGGAGGGCAAGGGCTGGATAGATGCCAGAATTGTCCCCTATGGCCCAATCGCGATGGAGCCATCAGCCATGGTATTGCACTATGGCCAGGCCATATTCGAAGGTCTAAAGGCTTACAAGAGCCCTGCAGGAGAAACTATGCTGTTTCGTCCAAAACTGAATTTCGAGAGAGTTAACAGGTCAAACGAGCGCATGGTCATTCCACAGATCGATCCGGACTTCTGTGTCTACGCTCTCAAGGAGCTGCTGCGTATAGAAGAGGAATGGATTCCAACGGCACCAGAAACTTCACTGTATATCCGACCATTCATTATCGCAATGGATCCTTTTTTAGGAGTGCGTCCAGCGCTTCATTATAGATTCATGATCATCCTGTCACCTTCCGGCGCATATTATCCACAAGGCCTCAATCCAGTAGATATCTATGTTGAGGATGAATATGTACGTGCGGTAAAAGGCGGCACCGGCTATGCCAAGACACCAGGTAATTATGCTGCAAGCCTGATCGCTCAGGCCAACGCATATAAGACAGGCTATGTTCAGGTTCTCTGGCTAGATGGTATCCATCGCCGCTACATTGAAGAAGTTGGATCAATGAATGTATTCTTTGTAATTGACGGCAAGTTGATCACGCCTGCTCTTAACGGCAGCATTCTCCCGGGTATTACAAGAAGAACTGTACTTGAGCTGGCTGCTGCACTTGGCTATGAAACAGAAGAACGTCAGCTGGCCATTGATGAATTAGCAGAGCTTTATAAGCAAGGACGGGTCAGTGAGGTCTTCGGATCTGGAACGGCTGCTGTAATATCACCAGTCGGTAAACTCAAATATGAAGATATAATAATGGAATTCAATGATGGCAAAATTGGTGAGATCAGCCAGAAGATGTATGACATCATAACTGGTGTCCAGTACGGAAA
>CAZHQX010000008.1:0-13735 GCA_964534195.1 uncultured Oscillospiraceae bacterium
TCAGGAATCTCCGTTGGCTTGGCACTGTCAAAATACGGATAAGACGCCATTCCCTTAACCGCACCGGTATAGGGATCAATAACCAAAACTGATCCGCCGGTGGTAATGTCATATGTCCGGATAGCACGTTCCAGCTCTTCCTGAACGATTTTTTGAATATTGATGTCCAGATTCAGATGCAGGTTATTGCCATTCTTAGCGCCTAAGCTGGTCGGTACAGAAAATGGCAATTCACCCCGACCACTGTAATTATCTGTTTCCACATATGTATAGCCAGGCTGACCTGTAAGAAGGTTATTATATTGAAGTTCAATTCCCAACTGACCAGTAAGATTACCATTGTCATAGCTGGCAAAACCAATGACCTGACTTGCCAGACTACCATTCGTATAATATCTTCTCGGTTCAGAATCAATTCTGACACCACCTATTGTATTATCGCTCAAATACTGTTTAAGAGCATCAGCCTCCTGCTTGGGAACATCTTTTTTTAACTGAATATAGGTAGCGTCTGTTTTTGCCAGCTCAGCCATAACCGCATCTGTTTCCAAATGCAAAGCCAGAGCTATGGCCTCGCCAATTTCCTGCTTAGTGATGTTTTTCGTTATGGATCTGACATCCCCTGGAGTGATGCCTATACGATAGACATAGGTCGTTCCCGCAAGCTCAACACCATTGACGTCATAGATCCGGCCTCGCTCCGGTTGCTGAGTAACCTTCGTGAAGTGTTGCCTGGCTGCTTTCTGCGCATTGACTTCATACTCTACAATTTGAATCTGATAGAGCTGATTGATCAGCAGAGCCGCGAAAAAAAGCAAGACCGCCACCAGAATCAGAAGCGGTATCTTGCCGCCCTGTCTCTTATCTCTGATGTGGCGATCTCTTTTGATCTGAGTTTGTCTATATAAATCTGCGCTATTATGATTGCGCCCGGATGTTTCTGTCAGTCTGCTCAGTCTTCTTCTGCCATGAGCCTGTTTCAAATCAATCTACCTGCCTTTGCTGGTTAAGTGTTTTGAAGAAACCTTCAACATTGTCAAATATGTTGTTAAGGTACGCCTCCTGATCGGCAGCACCTGCATTCGCCGAAGCAAACACAACTCTGTCAGTATCAGGCAAATAGACATTAATAACCTGGCTTCTTGCAGGATCTTGCAGCCCCAGATCCTCAATAGCCTTGCGCCTGATAAGATCAAGATTGGTCTTCTGTGCCAGCGATTCACTTATCTGGTTTGATTCCTGCTCGAGTTTTGTAATCGTCCTCTCAATTCGCAGGTTCTCAAAATTCGCCTCGAGTATCATCGCCTGTCTGAAGACAATAATACCATAAACTCCAGCTACCAGAGCAATTACCATAACCATCGCAGCAAGAGCCTTGAATCTGCGAAATGCGAGCTGTCTATCTATATGCTGTTTGGCGTTTTCTCTTGCAAGTCTTCTGACTTCGCCAATATCTTCAGCAGTCACCCTTCGAACCCGCATTTTCTGCAGTTTAGGTCGACTGTTGTTAACACCAGCAGGTTTTCCGCCCTTGATGACATGCCCTCTGCGCATTGATCCGCCGACAACTGAAGTGTTACCACTATTGTATGAATTAGTTACAGCCAGGTTCCCTCTCGTCGGATTCATATCTGCAGCTCCTCTTCTCTTACTATTTCGAAGCATCTCAGACGAGCGCTTCTCGCTCTGGCATTAGATTCACTTTCACTTATGTCAGCGATAACGCCTTTTCGATCTATCTGCCTGCCCAATGGCTTTTTGCCGCAAATGCATACCGGAAATGACCGGGGGCATGTACAAGGGTTTTCCCAAGTGCGGAAGGCTTCTTTTACCATTCTGTCTTCCAGCGAATGGAAGGTAATTATGCATAATCTCCCGCCGTCTTTCAGCAGTCCGGGAGCAGTCTCCAATAGCATTTCCAGGGCATCGAGCTCGTGGTTTACTGCTATTCTAAGAGCTTGAAATGTCCTTCTGGCAGGATGCTGCTTCTCTTTTAGAGCTTTTGCCGGCATTGCTTGTCTGATCAATTCAGCAAGCTCTCCCGTCCTGGTAAAAGGCTTATCTTCTCTACGGTTGACTATAGCCTCAGCTATTCTGCGAGCATAACGCTCTTCACCGTACATCTTAAGTATCCAGGCAATTCTCTCAGCTGTTTCAGTATTAACGATGTCAGCCGCGGTCAGCTCAGCACTTAGGTCCATTCGCATATCCAATGGCCCGTCCTGGCCATAGCTGAAGCCTCTATCTGCCTGATCCAGCTGCCAGGAGGACACGCCAAGATCCGCCAGGATGCCATCTACTTGGTCAACATTCATATCATGCAGCACTTCTTCCAGATCACTGAAATCTGCTGATGCTATATCAAATCTCGCATCGCTCTTAGCTTGAGCCAGCCTTTTACCTGCTGCTGCTCTGGCATCAGCATCCTTGTCAAATGCTATTAGTCTGCCGTTGCTGTTTAGCGCTTCCAGGATGCCGCTGCTATGGCCCCCGCCGCCAAGGGTACAGTCAACATAAATTCCATCAGGCTTAATTGCCAGATGCTCCAGCGATTCGCTGTACAGAACTGAGATGTGACGAAAATCAAAGTCCTCTGACATCGAATCTTGAGAGATCAATTTCTGCCAGCGATCCCTCTTCCTCCTTCTGTGCGTCATAGAAGCTCTTAGAGCATATTTCCAGCTTGTCAAACATATCGATGAAGCAGACCTCTTCGCCTGCCTTGACACTTATATGTGACCAGAGCTCTTCAGATACAGATATCCTGCCCTGCTTATCAAAATCGCAAGGCATCGCTTCGCCGATAATGGCTCTCTTAAGCCTTCTAACAGCTGGATCGGTGCCGGATAGCTGTGCTATTTGCGCCCTGATTTCATGGAATTGTTCAGGAGTATAAGCAGAGAGATAGCCATCATCAAGGCTTAACGTAACTATTAAAGTACCTCCAAGACTATCGCGCAGACGGGCAGGAACGAAAACACGGCCTTTTGCGTCAACCGTATGTGTAAATCTAGCCACATCTGCACCTCCTCTCAAACATATCATCCACTATTAACCACAAATGTGATGTTTTCCTCTACAATTCACCACCTAAGATGTATTTTACTGCTTAACCTGAAGCAAAGCAACAAATTTGTAACGAGAGACACTTTTTGTAACACAACCTTAATATAAGAAAAAAGACCCTCGACTCAGATGCCGAGGGTCCAACAATAATTAATGAACAATATGGTTATTTTTGAATAATATTTCTCTCAACAGACAGGTTTAACATAACGCCTAGTGATATGAAATTTACAACCATCGCTGTACCGCCAAGACTCACGAATGGCAAAGGGATACCAGTAATGGGCAGCAGTCCGACGGTCATGCCTAAGTTTTCAATATAATGAATTGCCAGAGCAGAGGTTAATCCAACCATGGTAAAAGCCGCAGCAGGATTCTCTTCTCTTAATCTTGATGCTACATACAGACTGCGCGCGAGGAAAAAGAAAGCTAGAAACAGCAGAGCTGTAGTACCAATAAATCCCATATGCTCAGAGACAGCAGTATAGATAAAATCGGACTCCTTGACTGGCACATGCACAGAGTTCTCAGAACGGCTGCCAAACAGGCCGCCCGAGGCTATAGCCATTTGCGCTTGTATGAGATTGAAGGAAGCGTCCGGATCATGCCCGGGAAAGAGAAAGGTAATGATCCTGTTTTTCTGGAAGTCACCCAGATAGAAAAACCAGGCAAGTGGTATCGCAATAACAGCTCCGGAGATTCCCAGCAAAACATAGCGCCACTTGATGCCCCAGACGAATACCATGCAGACAAACATGAAGAGAATAACCATTGTTGTTCCGAAATCTGGCTGGAGCATTATAAGCGCTACAGGAGGCAGAAATACTGCCAGGATCAGCAGGCCGCCCTGCCACCAGTTCAGCTTGTTGTTGGTCATAGCCTCAAATAACTGAGCGCAAACCATAGCGATACCGACTTTTGCCAGTTCAGAAGGCTGAAAAGTACCAACCACAGGCAGCAGCATCCAGCTGTCCGCTCCCCATTTATCCTCAAGCGAGAATCCATCAACGAGAACATATACAAGCATTAGAAGACTAACAAAATAGATCGCCCAGCCTACGAGTCTGAGCGTTGGCGCTTCCAGCAGGCTGATAATAACAGCTATGATCAAACCGACCAGAGCAGCACCGATCTGCTTATAGATATTCATTGGATATAGATCACCGAATCCGGTAGACAGCACCTTGTTCAGAACGAACAGGCCAATCAAAGTTACGGACAGAATCGGTACAAGCATCCAATAATCCATCTTGCGGAAAAAAGTATCTGATTTAAGCTGTTCGAAGCCAGTATGAGACATCAGTCATTTTTCTCCTGGTCATTATCATCTTCAATTACTATAAAATCATCTGATGGAGCAGCTTCATTATCAGCTGAATCAATTGCTGTGCTTGCCTCATCATCGGATACTGAAACATTTTCAGACATGTTATCGACTGACTTATCAGATGCAACCTCTTCTGACAGCTCATTATCCAGGACATACTTATCATATCTGCGTCCGGCAACCGGAATATATATGACAGCTGCGATTACCATCAGCGCTGACAGCACCATTGATATTCTCAGATCTGTTCCAGCTATGAAAAGTGCATCTGTTCTGATCGATTCAACAAAAAATCTTAACAGTCCATATAACCCTAAGTATGAAAAGGTCATTACAAAAGGAGCTTTAATCTTGCGGCGCAGGACCAGCAGCAGACCAAATATGACCATATTCCCCAAAAATTCATAAAGGAAGGTTGGATGAACAGGCAAAGCAGGATCATAGCCAGCACCCAGACTTGTCAGATATCTGGCAGTTTCGTTGCTGTACATGCCCCAAGGCAAGGTCGTATTAGTACCGAACGCCTCCTGGTTGAAGAAATTGCCCCAACGTCCGATCGCCTGCCCCAGCGGCAGATAGACCACAAGGTGGTCGAGAAGCTTGTGAATCTTGACCTTCTTGAATTTTGCCACCAGCATAATAGTCAGAGCACCGCCTATCACACCACCGTAAAACGCCAGTCCACCATTTCTGGTGTTGAAGATCCGGCTGAGATCTGCTGCATAATACTCCCACTCGAATATCACATAGAATAATCTGGCAAAAATAATTATCATCGGAATAAGGAATATGAAAGTATCTAAAATGTCATCAGATACAAGTCCATGCTTGCCTGCCGATTTAGCTGCCAGCAAAAGACACAGAATGATAGCAGCGGCTATCAGAAGACCATACCAATATATTGACTGCCCAAAAATAGTAAAAGCTTCTCTGTTAACAGGCAGATCACTGATACCCAGGCCTGGAAAATCTACTAAAAAATCACTTCTCATTAATGTCGCCTCCCATACTGCTTGCCAGATCCGAAAATTGCTCATTTCGAAAAATTCTTATTGCCGGCATATGCTTCTACTGCTCTCTCACAATTGAAACACTGTAATTCGCGCGGTCCCGGAGAAATGAAAGCATAAAATCAGCCGCCGCAGCATCCATTTTATCATATAGCAAAGGATAATCGAACAGATCCACCTTGTGAAGATTACATTGTGCCTGCACCATACCGCTATGCTCCACAGCATCAAGCGAACGAACGAAATCACCGGCTGCTGCTCTCTTCTGAATATCAAACATTTTCTTATCAAGACCGCTTTCTATAGCCATCATCAATAACTCAACCAATCTCTCAGAAGCCTTCTCAGGCTCAGGCGATTCACCGCCGATTGCCAGGAAAGCGAAACTGTTCTCACATGCATAATGATAGCCAAATGATTCATTGATCAGACCTTCGCTGTACAGCGTCTCATAAACAGGAGACACCGGCGAAAGCAGAGTATCGAACATTAGTCTCGCTGCTCTTTGTCTGCCGACCAGGTCAAGACCTGATTTGATCTTGTGAGGCAGTATGTCAGGATCCTTAATACCACAAAGAAAGGACGGAGAGGATATGTCCATCCGCAAAACTGACTTTTCTCTGACAACATTTTCGGGCTCATCAGGGAATATCGACTTGATTTCCGGTCCAGGCTGATCAGGCAGGAACTCCAGTAGATCGGTCAAAATTCTATCCTCGTCGAAATCACCGGCAACTGTAAGAGACAGACTGCCTGGTCGATAATAAGCGGCATGAATCGCTTTTAGATGATCGGATGTTATGCTTGCTACTGAGTCCAGAGTACCACCTATGTCCTGCTTAACAGTATGGCCCTGATAAAGATTTTCTAGCAGCTGCATATAACAGCGGTTATCGGGGTCATCCAAATACTGATTAAGCTCAGCAATAATTACAGGTCTCTCAGCCTCGACTCTATCCTGCTCCAGATAAGGATCAAGCACAGAGCCCAGATAAAGCTTAAGCGCTTCTTCAAAATTATGGACAGCTGAGAAATAGTACATGGTATGGGTATGAGATGTATAAGCGTTCGCTGACGCGCCAAATGCAGACAGCTTGCCAAGAAGTCCACCACCATCATCTCGGCTGAAAACACAGTGTTCCAGGAAATGCGCCGCACCGGCAGGGACATTCATAACCTTCCCGTCAGCTGCAAAAGCTTGATTAATTGATCCATAAGGAACAGTCATGGCAGCAAAACGTTTGGAGAAACCTGGCCTGGGCAAGACTTTTACCATCATGCCTGATTTATGACGCCAGGTTCTGAGAGTCTGTCCTGTTAAGTGATCTCTGGTTTCCTGCATATGAAAGCCATATTGAGCTGCTTGTTCTATGATGCTCATCGATTAAGTATCCTCCTTGACTCTGTCTGGCAAAAGGCGATAGCTTACAGCAGGTTTCAGCTGACCTGCCAGGTCCATTACATCCTGCCTGGTTACCGCGTCCAGAAGGCTCAAAGCATCGTTCCTTGACATATTGCGGCCAAGAACAACAGCGCTTACAACAGCAGAAACCATATGCCCCAGATCATCCTGACTTGCCTCGATCGATGCTGCCAGCATCCGGCGTGAGGTCTCCATGAGTCTGTCGTCAAAATTACCTGTAGCCAGATCTGCTATTTGCTTGTTCATTGCCGCAATGGCAGCATCAGTTTTTGTAGGCTCGATTCCGGCTATGATAAATATGGCTGACAAATATCTGGAGGCGGAAGAAAATACCGAATAAGCCAGACCCATTTTTTCTCTTACAACATCGAAGAGCAGTGAGTGAACATCACCGCCAAGCATGCTGTTGAGCATTGATGATACAATACTTCTGTGACTGAAATATGGCGGGAGTCCTGTCAGGATCAGGTTAACTCTGGCCTGTTCCAGCTTACGATGCTCATCAAGTTTGATTTCAGACTCAGGCGAGATCAGCGCAGACGGTTTAATACTGCCGAATTTGTCCTGAAAACGTTCTGCCGGAAATCTGTTCAGACTCATATAGACATCTTCCAGAAGACTCTTATCAATTCTGCCGCCGATACAGACCATAGCAGGCAAATCATTCAGCAATCTGCTATACGCATCCTTAAGATCTGACAATGTCAGCTTGCTCAGTTCATCAATACTGCCATCAGATCTGATGCCATGAGGCTGGTCGCCACATAGAAGATCGAGGCTGCGGTCATAGGCATATCTTGCTCTATCGTTCTCACGTGCCTTAAGCTCGGTGATCATACTCTGGCGCTCTGATTCGAAGATCGATGCGTCAAAATTTCCATTCTCATCAATCATCGGGTCAAATAAAATATCAAACAACAGCCTTACAGCCTCGGCAAAAGGCTGGCTGCCGTCAGTCCAGTTCATTAATCCATCAACAGTTAGATATAGAAGCTGAACATCACCATGGCTCTGAACATTGCTGTCGATAGAACTGCCATATAAACGGTCAAGCTCAGTAGAAAGCTCAACTCTGCCAGGGAATCTACGGCAGCCTGATGTCAGGACCTGCAGCAGCAGAGCGTAAGCAGACGCGCTTTTCTTCTCAATTCGCTGCTGAAAAACAAGCTGCAGACTTCCCTGAGCAAACCTGTCTGACTGCAGCAGCCACACTGGCATGCCCTTGATATAATTGCTTATATAGCTGTCTTCTGAGCGCTTATGCCATTCATAAGCCTGGTTCAGATCTTCCTTGATCTTGGTGCTCAGCTGCAGAAGAGATTCAAACCTAACCTCATCCCGCAATTTCTCCAGGAAGAAAACCTCTATTTCCTGACCATAAAGGTTCAATTTTGTATCATATATATATGTCTCGACCATAGGTATTTTATCGCCATCACTAACTGTCGGTCTTAGTCCAAAGCTTGTGATCGACCACCAGGTCCTCTCTCCAATCCTTGTTCTGGTAACATAAACCCCATAGGATGGCTTGATCTGTCCATCAGCCACTGTGAAATTAGCGGTTGGAAAACCGAGCTGACGACCCAGCTTGCGTCCTGCGACGACCTGGCCTCGAAGCGAAAAATGTCTCCCCAGGCAGCTTGACGCCATAGACATATCCCCTTGCTCGATATGCTGCCTGATTCTTGTGCTTGAGACACGCTGTCCATAAAGCTCGACATCAGGAACAACTGTCAACTCAACATTATGAAGATCACACCATGCTTTCAGTGTTTCAATGTTGCCCTCGCCCTTATACCCGAAGCGATAATCAGCACCTACAACAATTAGGCCGGCATCAAGCTTGTCAGCAATGATCTCGTCCAGAAACTCAACCGGCGCGAGATGACTGAATTCTTCATCAAAATGATAATGATGAACTTCACTGACACCAAGCTCCTCGAATAGCTGAAGTCTCTCCTCGAATGTATTGATATAACCGCCGAAACGTTTGAGCTTATGAGCAATTGTTGCCGGATGCTCGTCAAATGTGAAAACAGCCGGTTCAAGCTCAAGTCGACTGCAATTAAGGATCAAAGTCCTAATCAAGTCGGAATGTCCTCTATGAACACCATCAAAAAATCCCAGCGCGACTCCGCGGCGCTTCGATGGCAGTTTAACGTCAGATCGATCGAAAAGCTTCAAGATCAACAAACACCCTTTCTGTTTTCAGTTGCTTTCTATTATACTCATCCATAATGATCCGTGCAGCAGCAATTAGCTCACCAGCATAATATAAAGCAAGCAGCTCATCCTCGTAATTGGCGGCTGACTTATCAATAAGCTCATTCACAAGCACAACCTGCCCTTTGACCAATCGACCGGCCTCATTTTGATCCAAATCCAGTCTTGGCATACCGGCAAAAGCCGAGTCCATCGGCAGAAGTATCTCTCTTTGTCTGATCAGCTCTACAAACGCTGATTGATCCTCCAACTCTCTTGACCAGCAAAATAATTCCTCAATATCTTGAGCTTGGTCAAGAATATATGGGCCGCATTTCTCTCGGACCAGCTCCTCAGCATAGCCGAACAGGCCCAGCTTACGGCCAAGCTCATCAGCAATAACTCTAATGTATGTTCCTTTTGAACAACTGATACGCAGTTTTATACTGAGTCCGGGATCACTGATATCTGGATCTATGCTGACCAGCTGCGCATCATAGATCATGATCTGCCTGCTCTTACGTTCAACGGTCTTGCCTTCTCTGGCATAGCTATAAAGAGGCTTGCCATCAAGCTTAACAGCGCTGAACATTGGCGGCGTCTGTTGCTGAGTGCCGATCAGATCAGCAGCAGCCTGTCTGATCTCGTAAAAATCAGAATCCACCATTTTCTGAATCTCACCTCTGGAAAATTCATGTCTGTCGACTGTATTTCCTTCGAGATCCATGGTATCAGTAGCTCGTCCAAACACGATTTTCACTAAATAAGTTTTATCATAGCCATCCATAAACTGAATAGCTGATGTAGCCTTGCCGATACAAACAGGCAACAGGCCCACAGCAAAAGGATCAAGGGTGCCGCAATGGCCAATTCTTCTGATGCCGGTCAGTTTGCGCAAACGAGAAACAACCCCAAAAGAAGTCATCCCCCGGGGTTTATTTATCAAAATTATGCCTCTTGCCGTATCGCGGCTGCTCATTGGAGATACCTGCTGGCAGCTTGCCTCAACATTTCCTCTGCTTGATGCAGATCAGTATTTTTAAGAGTCATTCCGGCAGCCTTAGGATGTCCTCCGCCGCCATAACCTCTCGCGAACTCAGAAGCATTGAAACCATCACTGCTGCGAATATTCACCTTAACTGAACCATCTGTCAGCTGTCTCAGGACAAAAGAAACCTCAACACCTGCGACATTTCTCAGCTGTGAAACGATCCCCTCAATGTCATGCTCAGTTGCGTTGTACTCATCCAGCAGCTTCTGGTCAATAAGAGCTATCGCCAGCTTGCCATCGTAACAAAACTCAGCATCAGTAAATATTCGACCCATCAATCTCAGTCTTACCTGTGAGCTCAAGTCAAACAGCTGATAAGTTATGAGCCTAAGGTCAGGCTCGTATTCCATTAACCAGGCTGCTGTTCTGAAACTTCTTGCAGTTGTGTTTGAATAGACAAATCTGCCCGTATCTGACACAAGCGCAGTCATAAGAAGCGATGCGATATCACGATCCATCAGCTCGATCTTCAGAAGTTCCTCCAGATCGGAAATTAAATCAGCAATTATCTCAGCTGTCGCAGCTGCCTGAGCGTCAATAAATCTTAGATTCGTAGATTCACCACTCGAAACATGGTGATCCAGAGCCATTTTGCAATCCGCCTCATCAAATACCACGCGACGTCTGCCGGTCCTGTCAGAATCAGCACAGTCTATAGCCAGTGCTATCGTCTGTCTTTTCTGCCATTCATCAGCAGCATCATCAGTGAATACGTGCGCAGCCTGCCATTCAGGCATGAATCTCAGCTTAGGCGACAATTCCTCATCAAGCAGCAGCCAGACATCCAAATCAAGCTTCTTTAATACAAGATAAAGCGCAAGAGAAGACCCAAGCGCATCACCATCCGCACCAATGTGAGGATATAGGATCACACCTTCGTTTTTTTCTCCAGCCTCAAGCAAACGCTTCATGACGTTGATCCTGACATCAATCATGCTTGTCGGAACCTCCAATTGTGTCATCAATCAGCTTGGTCATTCTAATACCGCGTTCAATTGAATCGTCTATGATGAAATGCAGCTCAGGGGCCACTCTCAACCTGATTCTGGATGAGATCTCACGTCGCATGAAACCTGAGGCACTCCGAAGAGCTGCCTCACAATTCTTTTTATCTTCGTCTGTTCCCAGTACACTTATATAAATGTGAGCATGAGATAGGTCCCTGGATGCTCTAACCTCCAGAACCGATACCATTGACGGCATTCTGGGGTCCTTGATCTCGTTCTGAATCAAATCGGCCACAGCCTTTCTGATCTCATCACCTACTCTATCTGATCTTTGCATGAGGATCAGCTCCTCTCAATTTCTCTCATTTCGAAAGCTTCGATGACATCGTTTTCCTTCAGATCATTAAATCTCTCGATACCTATACCACATTCGTAACCGGTAGATACCTCGCGGGCATCATCCTTGAAGCGCTTAAGTGATGAAAGCTTGCCCTCATGTATGACGATACCGTCGCGGACTATGCGGACATCACTTGATCGCAGAATCTTGCCATCTGTGACATAGCAGCCGGCAATTGTTCCGACACCACTGACCTTGAAGGTTTGTCTGACCTTGGCATGACCAAGCACATGCTCCTCGAACTGAGGTGCGAGCATACCCTTCATGGCAGCTTGAATATCTTCAATAGCGTTATAAATGACTCTATACATACGCAGGTCGACGCCGATTTCTTTTGCCAGATCCGCTACATTTGCAGCCGGTCTGACATTGAAGCCGATAACGATCGCGTTTGAAACTTCTGCCAGACGAATATCTGACTCTGTTATCGCACCAACAGCGCCATGAACAACACGAACACGTACTTCCTTGTCCTCACTATCATTGAGCTTCTCAAGTGACTGTCTAACAGCCTCTACACTACCTTGAACATCAGCCTTGATGATAATATTGAGATCCTTGACCTCTCCGGCAGCCATCTGTGAGAACAACGTGTCAAGAGACATACGCGAGCTTGCTTTGAGTTGTGACTCGCGCTGCTGCGATCTGCGTTTTTCGGCCAGACTGCGGGCCACCTTCTCGTCTGTTACAGCATAGAAGATATCGCCAGCCTCAGGAACCTCAGGCATACCAAGTATTTCTACCGGCACTGAAGGTCCAGCCTTCTTGACCTGATTGCCCTTATCGTCAGTCATTGCTCTGACATGACCAATAATTGAGCCGGATACGATCGTATCACCGGTACGCAATGTACCACGTTGAACCAATACTGTTGCGACAGGACCACGATTTTTGTCAAGCTTAGCCTCGATAACAGTACCTTTTGCCTGTTTATCAGGGTTAGCCTTAAGCTCCATTACATCTGCTGTGAGCTGTACCATCTCAAGCAATTCATCCATGTTCTTGCCACTGAGCGCGGAAACAGGAACCATAACGGTCTGACCGCCCCACTCTTCAGGAATCAACTCATACTTTGAAAGCTCCTGTTTTACTCTATCGATATTGGCGCCTTCCTTGTCAATTTTGTTGATCGCTACAATGATCTCTGTATTAGCAGCACGTGCATGGTTGATCGCCTCAATAGTTTGAGGCATAACGCCGTCGTCAGCCGCTACTACAAGAATAGCAATATCTGTTACCTGAGCACCACGTGCACGCATTGTCGTGAAGGCTTCATGACCAGGCGTATCCAGGAAGGTGATTTGCTTGCCGCTGCTCACACGAACGGTATAAGCACCTATATGCTGAGTTATACCACCAGCCTCACCGCTTGCGACTGAGGCAGAACGTATATGATCAAGAATAGAAGTCTTGCCATGGTCAACATGTCCCATTACTACAACAACAGGCGGCCTCGGCTTGAGATCCTTCTCATCATCATCGGTATCATCAAAGAGAATATCCTCCTCAGTAACCTCTACC
Source organism: uncultured Oscillospiraceae bacterium (assembly GCA_964534195.1). GTDB lineage: Bacteria > Bacillota > Clostridia > Saccharofermentanales > UBA5734 > JAAYFZ01. The sequence goes on from CAZHQX010000008.1 coordinate 12,948, forward strand.
AGCTTCTCGCAAGTTATTCCAAACTCTGAAGCAATGATTTCTGCTGTATCAAAATCAATTTCCTGATTGAGAGTGGCCATGACGCCCATCTTCATAAGTCTCTTGATGACCTCAGCAGAAGTTTTCTTAATTGCTTCTGAAAACTCTTTGACAGTCAAGCTGTCTGGAATTTTAACATGTGTAAGCACAGCCTTGACAGCAGGTGTTGAAGAACGCTGCTGATTGCGGCGATTGCCTCTGCCGCGGCCTCTGCTCTTAATAGGATCCACATAGATCGTCTCAAGAATCGTTTCATCATTCAGAGCGTCTACACCCTGTCCTGAGAGCGCGGCGGCCTGCTTCTTGAGAGTTTGATGCTTGTCCTTGGTTACAGCAGCAGGATTGGCAAAAGTCTTCTTAGGCTCACGTTTATCATCCCGCTTGTTGTTTTTGTCAAAAGCATCCCTGGCTGCAAAATTTGTTGCCTTGGCCTGTGGCAAAACATCTCTTAACTCGCTGGGTACTGCTGCTCCGGTCTTCTTAGGTTTGCGGCTCTGTGAACGAGCGCCGTTGTTCTGACGATCATCATCATCCTTATCCTTGTTGAAGCCACCGCCAAATCCGCCGCCGGAATTGTTCCAGCCGCCCGGTCTAGGTCCGCCTTGCGGACGATTGCCATAGGGTCTTGAGCCCTGAGGACCGCCCTGGCCGCCTTGTGGTCTGCCGCCGCCATATTGTCCACCACCCTGCGGTCGGCTGCCATATTGGCCTCCGCCCTGTGGTCTGTTGTTGTTATATTGGCCTCCGCC
>CAZHQX010000008.1:13835-20450 GCA_964534195.1 uncultured Oscillospiraceae bacterium
GGCTGCCATATTGGCCTCCGCCCTGTGGTCTGTTGTTGTTATATTGGCCTCCGCCTTGTGGCCTGTTATTATTATATTGGCCTCCGCCCTGTGGTCTGTATCCATACTGACCCTGTTGCGGACGATCACTGCTATAACTATTAAGCGGACGATCTCCCTGAGGACGATCAAGTCTCTCACCTGGCTGACTGCGAACATAATTTCCTGACTGCGGACGCACTGGCGGTCTGCCTTTGTTCTCAGCACCTTGATTCTCAAGATATCTGCCTTGCTGCGGCCGCATTGGCGGCTTAGCTGCAGGCTCAGCAGACTTGACAGGTTTAGCAGGCTGAGCTGGTGTCTTCTTATCCTCAGCTGCGGGTTTGACATCTTTGGCTGCCTTGGTCTCAGAAACAGCGGTCTTGGCAGGAGCTTCCTTGTCAGTTTCCTGTTTCTCAGCAGACTTAGCAGGAGCTGCTATTTCTTCAGCCTTGCCAGCATCCTCTTTTTTCTCAGCAGTCTTTTCCTTGACAGATTTTTTCTTATCTGCAGCCGGTACTGCTGCCGCCTTATCATCACTTGCTTCGGCAGATTTATTGGAGTCTTCGGATTCAGCCTTCTGCTCTTCTGGCGCTTTCTTCGCAGCCTTATTGACCTTGACTACTTTAACAACACCGGTGATTTTTTTACCGGATACACCTTGCATAGTAATCGTAGGTCCCGCTGCTTCTTCAGTATCATGAACATGTTCAGCGGCAGCCTTCTCATTTTTCTCATCATTAAGCTTTTTGGCACCAGCAGCATTTTTCAGCTTCTTGTCCTCAGCCTTTGCCGTACTCTTATTAAGAGCTTCACCAGAATTGTCTTTTTTTACCATAATATTTCCTAAATCCTCCAAATTATATCTTGCCTTTACTATTTCATATATTTGCCTCAATATCTGATTTCTTCTGAAGTTCGTATAGTTCCAGAAGCCTGTCAGCGAAACCTTTATCAGCTACTAATATTGCCACTCTCTCAATTTTCCCGGTCCAATGGCCCATATCCTCGCGTGTTCCTAAGCTGATCACAGTAATATTGTGAGCAGCTGCGACTCTTCTAAGCTTCTCCGCACCGTTTTCCGCCATATCCTCGGCCAGAATGAGCAGGAATCCCTTCTCTCTTCTTAAACCGATCTCAACAGCATCGGAGCCCGTTATCACTTTGCCTGCTCTGGCAGCTAATCCAAGCAAACGCCAAAAAGACGATCTGTCAGCTGTCATTGTGATCAAGTACCTCCATTTCAGCCAAAAGCTGTTCGATTGTTTGACTGTCCAAAGCCTGTTTCAAGCCTCTATCCAGACGTTTTCCCTTAACAGCGGCTTCTATGCACTGTCGGCTGCGGCAAACATAAGCGCCTCTGCCGGGCATTCTTCCTCCTGGATCCAGGCTGACGATTCCTTCCTTGCTGGCTGATAGTCTGATAAGTGCCTTCTTAGGCTTCATCTCCCTGCATGCTACACACATGCGGTTAGGTACTTTCTTCGCCATATCAAACTCTCACTCCTGTTTCTCATTCCATTTCAATATCAGAAGTCTCCAGATCCTCTTCGTCAGCATCAAAATCATCAGGAGCAGTTTCGTCAACAGCCTGTTCAAATCTCGACATCAGTTCTTCCTCAAGTACAGCTCTGTATTGAGCCTCACTCTTGATGTCGATCTTCCAACCGGTAAGCCTGGCAGCAAGTCTTGCGTTCTGACCTTCTCTGCCAATTGCCAGCGAAAGCTGATGATCAGGTACTACTACTCTGGCAGCCTTATCTTCTTCGTTAATATCAACACGAATGACCTTGGCAGGACTGAGGGCATTACTGATAAAATCAGCAACGTCAGGGCTCCACTCAATAATGTCAATTTTTTCGCCCATCAGCTCATCCATAACAGCCTGAACCCTCAGACCGCGTTGACCAACACAAGAACCGACACTATCGACATTTTCATCTCTTGACGCAACCGCGATCTTCGATCTGGAACCGGCCTCTCGAGCTACTGATATGATCTCAACAACTCCTGTTGATATTTCAGGCACCTCTTGTTCAAACAGCTTTCGAACAAGATTGGGATGACTTCTTGATACGTATACGATCGGTCTCCCCTTCTTCTCATCAACCTTCAGTATGTAGAACTTCATACGCTGATTGAAATTATAGCCGTCAGTTCTTACCTGTTCATTGTAAGGCAGCACTGCCTCTGCTCTGCCGATATCAACTATGACCTCGCGTCTGTCTTTGCGCTGTATCACGCCAGCTGACAGCTCACCAATTCTATTGCTGAACTCATTTTGAATACGCTCTCTCTCAGCACTGCAAAGCTTCTGATTAATAACGTTTTTGGCAGTTTGAGCGGCCAGCCTGCCGAAATCCTGAGGTCTAAGCTCATATTCCATCATATCGCCGAGTTCAAAATCCTCCGACAAGGCCTTAGCTTCCTCAAGGGACATCTCAGAATTACTGTCCTCAACCTCATCAACAACAGTTTTCGTCAGAAAAACTCTCATCTCTCCGGTTTCACGGTCAACTTCCGCTCTGATATTTTCGGTGGTGCGCGCCTCGAATTCTCTCTTATAAGCAGAGACCAAGGACTCCTCTATCGCCTCGAACAGCATCTCTGCATCGATACCACGTTCCTTCTCCAGAAGTTTTATCGCCTCAATCAATTCAGCATTCATGCCTGCATTCTCCTTCCAGTATCTGACTAATTTCCATCCTGTTAATCAAACTTTATCATTCTTTTTATTCTTGCTGCGTCAGCTGTTTTGAAGCTGAGCACTTCTCCATTGTCTGTTTTGATCACAACTGTATCACTAGTAGAAGGCATCAGCTCTCCCTCAAATATTTTACGCCCTTCTTGGGCCTGATACAATTTGATTTCTATCCATTCACCTTCATATCTCTCAAAATCTCTGATGTTCTTAAGAGGACGCTCCAGTCCAGGCGAGGATACTTCCAAATAGTCATGGCTCGAAATCTTCAGCTCATCATCTATGATAGGATCAGCCATGTGACTGACATCAGTACAATCATCGAGACTGACTCCACCCTTTTTGTCGATAAAGATACGCAAAAACCTCGATGAGCCTTCTTTTACAAATGCAACATCGATCAATTCAATCCCCATCTCAGCTATTCGAGACTCAAGCGCCTCAAAAACACGTTGAGCCTGCTGTGATCTTTCTGCCATCCATTAACCCTTTCAGAACATGATACAAACAAAGAGCGGGGAACCCCCCCACTCTTTGTCAATAAGCAAATGTCATTCCTTGGCTATTATACCAGTCTGCATACCTTTGTGCAATAGGATCGCAGGTGCGGCCAAATTACTCTATAACGCGCCTATTCATCATTGATCAAAGTGCGAAAACTCTTCTCTGATTGAGCTTTCAATCGGTTTCACATTGTGCATAATACACCTTTTGCCAAGATTTTTCTGTCTTCTTTTTCGTCATTATGTTGAATTTGCAGTTTCTAATTTGTCGATTTATTAGGGTATAAAACTACCAAGAGGTCTTCTTTTAAACGGGTATTTAGGTTACAATGAGTAAAAGTCAGACACTGATCTGATAAAACGCAAAGGGAGTGATGCTTATGGTCAGAATACTTGTAGGCAGCAAAGGAAGCGGTAAAACAGCACGTCTTGTAGACGACCTCAACGCACAGGCACAGAGTGACGCACACAATGTAGTGTGCATACAGTATGGACATCGGCTCGATAGATTGGTCAAATACAAAATCCGCCTCGTTGATATCATGGAATACCCGGTCAATGGTTATCAGGAGCTTTTGAGCTTCATCGCCGGCATAAGTGCCAAGGACTACGATCTGACACATGTTTACATCGACAGTATCTATAAGGTAGCTGGCAGTAAGGATATAGCCCAGCTAGAAACCTTCTTAGGAGATCTGGAGGAATTCTCCGAGAGAAATGATTTACATGTCTCAATCATCCTCAGCGCTCAATTGGAAGAGCTGCCGGACTCAATAAGAAAATATTGTCAGAAATTCGAGTGATCTCGAAGGCTCTGAAGAGAATAAAAGAGGCTGTATCCGCTTGGATACAGCCTCTTATGCATTATTTAAGTATTTCTCTGAATATCAGACCTCGATCTCATTATTCCAGCTCATCATGGCTCTGAGCTCACGTCCTACCTGTTCAACCTGATGCTCAGACTCAATTCTGCGTCTTGACATAAAATTAGGTCTGCCAGCCTGATTTTCAACGATCCAGTTTCTGGCAAAAACACCTTCCTGAATTTCCTTGAGAACCTTTTTCATTTCTTTCTTCGTCTCATCTGTAATGATACGACGGCCTACGCTGTAATCGCCATATTCAGCAGTATCACTTACAGAATAACGCATGAGTGACAGACCGCCTTGTGCTATCATGTCAACGATCAGCTTCATTTCATGCACACACTCATAATAAGCGTTCTCAGGATCATAACCGGCCTCGACCAGAACCTCGAACCCGACCTTCATAAGCTCTGATACGCCGCCGCATAATACGGCCTGCTCACCAAAAAGATCAGTTTCTGTTTCTTCACGGAAGGAAGTTTCAAGCATACCAGCTCTGGCAGCGCCAATGCCATAGCCATAGTCGAGCGATATGTCTCGAGCTTTGCCTGTGGCATCCTGATAAACCGCGAACAATCCAGGAACACCTCTGCCTGCTTTGTACTGACTTCTTACAGTATGTCCAGGCCCTTTTGGTGCTACCATGAAAACATCAATATCGGCGGGCGGTATAATTCTGCCGAAATGAATGTTGAAACCATGTGCGAAGGCTATTGCTTTGCCAGGCTTGAGGTTTGGCTTAATGCTCTTTTCGTAGAGCTCAGGCTGTTTCTCATCATTGATCAAAATCATTATGACATCGGCCCTGGCACTTGCCTCAGCCGCATCCGCAACCTCCAAGCCGGCTGCTTCAGCCTTGGCCCAGGACTTGCTGCCTTCATATAGACCGACTATAACCTTAAAACCGCTCTCATGAAGGTTAAGCGCATGTGCATGCCCCTGGCTGCCATATCCAATAATTGCAATGGTTTTATTGTCCAGAGCATTGGTTCTGCATTCGTTTTCCTTGTAAATCTTTTTCATGATTTTTCCTCCTGTTGTTTATATCAGCTCTACATTCATTGTATTCATGCCACGCTCTATTGCAATGCTCCCGGTTCGAACCATCTCAAGTATTTCGTATGGTTCAAGCATATTCCTTAGGGCAGTGATCTTCTCCTCGCTGCCGCTCAGCTCAACAGTTAGAGTCTCAGGAGAAACGTCAGTTATGTGCCCCCTGAAAATATCGACTATCTGCATAACTTCTGCACGGTTGCCAGCACTTGCTCTAACCTTGATAAACACCAGCTCTCTGCTGAAATGATCCTCAGGTGTCAGATGCCTGACCATCAGAACATCAGGCAGCTTATGAAGCTGACGGGTCATCTGGTCGACTAGTTCTCTGTCACCGATAATTGTAACTGTAATTCTTGATATAGCCTCATTCTGTGTTGTACCGACTGCCAGACTCTCGATATTGTAGCCGCGTCTGGCAAACATATTAGTAACTCTGGTAAGTACACCAGCCCTGTTTTCTACAAGAACAGATAGACATTGTGTCTTCAAAGCTCCAGCCTCCGTTTCAAATATATTCTGTATTTCAAAGTAACACTTTTCAGTTGTCACTTCAATATCACCAGGCCTACTCTTGTTCTATTGGTATAAAAATAGCAATTTTTATGATTATAAAAGACTGTCCCTGCCAGTTAGCGGAGACAGTCTTAATGTGCTTAACGCAGAATTTGAAGTGTTATTTCTTGAGCAAATCCCGGATCTCCTCAAGCAGAACAACATCAGCAGGCTTCTCAGCAGGTGCTGCAGCTTCCTCTTCCTTTTTCTTTTCAAACTTGGTTCTCATTGTCGATATCCCCTTAACAACCAGGAAAATCGTGAAACCGATGATCAGGAACTGAATGATCGTCTGAATTAAATTGCCATAGCCAATTGCCACCTCAGGCTTAATCACTTCACCTGCCTCCATGACGGCTGGTTCGAGAACGACCTTCAGATCCGAGAAACTAACGCCAGCTGTTACATACCCTATGACCGGCATAATAATGTCATTGACAATACTATTGACTATAGCTCCAAAAGCGGCACCAATAACTACCGCAACAGCAAGATCAATGACATTTCCCCGCAGTATAAATTTCTTAAATTCCTTCAGCATATACCCTCCATTTCCGCTCGGTTTATAAGGTCACTCATAAACCGGCTTTTGCTATCTTCTTCATATTATACTATTACAGAGAAAAATGAACAGTCTAATTTTTGTTGACGCTAGTTACTATCTGCAGTATTATAAATGTAGAACTTATGTTCTCTTTTTGTTTTTTGTATCATGATTGGAGGATACCATATATGCTTCTCTCCGATAAGCTTAATCTCCTGGGAGAATCTGCCAGATACGATGTTTCCTGTTCCAGCTCAGGCAGCACTGGCAGAGATTCAGGCACCTTCGGTTCGGCGGCTGTATCCGGAATATGTCATTCTTGGACAGATGACGGGCGCTGTGTGTCTCTTCTTAAGGTACTTATGACAAATCATT
>CAZHQX010000008.1:20550-28992 GCA_964534195.1 uncultured Oscillospiraceae bacterium
TCTCTTCTTAAGGTACTTATGACAAATCATTGCGAGTATGACTGTCTATACTGTATCAACAGAAGATCAAATGATCATGTCCGGGCAATCTTTGAGCCTGAGGAGCTGGCAGACCTTACAATATCCTTCTATCGCAGAAATATGATAGAAGGTCTATTTCTGAGCTCCGCGGTTTGGCGTAGTCCTGATCAGACAATGGAGAGAATGATCAAGACTCTCGACCTTCTAAGAAATGAGCATGGTTTCAGCGGCTACATTCATGCAAAAGCAATACCAGGAGCATCTCCTGTTTTAATAAATAGAATCGGTTTACTGGCTGACAGAGTCAGTATTAATGTTGAACAGGCAACCAGTGCAGGGCTCAAAATGTTGGCACCAGATAAGAGTGTTCATTCACTGGCAGATCCTATGCTCCAGCTGAGGGACGGCAAACAGGAATACAATGAAATGAGGCTTAGTACTCAAGTAAAAAAGCCAGTCTTCATACCGGCAGGACAGAGTACTCAGATAATTGTCGGCGCAAGCAGCGAGAACGATCGACAGATTTTGAGGATGTCACAGAAGCTCTATGATGATTACCAGCTTAAGCGCGTCTACTACTCAGCATATATTCCCATCAACAGCAATCCCCTTCTGCCCTCCATCTGGTCAGCTCCGCCATTACTGCGCGAACACCGACTCTACCAGGCCGATTGGCTGCTCAGATTTTATAAATTTAGTTATAGCGAACTGGTTTCTGATAACAGTCCCGAGCTCGATCTTGAGCTTGATCCAAAATCCGCGTGGGCACTGCAGCATTTAGAGCTTTTTCCGGTAGAAATCAATAAAGCTGATTATCAAACACTACTGAGAGTACCTGGAATCGGTACGATCAGTGCGCGCAGAATAATTGCAGCACGCAGGAGCCATAGCCTCAGGCCTGAGAATCTTGCCGGCATAGGTATTGTACTCAAGCGTGCATCCTGGTTTCTTACCTGTCAAGGCAAATACATCGCGCCTTTTTACCCGGAAGCAGGTAAACTGCGCTTCCTATTGTCAGATAAGGCAGGGAAAAAGAGACAGGATATAAGGCAGATCACTATGGAGGAGCTACAATACCATGATACTGCGAATTGAGGACAGTTTTGAGGGCATACTGACAGCTGCGGCCTGGAGCCTAAGGAATAATAAGACACCTGACGCAATAATCAGGGGGAATGATTGTCCGCTGCTGCTTGATTATCAATTTCTCGAAACAGAAGAAGGAATCACCGGGAAGCATTTCCGTTATTTGGCAAGAGCCATTGGAGAGACATCAGCATCTGACGTTATCTTCGAACTCCGCTGCGCTTATCTGTCCGAAACAACTGGCATAGAGCTAGCAGTTTTGGAGTACATAAAATTAGCAGTTAAGCTTGGGATAGATCCCTCAAGTTGTGAGGATCTGCCTGAAGCAAGAGCCATCACAGCCGCGGCCAGGCGCTGCCTGAGATTGTCCCACTCATACAAGGGTATTCTGCGATTTCGTAAGACAAGTAATGCAGGTATTGATTTGTATTTTTCAGACATTGACAGCGATTGCAATGTACTGCCTCTGATTGCCGAACATTTTACTGAGCGCTTCAGGGATCAGAATTTTATCATCAGAGATCTAAAAAGAAATAATGCCGTCTGCCATGAAGCGGCAGACGGCAGAACATATTTTGTCAAACTCGAGAACAGCGAAAATGATCTGGCATTAGCAAATGCTGTTGCCGATTATGATCAGATGGACAGAATTTGGCAGGATTACCTCAAACACTTATCTATTCCGGAGAGAGTGAATCACAATCTCCAGAGGTCAAATCTGCCGTTGAAGTATCGCAGCCACATGACGGAGTTCAGTCTTGGTCCTCAAGACCCGGCATGATGATATCGTTAGGCAGCTTGCCTGCAGGTATCATTGGATAAACATTGACTGAGCTATCAAGAACTACATGGATCAGGTATGGACCATCAGTCTCATAGGCCTCCTTGATCTCCCTCTGAAGAGAATCAGGATCAGTTGCCTTGCCAGCTCTGATGCCATAAGCCTCAGCCAGTTTAAGAAAATCTGGATTTGTCTCCAATATAGTATGGCTATAACGTTCATCGAAGAATAACTCTTGCCATTGCCGTACCATACCAAGGCAGCTGTTATCCATGACGAATATTTTCACCGGCATTCTATGACTGGCAATAACACCTAATTCCTGTAATGTCATTTGGAAGCCACCATCACCAACAAATAGAACAGTAGTTCTATCAGGATAAGCAGTTGCGGTACCCATAGCAGCAGGTATCCCAAAGCCCATTGTCCCGAGTCCACCCGATGTGATCCAGCTGCGCGGCGACTCAACCGGGAAATGCTGGGACGCGAACATCTGATGCTGCCCAACATCTGTTACCAGAATCGGGTCCTCACCTTGCCAGGCTTTTGCAGCTTCATGTATGACATACTGCGGCTGCAACGGATTTGTAGGCGCATACATAGGCTGTTTTAGCTCATCGTATCGATTCTTCATCTTACTGAGCTGCTCAATCCACGGCTTCCAATTCTCATTTAAGCGTCCGCAGGACTCAGTATCAGGCAGAGAGGCCAACATAGTTTCGAAAAAGTCTGCGGCATCATCCTCTATTTGTATTGCGGCTTTGATATTTTTACCGATCTCAGCTGCATCTACATCTACATGAACTACAAACCTTTCTGTGTCCTGGCTGTAGATAACAGGGTCGCCAACAATTCTGTCACTGAATCTTGTACCTACAGCAAGCAGCAGGTCACAGGTTCCCAGAGCTTTGTTTGCTTGTGGCGTGCCATGCATACCGAGATTACCCAAATACAACGGGTGGTCTTCCTGCATTGCTCCTTTGCCCATCAGCGTGGTAGCAACTGGTATACCTGTACATTCAGCAAATCGCTTAAGATCATCAGTAGCGCCTCGAGATATGATACAGCCGCCACCCGCCAATATCATTGGCCGTTTAGATTTGTTGATCGCTTCATAAACCTGTTCGGTCATTGAAGCAGTACGCACACGTGGAGGTCTGTGCCTGACATAGGTGGATGTAGCTGCAGGCTGACTGGAAGCATCAGTGCTTATCTCCATCACCATGATATCCTTAGGCACATTTACCAGCACTGGTCCTGGCCTGCCCTGAGTTGTAAGCTCCCATGCTTCTTCAAGAATAGGCAGAAGCTCGTCCGGATCCATAACAAGATAATTGTATTTTGTAATAGGTTGAGTGATACCTGTAATATCTGCCTCCTGGAAGGCATCAGTTCCGGTTGCTTTTCTGGCTACAGCACCTGTTATTGCCAGCATCGGTACAGAATCAAGCATCGCATCGGCAAGCCCTGTAACAAGATTTGTTGCTCCTGGGCCGGATGTAGCGATAACTACTCCCGGTATACCTGTTGCCTTGGCAAAACCTTCAGCCGCATGGGCGGCTCCTTGTTCATGTCTGGTCAGTATATGTGGGAAATTAGCCTTGTAGATTGCGTCATATAAAACAATAATTGGTCCTCCAGGATAACCGAAGGCATGATTGACGCCTTTTTTCTTCAAAAAATCTACTATCAGTTCTGCTCCGTTCACTGCTGTTCCTCCTGACAAATGATTGAAATATTTACAATTTAAATCAATCGACTTTAGTCTATAATTCTTGCACCTCGACTGCTTATGTCAACATTCTTCTGATAGCGTTTAAGAACACCCTTCAGATTTCTATCTGGTGCAGGCACCGGCTGGCGTTTGGATAACTCTTCCTCGCTAACCATAAGCTCTATTTTTCTCTCAACTATATCTATGCTGACAATATCATTCTCCTGGACACGCGCAAGTAGTCCTCCGACAGCTGCTTCAGGACAAACATGACCAATCGAAGCACCTCTGGTGGCACCAGAGAAGCGTCCGTCTGTTATAAGCGCTACTGAGTTATCCAATCCCATACCGGCAATAGAAGCAGTAGGAGATAACATCTCTCTCATGCCTGGACCGCCCTGTGGTCCTTCAAACCTTATGACAACAACATCCCCAGCCTTGATTTTGCCGGCAAATATTGCTTCGCTTGCTTCCTCTTCACTGTCAAAAACACGTGCCGGTCCTTCATGCTTCATCATTTCAGGCAGCACTGCACCCTTCTTGACAATGCAGCCATTGGGAGCGAGATTACCAAACAAAACTGCCAGTCCTCCATCCTCAGCATAAGGGTCCTCAACTGAGCGTATAACAATATTGTCAGCGCCTTTGTTTTTGGCAATTCTATCGGCAACTGTACCATTAACTGTTGCACAATCAGTTGAAATCAAGCTAGCTTTTGCCAGCTCTGCCATTACCGCAGGGATTCCGCCTGATTCATTCAAATCTGTTATAAATGCTGGTCCAGCCGGGCTAAGCTTGCAAAGCTGCGGGGTTTTGCAGCTTATTTCATTTATCTCTTCAAGTGAAAGCTCATAGCCACATTCTCTGGCGATAGCCAGAAGATGAAGAACGGTATTTGTCGAGCCACCCAAGGCCATATCTACATGAAGAGCATTTCGTATTGATTTCTCATTCATTATTTGTGTGGCAGTCAGCCCGCTCTCAAGAAGCTCTACTATACGTTCGCCGGTCATTTTTGCCAGCCTGACACGATCAGCATATACGGCTGGTATCGTACCAGCTCCAGGCAAAGACATACCCATTGCTTCGGTCAAGCAACTCATTGTGTTAGCCGTATACATACCAGAACAGCTGCCGCAGGTCGGACAAGCAGACAGCTCCATGGTTCGCAGCTCCTCATCACTCATTTTTCCGGCTGAATGCGCGCCGACAGCTTCAAAAACATTGCTTAAGCCAATATTTTCCTTGCCGAATTTACCTGGCAGCATCGGTCCGCCGCCGATAAATATACTCGGAAGATTCATTCTGGCGGCAGCCAGAAGCATACCGGGAACAACCTTGTCACAGCTTGGAATAAACACTACAGCGTCAAACGCATGGGCGGTCAGCATGATCTCACAGCTGTCCGCGATCGTATCGCGGCTGATAAGTGAATATTTCATACCGACATGATTCATTGCCAGTCCATCACAGATCGCGATGGCAGGAAACTCAAATGGCACACCACCAGCCTGCCTGATGCCGGCTTTTACCGCGTCTGTAAGTGTTCTAAGATGAATGTGGCCCGGAACGATTTCATTGAAGGAATTTACTACCGCTACAAAAGGCCGTTTCATTTCACTCTCTGATAATCCAAGGGCATAGAGTAAAGAACGGTGGGCCGCACGGGTCGGGCCCTTTTTGATTGCATCGCTTTTCATGTTTTCTTCACAGGTCAGACCAATAAATAATCGGGCCTGCTGCCTCCTTCCTGAGTATCAGGTCTCAAGGGCCTGTATTACCAGCTCGCTCATTTGGCGTGTGCCGACGAGCTTCTGATTTTTATCCTTATCATTATACTGAAAAATATCGCCTGTTCGGTAACCTTCTGCCAGAACCTTGGTTACGGCCTGTTCGATCTGCTCAGCTTCTGCTGGCAAATTCAGTGAATATCTAAGCATCATTGCTGCTGATAGAATCGTTGCCAGTGGATTGGCCTTATCCTGACCTGCGATATCCGGAGCCGATCCATGAATGGGCTCGTACATACCCGGAGTACCTGGAGCGCCTAGCGAAGCTGAAGGCAGCATACCGATAGAGCCTGTGATCATGGCAGCTTCATCAGAAAGTATATCGCCAAACATATTTGTAGTTACGACAACATCGAATTCGTCCGGTCTCTTAATGAGCTGCATGGAAGCATTATCAACATATAGATGATCAAGCTCCACCTCTGGATATTCTTCCGCGACACGAAGAACCGTTTCACGCCATAAGCGCGAACTCTCGAGAACATTTGCCTTATCGACGCTGGTTAGCCGGCGATGACGTTTCATAGCCATTTCAAATCCAGTCCGAGCTATTCTCTCGACCTCGGCAACACTATATGCTTCTGTATCATAGGCCTCCTCGCCCTGAGATGTATCGCGCCTGCCGCGCTCACCGAAATAAATGCCTCCGGTCAGTTCTCTGACAAAAACAATATCAATTCCGCGCTCTGCGATCTGTGGATGAAGAGGACAGGCTCCGGCCAGCGCTTGATGCAGGATCGCCGGTCTGATATTCGCATATAGACCTAATTCGCCTCTAAGCCCAAGCAGCGCACGCTCAGGTCTTCTGTCACCTGGCAGATTATCCCACTGCGGTCCACCGACAGCACCTAGGAGAATAGCATCGCTTTTTCGACATCCAGCAACCGTAGCCGCAGGCAAAGGTTCTCCAGTAGCATCAATGGCGATGCCACCGGCAAGCCACTCTGTAAATAAAAACTCATGACCGCTTATTTTGGCGGCTGCTTCCAGCACAGCTCTGGTCGCATTTGTCACTTCCGGTCCGATACCATCTCCGGGTATCACCGCGATTTGATATTTTGCCATTATGCCTGCTCCTTCTTCTTGCTGATATAGCCAACTAAGCCGTCAGACTCGATTATTTTCTTAATGAACGCTGGAAAAGGCTCTGCCTGGAAGCTCTTCCCGGTTGTTGAATCAACTATCACACCAGTATCGAAATCAACCTCAAGCTCATCGCCATCGGCGATCGCTTCAGCAGCCTCCGGACATTCCATGATCGCAAGACCCATGTTGATAGCGTTGCGGTAGAAAATTCTCGCGAAGCTGGGCGCAATAACGCAGCTCACCCCGCTGGCCTTGATCGCTACAGGAGCGTGCTCTCGTGATGAGCCACAGCCAAAATTAGGTCCGGCAACGATCATGTCACCAGGCTTGACCCTGCTGACAAAAGTCTTATCTATATCCTCCATACAATGAGCGGCCAGTTCTCCCGGCTCAGAGGTATTAAGATACCTTGCTGGAATAATGACATCTGTATCAACATTAGCGCCATATTTAAAAGCCTTGCCTTTTGCCTTCATGTTTTTATCCTCCATTATCGTCACTTACTAGTAATCACTCGATCCATTATCCGATGCAGCATCGTCAAAGCTCTGCTGGATCGGCTACATAGCCTTTGACAGCTGATGCTACAGCCACAGGAACGCCGGCCAGATATACCTCAGACTTAGGATGCCCCATACGACCGACGAAATTGCGGTTTGTTGTCGCAACACAGCGTTCACCGGCAGCGAGTATGCCCATATGGCCGCCCAGACAAGGACCGCAGGTAGGAGCACTTACAACAGCTCCGGCATCAACGAAGATCTCTATCAGCCCCTCGCGCAAACACTCTCTGTATACACGCTGTGAACCAGGTATAACTATCAGCCTCAAGCCCTTGCTGACCTTATGTCCTTTGATCAAGGCAGCCGCCAGCCGCATATCTTCCATGCGTCCATTTGTGCAGGAGCCAATCACGACCTGATCAATATCGACACGTTCAAAACTGCCAATGGCTCTGGCGTTTTCCGGCAAATGAGGGAAAGCGACAGTTAGAGGTACCTGTGCCAGATCGATCTCAATCGTTCGGACGTATTCTGCGTCTTCATCAGCTGCGTAAACTGTATACTCGCCTCGTTCGAAGCGTTCAGGCGCAAATTCTTTTAAATAGTCGAGAGTAATCTCATCAACAGGGAAAATACCATTCTTGCCGCCAGCCTCGATCGCCATATTACAGATCGTCAGACGGTCAGACATCGGCAGCGAAGCCACACCATCGCCTGTAAATTCCATAGACTGATAGAGAGCACCATCCACACCAATCATTCCAATTATATGCAAGATCAGGTCTTTGCCGGTGACACCGGGGTTTAACTTACCCTTAAGCTTAAAATTGATCGCCTCAGGCACCCTGAACCAGGTCTGTCCGGCAACCATAGCACAAGCCAGGTCTGTACTGCCGACGCCGGTCGCAAAAGCACCAAGCGCACCATAAGTGCATGTATGTGAATCAGCGCCGATAATGGCGTATCCCGGAACAACAAGTCCATTCTCGGGCAATACGACATGCTCTATGCCCATTGTGGCCTCACCTTGTTCATAATAATGTTCAATATCAAATCTCCTGGCAAAAGTCCGCATCTGCGCACAGTGCTCCGCTGATTTGATGTCCTTGTTTGGTGTGAAATGATCTGGTACAAGAGCCACCTTCGCCTTATCAAAAACATCCAACGCACCAGTTTCTTCAAATACCTTGATCGCAGGTGGTGTTGTAACATCATTGCCAAGAACCAGATCAAGCTTCGCCTCGATCAACTGTCCGGCATTCACATGTTTCAGACCGGCATGAGCTGCCAGTATTTTCTGAGTCATTGTCATCGACATAATTTATTCCTCCCAGCCTAATTGACTTCGCATTAGTTTATATTCAAGTGAGTCTACAAGCGCCTGCCAGGATGCCTCCAGGATGTCGGTAGATACACCGACAGTACGCCAGACTCTATGTCCGTCTGTTGATTCGATCAAGG
>CAZHQX010000009.1:0-28199 GCA_964534195.1 uncultured Oscillospiraceae bacterium
TATATGCGACATGATGTGCGCGAATCATTTTTACCTCTCTCTGAAGGAAGGCTATTTTGCCAAGCATCTGAGCACCAATCTCAGGATGCCTCTTAATTGTACTCATTTCATCATCAGTTAACCGTTCACGCTTGTTAAGAATACTCTCTGGTATACCGATCTTACCGATATCATGCAGCAAAGACGCGTAATAAAGACTTCTTGATCTATCTCTTGAGAGATTTAGCTCTTCACAGATCCATGAACAATATGTGCTGACACGCTGAGAATGGCCCTTAGTATAGTCATCCTTGGCTTCAAGAGCTGAAGTGAAAGCATTGATCGTATCGACATAACCCTTCTTGATCGAAGAGAAGCCCACATATACATAACGCAGCAGCATGAATGGAGCGAACAGTAGAAGTACAACAATAACTCCATAACTATGATAAACAGCAGTTAACAATACCCCCAGACTGCCGACAGCAAACATGCTTAACAGCGACCATCGGAATATGCCGACCCAATCATGTAAAACTTGTTTCTCATCTTTGCCTTCAAAAACAAAATAGAAAGCCAAAACCAATGTATTCACTAGAACATATGTTATCAAAGCTACGATAATGGCAAAGCTGTGCTGACCGATCAGAACCAGAATATGACTTAACCCTTTGGTTTCAATATCATACAAGTAAATACCACCAAGAGCCTGATAGACCGACCCGGCAGCAGCTATTGAGAGAATATAATTGGAAGAATTAAAAAGACTCTTATAAAGAGGTGTATTAAACAAATGCTCCCTATGTCCACGGCCATAATCCATTACGGAGAACAGAGCAGTTGCAAAAGCAACAATAACTGCAGCTGTGATGCCATATATCAATAACGCACTAAGATTGATCGCCACAGCGATTGATATCGCTTTGGTTTCATCGATCGCGACACTCTGGGACTCTGCAACAGCACCGAGGAAGCTCATAAAGATAACACCGGTTATAACAGCTTCCAAGCTGCCGTGATTTAGAAAAATCATCGACAGCATCGCGCCAAATCCAGATGTTATTATTAAGTATAAGTAAACGCTTGTTGCCCTCTTCATCGTAGTTAATAGGTTATCCTATAGTCCTTTCATTCTTAATGTTTAAATATATCTGAGTTGACAGACCGACCATTTCAGGTATCGTTATTACTTGGGATCAGATCAATCTCCAGTTAGCGCCTGTAGCAACTATAAGTGCCAGAATTGTGCCAACGACTGTTAGAACTTTTCTCAATTTCATTGTGAACAACCTCCTGTAATAGACTCTGTCTCTACGCTATTTAAAACAGGTTGTTCCGCTCCGCTCAGCCGGTCTGTCAAAACAAATCAAATTAGTGTTCGCAGCTTACTGCGAAATTTTGATGAATTCAATCATCGCCGCCGCATACTCCCAACACTCGATTAAGTGCTGACAGAACGGCCATAGCAGCTGCCTGAACCTCAAGGTCCTGTGATTTCACGGGTGCTATTCCAAAATATTGTCCCTCATATTTATCAGCTGAAAATGTAAGAGCTACGCTAATACAATTATTACCACCCAGTTGTGTTTTCTGCAGCTCGATCAGACTAATCTGTCCAGGCTCATGCAGATACTCTTTAACTGCAGCAATGCAGGCATTAGCTGCAGCAATAGCCGCATTTCTGCCTGCGATCGTACTTTTAGAACTGCCACTGTATAACTTTTCCTTATGCCTTAGCATAACAGAAGTCTCAATGTGGCTTCCCTCTAAAGAAGTAGAGATTTTTGCCAGACTCAGTCTGATTTCTGGAGCAGGCACCTCATCCGCAGGCACAACCAGATTCTTATCAACTTGAGCGATACTGATCATTTTATAGTCAACAGCAGTTCCCAATCTCGCCATAACAGCAGATTGAACATCCCTAACAAGTTGTTTTGGTGATTTCGTTGAATCACTCAAAATATGAATATCTGTGATCTCATCGTTTTCCACTACTGTTTTTGCGGCTATAACTCCGCTAAGACTGCTCATAAGCTGATCAAGCTCATCACAGCGCTGTCTGAGTTCTTGCACCTTTATTACCTCCCGGTCGATTTATGCATATTTATGCACTGATAAACTGTAAATAAACGGTAATAATCAGAACTGAGTTCATTGTAGCATACTTACTCTGTCTTTCTTAGAGGCAAATATTTCATTTTCATGGCAGTTATTTTGCTACTTATTAACGGTTAATTACGGTGCGTAACAAATATCAGTGAAATTGTATATTATCCAGTACAAGTGTTGTTGATCATTGCTAATACGCTAGCAGTGCCAACAGATTATCCTCGGCCCACACTGTCACTATACCAGAGTCATCCTGGCGAAAGATTGCGTCCAAGGCATCAGATCGCTGACTGGTAGCTGTATGCCATATCAGTCGGTCAATTGACTTGTCGTACAAGGTCTTGTCATTAAGGACGCGTCCGAGTCTGGCTGTCAATCCATATGCTGATGGGTTTTCGATTTGGCTCATGGAATGACCTTGAATTATATTGTAGGTATCATAGATAGCAAAGTTGTTCAATAGCTGGTCATTGATCCAGCGAACCGCTCTTTGATCTACCGAACCAACTTCTGCCAGATTTAGAGTACATGTGATGGATTCCTTACTGGCGACAGCCCCGCTTTCGCCTGAAAAATTGATATAATTGTCGAGCCCGGGCCAAACAGCCAAAGCGTATAGAGGCAGCTGTTCACTCACTAATCCAGATGAAACGACCGGCAGCCACTTCTCGTATATGGTCTTCCAGCTCTGATCGATGTCGATCAATTGACGCATAGTGTTAAGATCGATTGAATCAAGGCGGATCAAACCATAAACCGGAGCGGGCTCAGGAGTTGGTGAGATTTCCGGAACAGGTGTCGGCGTAGCCGCCGGATCTGGGGCCGGGGCAACCGTCGGAATAGCTAATTGCAGATCAGGCTCAGGCACTCCATCTTTAAATTCATCCAGAAGAAGCTTAGACAATATCTCCAGTTCCTGCCATAATTCTATTCGAGGATCAGCCTGATATGCAGCCATTAAAACCGATGCATAATCCAGAGTTGCCGAAAAAGATCTTGCGGCCGTTGCTATTTCCAGCTTCTCGTTAATGTCTATATGTATAACAACATAGCCATCACTTAAATAGTATTTTCTGAAGCCTGTATGCCATTTTGCAAATTCCTCTGTTCTGTTATGTTCTGCCAGGAAACGGCCATATAGAAGTTGATCAGAACTGTTATATCTGGTTGATCTTACAGCAGGAATAGCTTCACTGCGAATCGGCAGCCTGTAATATGAAGCAAAGCCAAATTCCGTTCCACATAGATCGAGCAGACGTGCTTCCAGCTTATCTCTTCGCTTCTCATCTGCCACCCAGTCCGGATGATCAGCATAGGCGCTGCCTGGCATCTGCCAATCGGGAGCAGCCAGCTCCGTGTGATCGAAAGTACCTCTTGCACGCAAAACAAAAAATATAGCTGTGGCGCTCACTATCAGAATCAGAACTGTTATAACTATGATAATCACTTTTTTTCTGCCCGATAATGACATACTCCACCTGCCGTATAATTTATTCGCTATGATGAGCGCGGTTTCAACTTAGCTGTTGATAATGTATTATATCACTAAAGCAAAGGAACTAAACGCCATCAGCGTATTGGTCCGGTAAACGAGAGGAGCGGCGTCGATTAAGGTTTGACGCAGCATATATTTATGAAAACCTTCGGCATTGTAGCGGAATATAACCCTTTCCATAATGGTCATGCCTGGCAGCTTCGCGAGGCACGTCGTGTTCTTGGCGAAGACTGTGCCGCCGTCGCGGTCATGAGTGGTTCATTTACCCAGCGCGGCGAGCCCGCGCTCATGAGTAAATGGGACCGCACCGCAGCAGCGATGGCTTGCGGAGTTGATCTTGTCATCGAGCTGCCTCAAGTCTTCGCCTCTGCCAGCGCAGGCCGCTTCGCCAGAGGCGGCATTGAGTTGTTAGCCGCTGCAGGAGTCGTGCAGACTGTTGTTTTCGGCAGTGAGAGTGGTCAGCTGGACAAGCTATCTGCTCTGGCTCAGATCGTAAGTGACGAAAACGAAGAATATAAGCAGGTTTTTCGTGACTGCCTGGATAGAGGATTGTCCTGGCCAGCAGCCAGACAACAGGCCGCCGCGCAAGTCGCAGGACCTGAAACAGCAGCCTTACTTGAGCACTCAAATAACATTTTAGCGATAGAGTACCTGAAAACATTGGCAAAAGTCGACAAGAAACGCAGACCTGAGGCTTTGACCCTGCCCAGACAAGGCAGCGCCTACAATGACGCTTCACTGCCAGGCAACTCGACTTTTGCCAGTGCGACTGCAATTCGCGGTGAAATATCATGTCAGATAGCAAGCTCGGATACCGGTTCACTGGAAGCTAGACTGATCAAAAACCTTGCTGGTCACATGCCGTCGGCTTCACTGGCGCATTTGCTGGCTTCGTCAGCAGCAGGCCGTAAGCTGATTTTACCTGAAGCTCTGGCGCCTCAAATTTTAACCCAGCTTAGAGCAACACCACCGGAGATCCTGGACCAGTACGCTTATATGCAGGAAGGTCTTGGACGCAGACTGGCAGAGGCAGCGAGACGTCCGACTCCAGATGCGAATGGCAGAATCGCGGCGCTTTTGGAGCAAGCAGATACCAGGAGATTCCCTCGAACCAGAATTCAACGTGCATTGATCGCTATGCTGATGCAGATAAAAGCCGATAATGAAATAGCGATGCACTCGGCGCCGCAATATATACGTGTTCTGGGTTTCAGCAAAAAAGGCCGGCATCTGCTTAAGCTGATGAGAAAATACGCGTCTCTGCCGATCATTACACGGGCATCTGATTTCCTTGAGTTCGGCCGCGACAGCGTTGTCATGCAACAGGCAGCCTATGATCTGCTGGCGACTGATATAAGGGCACTGGCCGCCGGTTCGTACTGCGGCAGTGACTTTGACACTGAGGTCGTAATCGGCTAAAATAATCCAGATTGAAACCAAGAAAGGAAGCGACATATTTATGGCACAGAATGTCTTCGACACATTGAAGGAAAGAGGCTACCTCGCGCAGGTCACACATGAGCAGGAAGTTAGAGAGCTTCTCGGCAAACCAGGCGCGGTCTTCTATATCGGCTTCGATCCGACGGCAGACAGTCTCCATGTCGGGCACTTCGTTCAGATGATGGTTATGGCCCATATGCAGCAGGCCGGCCATAAGCCGATCGCCCTCCTCGGCGGCGGTACAGGCATGATCGGCGATCCTTCCGGACGCAGCGATCTGCGCCAGGTTCTGACTGTCGAATCTATACAGCATAATGTCAACCGTTTCAAAGAGCAGATGAAGATACTGATCGATTTCAGTGACGACAAGGCTGTCATGGTCGACAACGCCGATTGGCTGCTTGATCTGAATTATATTGAATTTATCCGTGATATCGGCTCGCAGTTTTCTGTCAACCGTATGTTGACAGCAGAATGCTATAAACAGCGTCTCGAGAAGGGACTTACCTTCCTCGAGTTCAACTATATGCTGCTGCAGGCCTTCGACTTCCTGATGCTTTTCCGCAAGCATAATTGCCAGCTGCAGCTAGGCGGAGACGATCAATGGTCAAATATACTGGCTGGTGTCGATCTTGTAAGACGTAAGGATCAGGGTGCATCTTTCGGTATGACCTTCAAGCTGCTGACGACAAGCGCAGGCACCAAAATGGGCAAAACAGCCGGCGGCGCGGTCTGGCTCGACCCCAATAAAACGGCCCCCTTCGACTTTTACCAGTATTGGCGCAATATCGATGATGCTGATGTTGTTAACTGCATGAAGCTTCTGACATTTATGCCAATGGAGGAAATCGCCGAATATGCCAAGCTCGAGGATTCGGCGATCAATGAGGCCAAGAAGAAGCTGGCCTGGGAAGTAACCGCGATCGTCCATGGCCGTGAGACCGCTGACAGTGTCAAGAAACAGGCCGAGGATCTGTTCGAACGCGGCGGTCGTTCTGATGATATGCCTTCGACCGCTATCAGCACAGCTGCCCTGGAACAGGGACCACTTCTGCTCGATATCATGCTGGAGGCTAAGCTCATCCCGTCAAAAGGCGAAGGCCGCAGACTGATCCAACAGGGCGGTGTCTACCTGAATGACACACAAATAAACGATTTCTCAAGAGTACTCACAGAGTCTGATTTCGCAGATAATGAAGCGATCATCAGAAAAGGGAAAAAGGTCTACCACCGTTTGACCTTGGATTGATATTCATCTGTTGAAAACTAAACTGATCGAGGCCGGTAAGCATGCAAGCTGCCGGCCTTGTTATTTATTCTAGGACAACAAAAAAGCTGCCCCGGTCATTTGCCGAAACAGCCTCTTGAAAACATTTTACAAGATGATCAAGAGCCTTAAGCCTTGCTCGCCTTATTCATAGCCTTAGCCATACGAGATTTCTGACGTGCAGCAGCATTCTTGTGCATGTAGCCCTTGCCTGCAGCTTTGTCGATCTTAACCTGAGCGTCTTTTACGAGCTCGGTAGAATTATCAGCTGATGTCTCGATAGCAGCATAAGTCTTCTTAACTGCAGTACGCAGATTGCTCTTATACATTTTATTAACAGCTGTCTTCTTCTCTGAAACGCTGACGCGCTTGATAGCAGATTTAATGTTCGGCATTCTTTTCACCTCCTGCACAGACTTATCCCGTCTGAATTTTTGCACTGATGTATTCTATCACGGAAACACAGGTGACGCAAGCCTGTTATTGATCATTTTTATTCCTTTGCTCATATTAACGTGCTATTATATATACAGAAGAAAATTTTACAGAAAACCGGAGGAAATAATTTCATGCCATTAAAACAAAATAATCAGAGCGGACAGCCGGCTCAAGGCAAGAGCCAGGCGTCTTCTCATGCATCAGCTGCGGTGAACGCTGCCGGGGGAAGAACCTCGAGCAGACGCCGCAAGAGCAAGCCTGATGCCGCTGCATCGGCCACAGCAGGATCCAAACAGACTGGAAGCGCCAAGCCTTCTGCTGGCAGCAAGCCTGTCCGCAATCAACAGAAACAGCAAAGGCAGAAGCCAAAGCAGAAGCAGCAGGACCCATCTAAGAACGGTATGCTCAAGCTGATACCTCTTGGAGGCATGCGTGAGATAGGCAAAAACATGACAGTGATCGAGTATGAAAATGACATGATCATTGTCGATTGCGGTATTGGTTTCCCAGAAGAGGATATGCCCGGAATCGATATCGTCATACCTGATTTTTCCTATCTGAGCAGCAACAGACATAAGCTCAAGGCAGTATTTCTTACACATGGACACGAGGATCATATTGGTGCCCTGCCCTGGCTTTGTAAGGAATACAATGTTCCGATCTACGGCAATAAGCTGACTATCGAGCTGGTACGCAATAAGCTGAATGACAGAGGAACAGGTGTCAAGAATGTGGCTCTGCGCCCTGTAAGTGACGGCGATCGTATCGATGCTGGTGTTTTCAATGTCGAATTCATTCATACTAATCACAGCATCGCAGACGCAAATGCTCTGGCCATACGAACACCTGCCGGCATAATATTCCATTCAGGCGATTTCAAAATTGACTATACCCCGATTCACGGCGGACCGGCTGACCTGGCCAGGATCGCGCAGATCGGTGCAGAAGGTGTTCTGCTGATGATCGCTGACAGTACAAATGTTGAGCGCAGCGGCTTCACCTCTTCTGAGCGCAAGGTCGGTGAGACTTTTGCGGACCTGTTCGCGAAGGCTGAAGGACGTATTTTTGTCGCTACCTTTTCTTCAAATATTTTCCGACTGCAGCAGATACTCACAGCCGCGGAGATGTACGGACGTAAGGTTGCTCTGTTAGGACGCAGCATGCTGAATGTATTCAATGCTGCTAACTCTCTCGGCTACATCAAGATGGAGCCGGATACGCTGATAGACGTCAACCAAATTGACAAGTATGATGCCGATGAGCTTCTGTTCATAACTACCGGCAGTCAGGGCGAACCAATGTCCGCACTGACGAGGATGGCTTTTTCCGAGCATAGAAGAATCGATATTGTTCCAGGCGACACAGTCATCTTGTCATCCAGCGCGATACCAGGTAATGAGAAGCCTATCTATCGCGTGATCAACGAGCTGTTTAAGCGCGGCGCACATGTCATCTATGAGTCGCTCAGCGAAATACATGTTTCCGGCCATGCTTACAGAGAAGAATTGAAGCTCTTGCATCAGCTGGTTAAGCCTAAGTACTTCGTTCCGGGACACGGTGAATACAGACATCTTTACAAACATGCTGAGCTGGCAAATAGTATGGGAACGCCATGGGAGAATATATTCCTGTTGAATAATGGAGACATATTTGAGTACCAGAACGGCAATGCCCGAATCGGCGGTTTCACAAACGCCGCAGGCGTTCTGATCGATGGCTCAGGCATGGGCGATGTCGACAGTCTGGTTCTGCGTGATCGACTTCTTCTCGCTGATGATGGTGTTGTTTCAGTCTTCATTGCATTAGACTCCAAAACCGGAGAAATCATCGGACAGCCTGATATTCAGGCTAAGGGCTTCATTTATGAGAGTGAGGTCGAGAAAACTATCGATGAATGCCGCCGCAAGATCAATTTGTTCGCGGCAAAAGCCTCAAGCGGCAATAAACCGTTGGCGGCTATGATCAGAAGCGGCGCTCTGAGAGATCAGCTGCGTGACCTGCTGTTCGAGAGAACACGTCGCCGCCCGATGATTCTTGTATCGATCATTGAAATCTAAAATGTTCTTAGCCCAAGCAAAAACCGACTGTCTGAATAACAGTCGGTTTTTTTGCCTGTTTCCAAACACAAGCTATCAGATTATTTTGACTGGTTCAAAACAGCCATCGCGGCCTCCGCGGCAGAGCCGGCATCTGGTGTATAAATGTCTGCACCGATCCTGACAGCGAAATCCTCTGTGACCGGAGCACCGCCGATCATAATAGTAAAGTTATTTCTAACACCGGCCTCTTCAGCCTTCTCTACGACTTTTTTCATGTTTATCATCGTTGTAGTAAGAAGTGCGGAGCAGCAAACAAAATCCGCCTTACGTTCAATAGCCGCATCGATAAACCTGTCAGCAGTAACATTAGTGCCAAGATCAATGACCTCGAAGCCCTTACTCTCCATCATCATCGCGACAAGGTTCTTGCCGATATCATGCTGATCACCTTCAACTGTTCCGATAACAACAATACCACAGGCTTCTACACCATCAGAAATCAACAACGGCTTAAGAAGCTCTGTCCCCTCTTTCATGGCTTTTGCCGACATCATAACCTCAGGCACATATATCTCACCATTTTTGAATTTGGCACCGATAACGTTCATACCATCAATCAAACCATCATTTAATATTTTCTCAGCCGGGATACCGGCATCGATGGCTTCCTGTACGAGATTCTTGATCTCTTTGACCTTTCTCTTTTGCAGAGCTGTGGATATCTTCTCCAAAATCTCCATGCAGCTGTCCTCCTCGCTATATCTGATTTCGCGCAGCATCAGTGGCCTCTGCGAACTTCTATTACATCCTTGACTGCTTTGATTCGGCCGAGCAGACGATCATACTGCTGCTGGCTGCTGACCTCTACCGACATGACCAATGTCGCGGTAACATCTTTCATAGCTGTCATCTGACCTGACAGTATAGATACCTTCTCCTCAGCGATCGCGTTGGATATGTCACCTAGCAGGTGCCGTCTGTCACGGGCAAGTATTTTCAGCTCGACCTGATAGGTAGAGCTGGTATCTTCCTGTGACCAGGCAACATCGATCAATCGTGAGGCCTTCTCAGCATCTGCTCCCGATCCAGCTGCGGCCTCAAGCAGGTGGCGGATATTTGTACAATCGGTTCTGTGGACGGCCACGCCTTTTCCCCGTGTGACATATCCGATGATCGGGTCGCCAGGGACAGGACTGCAGCAGCGGGACATCTTGACCAGACAGTTATCAATGCCTTTTACAATGATGCCATGGTCATAACGACGACTCTGTTTGGGTTTAGCAGAGCGCGGCAGAGTTTGGGCATCCTCAACTGCTGTGGTCGCAGGACTGTAGACGACCTGCCCGCCTGATGAGATCCTATACCCGAGCTTGAAGCGCTCCTCATCAGACAGTTTCCTAATATGCTCATCACGTAGTCTCGGTACGATCTTGCCAGCGGATAAGCCACCATAGCCTATAGCGGCGTATATGTCATCAAGGGTGTTGAAATTATATCGTTTGAGTACGACCTCAAGCAGTTCGTCACGCAGAAGCTGCGCTGGCTGGAATCCTGTTTTTCTGATTTCCCGTTCAACGACTTCTTTGCCTCTGACTACGTTTTCCTCACGCATTTCCTTCTTGAACCATTGTGATATTTTAGTTCTTGCGGACGCGCTTTTGACGATTTTCAGCCAATCCCGGCTTGGTCCATGGACCTTTTCAGATGTCAGTATCTCAATGATATCGCCATTTTTCAGTTCATATGTTAGTGGAACTATACGGCCATTGACCTTAGCTCCATACATCTTATTACCGATTCCGCTATGAATATTGTAGGCAAAATCAATAGGTACAGATCCGGCAGGCAGGGAACGAACATCACCCTTAGGAGTGAAGACAAAAACCTCGTCGGCAACCAGACCGGACTTGAGCGATTCCATGAATTCGCCGGCATCCCGCATATCCTTCTGCCACTCAAGCAGTTGTCTCAGCCAGTTCAGCTTGCCTTCAAAAGGCTCATTACGGGAAGCGTTGGTTGAAGATCCCGCTTCCTTGTAGCGCCAATGCGCAGCGATTCCATACTCAGCGGTCCTATGCATCGAAAACGTTCTGATCTGCACTTCAAAAGGTATGCCCTTAGGCCCAATAACGGTCGTGTGCAGCGACTGGTACATGTTTGGCTTGGGCATCGCTATATAATCCTTGAATCTTCCAGGCATCGGCTTGTAAAGCTCATGAACCAGGCCAAGCACAGCATAGCAGTCGGCAACAGTATCAACAACGATTCTGGTCGCAAACAGATCATAGATCTGATCAAGGCTCTTATCTTGAGTTTTCATCTTATGGTAGATACTGTAAAAATGCTTAGGACGACCTTCAATCTCAGCCTTGATGCCCATATCAGCGATTTTTGTACGCAGCTGAACGATTATGTCCTCCAGATAATGCTCGCGCTCTGAACGCTTCTGCGAGATAGATCCGACCAGCTCATAATAGACCTCTCTGTCTATGTAGCGCAGACACAGATCCTCCAGCTCCCACTTAACCTTGTAGATACCAAGTCGATGCGCCAGCGGCGCGTAAATATCTAGCGTTTCTCTGGCCTTCTCCAACTGCTTCTCAGGCCTCATATGCTTGATCGTACGCATATTATGGAGTCTGTCGGCGAGCTTGATCAGAACAACGCGGATGTCACGTGCCATCGCCAGAAACATCTTGCGGAAGTTTTCTGCCTGTATTTCTTCCTTGGAAGAATAAGGAATACGGCTCAGCTTAGTAACACCGTCAACCAGCATTGCGACATCTTCACCAAAATGCTCCGCGATCTCCTCTACGGTTATGCCGGTGTCCTCTACGGTATCATGAAGCAGAGCAGCAACAAGCGTATCACAATCAACCTCAAGCTCGAGCAGTATTTCAGCTGTGGCCAGCGGGTGGATGATGTATGGCTCGCCTGTTGCCCGGCGTTGGATCTCATGAGCTTTTCTGGCAAATTCAAAAGCCTGTCTGATTCTGTGTGAATCGTCAGCGCCTGAATAATTCTCATATGTCTCGATGATTCTCTGAAGAACAGGTTCTGTTTCTTCGATATCCAGATCATCCACTATAACATCATGCGTAACAGGTCCTTCGCCATCAAGACTCGCGACAATAGTATCTTCACTATTATCCTGGTCATCCGAGGAGTCGCGCAAAACAGCAGCTTCATCGGCTTCGATATCTGCTCCTGCTTTATCTTGGAATTCATTATCCTTATTCATCAAATCTCCCCCTCAGAAAGCAAACGCCTGTATGTGGAGGCCTGCTCCAGCTTGACTCTGCTGTTAACTTCTATAAGCGAAAACCTGCAGCGGTCATTACCGAGCCACTCCAAACTTATGAGATTGCTCTCTGCGAACACTTCAATAATTCTTGCCAGTTTGAATGCGTTAAGCTCGATCCTGTAGCTCGAAGATATTCTTCTGGCCAGAACCTTAAGGTCCGTTTCGATGCAGCGCTTGGCAAATCTAGTTCTAATAAACTGGTAGGCTGCCTTGAAATCTGATCCCGTTGGCATCAGCTCATCTACATCATGACCATACCTATCAGCAATTTTGCTTAGTGTCCAATTGTTTCTATATAAACCATCAGCAAGCCAGGGGCTGTCGATGAATTCATCTCCACTCTCACTATGATGAATATCCTTGATCTGCAGCTGCAGCTTCTCACGATTCTGCCATTCATTTATCTCAAGTGAAAACAGCAGATCAATACTGTCACCGATTGTAAAAAGCTCATCAGCTTCACTCATACTGAACGCGATACCATCATATCTTTTGCCGGTCTGGCCTTCGACAGTAAGCTTAACATGTCGGCCGTTCCCAACCAGTGTCCATTCCGCAATACGGAAGCCCTTACTAATAAACAGAGGCTGTCTGTTGCATTCGCCAAATGGCTCCAGAGCGGTAAGAGAGCGTGCGTTATCTATTGTCAGATCACTCTCATCCAGATACATATCAGCCGTCATAACGGGGCGCTGATCCAACTGGTCTGTGTGCCGTCCGGCATAATCTTCAACAGCATTGGCAAAAGCATCCAGCTTGTCGGCACTGATCTCAAGTCCGGCAGCCTTTTTATGACCACCATAAGAAATAGTATGCTCGGCTGCTGCTTCCAGAGCTGCCAGAATATCAAATTCCCCATAGGTCCTGCATGAGCCACGCAGGTTGTTTCCATTGTCACCGGCAAGCATAATAACTGGTCTGCTGTATTGCTCGACCAGTCGCGAGCAGACAATACCAATAACCCCCGGGTGCCAATCTTGTCCTGCGATCACGATCACATTTCTGCCTGCGGAATCAGGCGAAGCTTCTATTTGGCTGACAGCTTCTTCAACAATTACCTGCTCCAGCCCCTGTCTCTGTTTGTTAAGTTCATTAAGAATCTCCGCGGCCTTCGCAGTTTCGGCCGCGTCATCAGACAGCAGCAATTTCAGCGCCGGCTCAACGTCGCCTAATCTGCCTGCGGCATTTAGGCGGGGAGCTAGTGTGAAGCCCATCGTACCTGCGTTTAAGCTGTTTCGTTTCTGGCAGAGATCCATCATGGAGCAGATACCGACAGGAACATTCGCAGCTCCTCTATTTATTTGTGTGATCCCGTTGCTGACAATAATTCTGTTCTCATCTATAAGCGGCACGACATCAGCAACAGTTCCAAGAGCAGCCAATGATATGTCATCGATCCATTTATTGCCGCCCTCCAGCATGATATCTAAAGCTTGAACCAGCTTAAGGGCTACGCCGACACCGGCTAAAGAGTCAAATGGATACCCATGATCAGGCAGCTTAGGATTTAGAAGTGCAAGCGCACGCGGGAGCTCAGGCCTGAACTCATGATGATCAGTAATAATAACCTCAATACCAGCGTTATTTAGGCGATCGACCTCTTCTACACTTGCAATGCCGCAGTCAACTGTTATGACCAGAGAAGCTCCGGCATCAATGATTCGATTAATTCCGGTATCAGATAACCCGTAGCCATCAAGTAATCTATCAGGTACTACATAGTCACATTTAAATCCGAAGCGCTGAAGCGCCCTTATAACCAAGGCTGTTGAGGTTAAGCCATCTGCGTCATAATCACCGTGAACAATGATAAGTGAGCCCGCTTGTCCATGTCTGATTATTGCCTCACAGGCCTTCTTCATATCCTTGAAGAGAAATGGGTCATGCAGGCTGGACAGATCAGCAGAATAAAAATCCTGACGCTGTTTTGGATCGATCAGGCCTCGGCTGATCAATATCTTACCCGCCAGGTCAAGGCCAGATAATGTAATCGGGTCGATCTTAGCCTTGCTGACATCAAATTCACTTACGATCTGCCAGTCCTTCTTGATATACATGCCATACCTCCTCTCTTATCATTATTAACAGAGCAATAATACTCCTTCGCAACTCAATAATAAAACATTTCATTTATGAACAAAAGAGCCCGACTGCCGTTTACGACATCGAGCCCTTCTAAAATCTGTTTTGTTTTGAGACATCAGCCAAGCTGTTTCTTCACTATTTGATTAACCAGCTTGCCGTCTGCCTTTCCCTTGACCTGAGGCATGATCACTTGCATGACCTTACCCATGTCCCGGGCCGAACTCGCTCCTGTTTGCTTGATAGCAGCATTAACGATATCGGTAATTTCCTGCTCAGAAAGCTGCTTGGGGAGGTATTCTTCAAGAATAAGGATCTCTGCCCTGTTCTTCTCGAGTATATCCTCTCTGCCGCTGTCCTTCAGATCGTTCAGGTTTTCGACTCTCTTTTTATGTTCCTTAGCTATGATCTCAGCAGCTCCTGCGTCATCGACCTCTATCTTCTGGTCCTTCTCGACCTGAAGTATCGCGGCTCTGACGATCTGCAGCAGCTCCTTGCGCATCAAATCCTTGTCACGCATTGCCTTCTTCATATCTTCGAACAGAGTTTCTTTCACGTTCATCGATCAGCGTTTCCTCTTTCTAGCAGCTTCAGATTTCTTCTTGCGCTTAACGCTGGGCTTCTCATAGTGCTCGCGTTTACGTACCTCAGCAAGAACGCCGGACCGGGCACAAGAACGCTTAAAGCGTCTCAGAGCGCTGTCAAGGGTTTCATTCTCTTTAACTCTGACTTCTGACATCTATTTCACTCCCCTCACGGCGGTTTTCGCTTAGTCTGCCGCACAGGTAGTCCTATGGCGACATCATTGGTTATTATACAGTCTTACAGCAACTATCGTCAACTATTAGATTCAGATCAGCTTCTCACCGAGTTTTCGGCCGCCAATTAAATGGAAATGAAGATGCATTACGGTCTGTCCGCCTTCTTCTCCGCAGTTGTTGATCAGGCGGAAACCATTCTCGGCGACACCCGCCGCCTTGGCTACCTCAGGAACCGCTCTTAATACAGACTCCATGATCTCAGCTCTCTGCTCATGATCAGCCAATGCCATAATATCAGAAACATGCTTCTTGGGCACGATCAAAACATGAACTGGAGCAACAGGATTAATATCCTTAAAAGCTAAAATATCCTGATCCTCGTATACCTTTGTTGATGGGATATCTCCCCGTACTATTTTACAAAAAATACAATCATCCATTTAACTAGCCTCCAATTGATCTCCGGTCACCAGATCATCGCTTCAAACTGCCTTTACGATACCAGCTCAGCTAAGCTTCTCAATAACGATCGACTTGACTTTTGCCAGTGCTTCGTCAATTTTTGACGCGTCCTTACCGCCAGCCTGTGCCATATCAGGTCTGCCGCCACCGCCGCCGCCGGTAATCATCGCGGCCTCCTTGACGAGCTGACCAGCATGCAGTCCCTTGCCAACAGCATCTTTTGTCGCCATTACTACCCAGGAAACCTTGCCATCATTCTCAGCGGCCAGGGCCACAACGCCGGAGCCAATACTATCACGCACATTATCGGCTGCCTGACGCAGCTTATCCATATCCTGCACCTGTATTCTGGCAGCAACCAGTTTCATACCGCCACCTGCATTTTCGGCCTGTCCTGCCAAATCACCGGCAGCATCAGCTGTCTGTTTTGCCTGCTCAACTGCCAGAGCCTTTTCAAGCTGCTTGGTTTTGTCCAGCAGACCAGCCAGTCTGGCAGCAAGATCATCAGGGCTGCACTTAAGAAGCGCGGCTGCTTCATGCACAGTCATATTATCATTTCTGCTGATCTCATAGGCCTGTGGTCCGGTAACGCCTTCAATTCTGCGCACACCGGCAGCTACACCGCTCTCTGAGAGCAGTCTGAACTGACAAGCCTCAGTCGATTTGCCAAGGTGAGTACCGCCGCATAGCTCACGGCTGAAATCGCCTACTGAAACCACGCGGACAGTATCGCCATATTTTTCATCGAACAGAGCCATCGCTCCGCTGCCGCGAGCCTCATCAATCGTCATAACATCTGTCTTGACCGGCATATTCTGCAGGATGATCTCATTGACTCTACGCTCGATCTGATCGCGCTCCTGAGCCGAAACAGCCTGATAATGATTGAAATCAAACCTCAACCTGTCAGGCGATACAGCCGAACCGGCCTGCGTAACATGATCACCCAGAACCTCACGCAATACCTTATGCAGTATATGCGTCACAGTATGATTTCTTGCGGTGTCCAATCTCGATCTAACATTAACCTCAAGGCTCGCGCTTTCACCCTTGCTCACTGTTCCGCTCTCAACAACAGCTGCATGCAGCCAAATGTTTTCAGCAGTTTTTGTCGTATCCTCTACGCTAAGCAAGGCGTTTTCTGTTCTGATAATACCGATATCACCGGTCTGTCCGCCAGAAGCCGCATAAAACGGAGATTTAGCTGTAATGATCGTAACAGCCTGACCAGCCTCAGCCTGATCAAGCTCGACCAAACCATCTCCACCTTCAGCGCCTGCCAGGATAGCAATGATTTCCGACTCATCTGTCAAAACATCATACCCGGTAAAAGCCGTCGCCTTGCTGCGGTCAATAGTATCAGGCAGAGCCTGTCCTCCCCATGCTGATCCGCCTTTGTCCTTCAAGGCCTGGCGTGCCATGTTCTTCTGTCTGTTCATTTCAGAATGGAAGCCCTCTTCATCGATCGTCAGATTCTGCTCAGCGGCGATCTCTCTGGTCAGATCAAGCGGGAAGCCATAAGTATCATGCAGACGGAAAACATCGCTGCCGCTGAGCTGACTGCTGCCGGCATCACGAGCCTGAACGATATAATCCTCCAGCAGACTCATGCCCTGCTGAACAGTTTCCGCGAAACGGGTCTCCTCTGTGTAAATGATCTTGCGGATATGGTCCTGACGCTCACACAGCTCAGGATAAGCATCGCCCGATTCGCGAATCACCAGACTGCTGAGCTCATGCAGAAATGGCTCAGTAAGTCCCATCAGGCGGCCAAAACGAGCAGCACGACGCAGCAGACGGCGCAGAACATAGCCACGTCCCTCATTTGAAGGAAGTATGCCATCACTGATCATCATGGTTGTACTGCGTATATGATCAGTCATAACTCTGATAGCGGTATCATCCTGCTCATTCTGACCATAAACGCGGCCAGTTAAACGGCAGACCTCATCAAGAATAGCTCTGATCGTATCAACCTCAAACAGATTATCCACATCTTGCATAATGCAGGCAAAACGCTCCAAGCCGCCGCCAGTATCAATGTTCTTCTTGTCCAGTGGTGTATAGGAACCGTCCTCCTCACGATTAAACTGTGTGAAAACAAGATTCCAGAACTCAACGAAACGGTCGCAGTCACAGCCGACAGTGCAGGTCTCAGAGCCGCAGCCCTTGTCCTCACCACGATCGAAGAATATCTCCGAACAGGGACCGCACGGACCGGTGCCATGCTCCCAGAAATTATCTTCCTTGCCCATGCGGAATATGCGATCCTCGGCCAGACCGACATCCTGATGCCAGATATCGAAGGCCTCATCATCATCCTGATAAACTGTTACATAGAGCTTATCCTCAGGCAGCTTAAGAACCTCAGTACAAAACTCCCAGGCCCAGGGAATGACCTCTTGTTTGAAATAATCACCAAACGAGAAGTTGCCCAACATTTCAAAATAAGTACCATGACGTGATGTCTTGCCTACTCTCTCGATATCAGGTGTTCTTATACACTTCTGACAAGTAGTGACTCTCAGCGAAGGTGGAGTTTCCGCACCGGTAAAATAAGGCTTGAGCGGAGTCATGCCGGCATTTATCAGCAGGATAGAAGGATCATTGCGCGGCACCAACGAAAAACTAGGCATACGCAAATGGCCCTTTGATTCAAAAAACGCTAAATATTTCTCTCTGATCTCATTCAGACTCATAGCTTCCATGTACTATTACCAACCTTTTTTCCAATTTGCACTATGCACCGAATTTTACACCAAATTCAGGCCGCTAACAAGGTGCAAGCGACTGTCGTTTATGATAAAATAGGCGAATAATCCTACAAAAGAGGTATATTAATGAATACGATCGATCACAAGACCGAGGAAGTCTTGAACCATCTCGGATTGCAATTCCCTGAGCTTTATCTCCCTGCGGAGAGTTTAGACCTGTCTGTTTGGCCTGTAGTTGCCTGCGATCAGTTCACATCGCAGCCGGAATACTGGCAGGAGACAGAGAAGATCGTCGGAGAAGATCCGTCAACCCTCAGACTGATACTGCCAGAGCTCTATTTAGACCATCCGGGGAATACACCTGTCGATAAAAGGATCAAGACAGTAAATGACGCCATGCTGAAATATCTGGAAGATGGCATCATCGTCAAGCAGCAGCCAGGCTGCGTACTGCTTGACCGCAGTACACCACTTCATCCAAGCAGACTCGGATTGATGATCGCTGTAGATCTGGAGCAATATGATTTCACCCCCGGCAATAAGAATTTGATACGCGCGACTGAGGGAACCGTACTTGAGAGAATCCCTCCACGTCAGGCTATCAGACGCAACGCTTCGCTCGAGCTGCCACATGTGCAGCTGTTGATAGACGATCCCTCAAGAACTGTAATTGAACCATTACATTCTGCTCTCAGTGAGCAGACACCAATATATGATACAGAGCTGATGCAGGGCGGCGGTCATGTACGCGGCTGGTTCCTGCCTGCTGATTCTCAGTTGCTGTCGGCAGCTGTCAACGCTATGTCCCGGCTGGCCACCCTCAAAAATGACAATCTGCTTTTTGCTGTAGGCGACGGCAATCATTCACTGGCAACAGCTCAGGCACATTGGCACGAGATCAGAAACGATGTCCCTGCGGACCACCCGGCACGCTACGCGCTGGTCGAGATAATCAACATTCATGACATCGGACTTGAGTTTGAGCCTATTCACCGTGCTGTATTTGGCATAAGTGCCGACGAATTCATTAAGCCTGTCCGGACCTGGCTCGAAAACCATAACACTATGGCAAAAGCCTCAGACAAGTACCAGGAGGAGATCCTTCCTGTTTATGTTGGCAATGAGCATTATCAGCTCACACTGGCAAAAGCCTCCGGCGCTTTGACCGCAGCGATCGTTCAGCAGATGCTTGACGAGCTGGCATCTGACTGGAAAAGATCAAACGACAGTTTCAGGATCGATTACATACATGGCGAAGATACTGTCAAGGATCTAGCCGCAAAAGGAGCAGCAGGCATAGTTTTGCCGCCTTTTGCCAAGAATAGCTTCTTCGAGGCTATTATCCGAGATGGAATTCTGCCGCGTAAAACTTTTTCCATGGGTGAGGCCTATGAGAAGCGTTACTATTTCGAATGCAGAAAAATCAGACAGGATGACATATGATATCTGACGATGATAAAAACAGGAAACCGTCTGTATGCATTATCGGAGCAGGCATTACAGGACTGACAGCCGCCAGACAGCTGTCAGCGCTTGGCTATAATGTTCTCGTACTTGAATCTGCTCTCAACTCGGGCGGTATGCTTTCTGCTTTTAATATCGGCGATGAATTGATCGAACATATATATCATCATATATTCACCTCAGACAATGAGGTTCTAGGACTGCTGGAAGAGCTCGGTCTCATCAGCGATGTGAAATGGTACACAGTAAAGGACGCGCTGTTTGCCGGCGGACGCAATTATCCATTTTCAACACCAATCGATTTGATGCGGTTCAGCGAGCTGCCAATGCTTCAGCGCCTCAAGACCGGTCTGACAGTTCTTAAGGCCGCGCGCCTAAGAGATTGGCATGAGCTGGAAAATATTACCGCAGCCAGATGGCTGATCGATAACTGCGGCCAGCAGGCCTATGACAGGCTCTGGAAACCACTCCTGCGCGCGAAGTTTGATCAGGACGCGGAAGAGGTCTCTGCTGTCTGGATCTGGAATAAGTTCAAGCTGCGCGGCAACTCAAGATCGGGCGGCAAGAGCGTCGAGAAGCTTGGCTATTTGGATGGCAGCTTCGCCAGGCTAACAGAAGCGCTTCTTCAAGAGCTTGAGGCAAATAATGGTCGTATTCTCTACGGTTATACCGCGATGGGACTCAGTCGCTTCATTGCCCCGAACGGCAGTCATCGTTATCGCGTATCAAGTATTCTTGAGGACTGTTCTTCGATCGATTTCGACGCTGACGCTGTCATCTCAACGATCTCAGCCAGACAATTTTCCAACCTTGCCATCAGTCTCAGCCTGCCTGAGGATTATCGTGAGAAATTACTATCAGTAAGATACAAGGCAAATATCTGCATGGTGCTCAGACTACGTCACAGTCTTTCACCCTGGTACTGGAACACAATTTGCGACCAGCTGCCTTTTGTCGTAGCTGTCGAGCATACAAACATGACCGGCATCAACGGCTATGGCGGCCATATAGTTTATCTATCCCGCTATCTCGATATAACTGACGATGTCTGGACACAATCAGATGGCGAGATCTATCATAGCTTCATAACCGGTCTCGAGCATGTCTACCCTGATTTTTCTGCAAGTGATATCATCGACTGGCGCCTTAAGCGCACCCGCTATGCACAGCCGGTCGTTTATCGCGGCTATAGCAGCTGCATGCCGGAAATGGACACTCCAGAACCAGGTATCAAGCTGGCCGGCATGGCTCAGATCTATCCTGAAGACCGCGGCATAAACTATGCTGTCAGACTCGGAAATGAAGCCGCTGACTCGATCGTCGATTATATTCGCGGCTGCGGCCAGTTCTGACCTGTAATAATCAAATACTCAGGCACTCAAGCCTGGACGCAAGGAGTTTGACAATGCGTAAAACCTGGCTTCTGCTTCCAATTGCTGTTGTTCCAACCGCCATCTGGCTGCTGGGCAGCGACGCATCTTTGTTTTTGATTTGGTGGCTGACTCTTACCTTGATAGGCACGATCTGGTGGCCAATTGCAGCAAAACTGCTGCCGGCAGCGGATCATGGCTGGACCCTGGCAAAAGGCATGGGCCTTGCTCTGTCATCAGTATCGGCTTTTTCCCTTCACCATATATCCCCTTTTCCCTTCAAGCAAGGGTGGCTCATAGGTCTGCTGATCATAACTGCGGTCATTATCTGGAGTATGGGCTTATGGTACCCCAAGCTTAAACACCAAGCCTCAGAGCCTATATTAAATGTCAGCAAGAATAACAGCTGGGCTTATATCGGCATACTCGAAACTGTATTTGGCTTCACTCTTCTATACTGGCTGTTTACACGTGGCCTCAAGCCGGAGTTGGACTCGCTGGAGAAGTTCATGAATATCGGCTTCATGAACAGCATTTGGCGCAGCGGCAGCATGCCTGCTGCAGATATGTGGTTCAGCGGCGGCAGCATCAACTACTACTATTTTGGCCACTATGCCAGTACCTGGATGGCGCGTCTGACTAATATAAGACCAGTCATCGCCTATCAGCTGGCTATGGCATCATTACCTGCTCTTTCACTCGTGTTGGCAGCAGCCTTCGGCCTGCATGTGCTTCAGTTTAATGACGACAGAACTCATGATAATCGTATAGGCAGATTAAGATTATCACATAAGAAACTGACATCAGCACTGGCTGCTGTCTCAAGTGGACTGCTTCTAGTCTTCGGCGGCAATCAACATGCTTTTCTTTTCGCTGACAAAAGTCCGGTTCGCGGATTGACAACTCTGCTGATTAACAGATCTATCCTGCCCGGCAGCAATGAGGCTGCCTTCTGGTTTGCCAATTCTACCAGATATATTGGCTACAATCCTGAAACAACAGACAAAACCATCCATGAGTTCCCCTACTATTCATATCTGGTAGCCGATCTTCATGCTCATGTAATAAATCTGGTTTTTGTTCTCAGCCTGCTTCTGATAGTTTTGGCCTATGTCAAACGGGGTCCTGTCAGCTTGAAAAAAATACGTGGGCTGATCAGCGAACCATACTACTATCTAATGTCTGCTTTTTTAGCGGTTTTCATGATGGCGAATTTCTGGGATTTTATTATTTACTTCGCTCTGCTTTGCCTTATCATGTGGATTTTTTTCAGCAGGAACACTGGCAAAGCTATTTCCTTGCAGGGGATTCCGGTTTTTCTTATCCAATCAGCCCTCATAATGGCCGTATTTCTGAAAGTAAGCAATCCTCTGCTGGCGCTTGCGCTTTATCTCACCGCGGCAATCATAAATCTTCTGATTGCCGCCAGAGTCTCTGATGGCTTGAGTGCCGCCGGATCTCAAATGGGCTGGCTCTTCTTCCTGGCCCACCTGTTCTCACTTCCTTTTAATCTTGCTTTCGAACCCATAGCGAAAGAGATCGCACTCACCGTCGCTCGTTCTCCAATTTCGCAGCTCTGGGTACTTTGGGGAGCACATATAACCGCAGGCCTGATTTATTTGATCTGGTTATTCCTGAAGCAGCGCAGACCTAAGCTTCGTAAAACCTTTCCACCCTTGCCACAGCAGAAACAACTGGCTATAGAGAATAATTCCTCTTACAGCTCACGTATATTAAGAGCATTTAGATCCGCTATGTCTGAACCGGCTGACCGTCTTCTCGCCGCGATTTTTCTGATGGGACTGTTCCTGATCATGCTACCGGAAATAGTCTATGTCGTTGACATTTACAGTGGTGACTATAAACGTGCAAACACAATGTTTAAGTTTACATATCAGGCTTATGTACTATTGTCACTTGTCTGGGGCTGTGCTGCGCCTTTGATTATCAGAGCGGCAATCAGTCCAGCGGCTCGGAAGCATTCGTCTATGATCGATCAAACAACGAGGCAGAAGCCGACAAAAGGTAGACAAATAGCCGCTTCTGTTACAGCCTTAACACTGATCGTGATGATTATTATTCCTTTATGGTATCCGGTCAGCGCCACAAAACAATGGCTGGGGCCCCTGGAAATTGACAGGTATCGTGGGCTTGACGCACTGAAATCCTTCGCGCTTAAGGATTCCTCAAGTATCAGTGACAGCAGCCCTGGTGAGCTGGCGGCCGATGTCTCAGCAATCAAGTGGCTGAACGAAAACGTCGATGGTCAGCCTGTTGTCCTGGAATCGTTCGGCGACAGCTATACTGATTATGGAAGAATCTCGGCTTTTACCGGTCTGCCAACTATAATTGGCTGGCAGACACATGAGTGGCTCTGGCGAACCAGCGAAGAAAACCCTGACGCCTTCACATCAGTGGTCGTACCACGTCAGCAGGCAGTCAGGGATATCTACACTACAGATGATCAGCAGCTCAGGCTTGATCTGATCAAAGAATATTCAGTTGAGTATATTGTGATCGGACAACTCGAGAGAGAGAAATTCAGCACCTTGTCAGAGGATGACCGTACTATTTCACTCATTCGAGAGGACCTGATCAGCAAGATTGGCGATAAGGTCTTCAGCCAAGGCTATTTCAGCATCTATCAGATCAATTAAAAATCAAGAACAGATACTCTCAGAACACCCTCGATAGCGCCCAGCTTCTGAATGACCTCAGGTGCGACCGGAGAATCTATGCTGATAAAAGACTGTGCTCTCATTTTGTCCTTCTTGCGGCTCCAGTGCATCGTCGCGATGTTGATCTTGTTAAGTCCGAGAATAGTACCTACGCGGCCGATAATTCCAGGAACATCGTCATTTTGCAAAGCAAGAACATGGCTTGATAGCTCGAAATCCATGTGATAACCGAAGAAATCGACCAGGATCTCAGAATCCTTGCCAAAAACTGTGCCTGATACTGACAGGGCTTTTTCTGCCGCGCAGAATTCTACAGTGATCAGGTTTGTGTATTTCTCAAGATGCGTTGTTTTGCTCTCGACCACGTCGACGCCCATATCGGCAACACGCTGTTTGACATTTACGAAACTGATACGCTCGCTGGTAACTGTTGAGAGGAAGCCCTTGAGTACTGACAATGTCAGCAGATCTGTTTCAGTCTTAGCCAGCTCACCGGAATATGTAATGGAAATTGTGCTGACAGGACTGCTCTCAGCCTGATAATAGATGGCGCCGAGCTTCTCAGCAAGGCTGACAAAAGGCTTCATCTCTGAGAGATCGCCGTCGATCGCAGGCATATTGATAGCAGCTACGAGCTCACCCTTCAACACACTGGCAACAAGCTCTGTTACAGCTGTGCCGACATTAGTGTTGGCTTCATGAGATGAAGCACCAAGATGAGGTGTAACAACGCAATTAGGCAGGCTCAGAAGCTTATTCTCGTAGCTCTGCTCACCAGGTTTCTTGTCATAGCTGGGCTCCTTATCGAAAACATCGATACCTGCCGCAGCCACATGTCCTGAGACCAGCGCATCATAGAGAGCGGCCTCGTTTACCAGACCACCACGGGCTGCGTTAACGATTCTAACGCCCGGCTTGCATTTTGCCAGCTCAGCCGCACCAAGCATATTATAGGTCTCTTTTGTCTTAGGTGTATGGAAGGTGATCAGATCAGCCTGAGTAAGAAGCTCATCAAGAGAACTGCAGCGTTTGACGCTTAGCTTATCAAATCTCTCCTGTGGGATATATGGATCATAGACGATGACCTTCATACCGATACCCTTCAGCTTGCGGGCTACGATCGATCCAATGCGGCCCATACCGATTATGCCGGCGACCTTGGAATCAAGCTCATTGCCGATCATTTTGCCTCTGCGGAAATCATCACGTCGTGCTGCTTCGTTGGCGATACAGATATTTCTGAAAGCAGCAAAAGCCAGACCGACTGCAAGCTCACCGGCAGCCATAATATTTGCTTCAGGAGTATTGACTGCGATAACGCCCTTTTCTGTACAGGCATCAACATCGATATTGTCAATACCGTTGCCGGCTCTGCCGACTACCTTCAGGTTAACAGCCTTCTCGATCAGACTGCGGTTTACCTGAGTGACGCTGCGGACTATCAGCCCATCGTACGGAGCCATGATACCCTCGATCTGCTCCTGACTGAGTCCGAGCTTCTCATCGACCTCGAAACCCTGCTCACGCAGATAATCCACTGATTCAGCCGCGATTTTCTCTGTAATTACTATTCTCATGATATTCCCCCCTGCCGGTTCCACCGGTCGTAGAATCTCTTATTAAGCCTTGATCTCTGGCAAAACCTTGTCTATTGTCGCGAGCAGTTCTTCTATCTGCTCTGGTGTAGTATCTGCCATATGGGCTATTCTGAATGTTCTGTCCTTGATCTTACCATAGCCGCCGGAAATCATATAATTGTAATCAGCCAGCTTGCCGTTAAGCTCTGCTACGCTGACACCAGTGATATTATCCACACAGGTCACAGTCTGCGACAGATATGAAGGATTGGCGAACAAAGCGAAATTCTTCCTGGTCCAAGCCTGAACCATACCGGCCATTTTGCTATGACGGGCAAAACGCTCCTCAATTCCTTCATCCATTATACGGTCGAGCTGATAGTCAAGCGCATACATCAGTGATAGGGCAGGTGTCGATGGATACTGATGCGGCTTGGTTTTTACAAATTTATACAGCTCCAACAGATCGAAATACAAACCTCTATTTGGCACCTTTTCAGCTCGTTTGACAGCCTTTTCCGAGATCGAACAGATCGCAAGTCCAGGAGGAAGTCCCAGACACTTCTGCGTTGAAGTGATCAGAATATCTATACCCAGACGATCTGCTTCAATCTTGTGTCCGCCCAGAGAACTGACAGCGTCAACACAGAAAACAACATCCGGATAACGCGAGATGACTGGAGCAAGCTCCTCCAGATTATTCGCGACACCTGTGGCGGTTTCGTTTTGAGTTATTGTAATAAGGTCATAATCACCTGTAGATAAAACTGCTTCTATCTGCTCAGGTGTAGTCGGCTGACCAAGCTCTGACGGGTAAATATCAGCAGGTACGCCATTCGCAACAGCCATTTTATACCAACGATCACCAAAAGCTCCGATTGAAAACACTGCCGCTTTGCGTGCTGTACACGATCTGACCGCACCCTCCATGAGGCCGCTGCCCGATGAGGTTGACAACAATATCTCATTCTCAGTAAACATCAGCTTACGCATTTTTTCGGCAATTGAGCCTTGCAGAGCTGATGCGCCTTTTGTCCTGTGTCCGATCATCGGTCTGGTCATTTGTTCGAGCACCTGCGGCAGTACATCCACCGGTCCCGGTATAAATAGTCTCTTGTGCATGCTATATATCTCCTTTGACATTTCATGCTTACGATGTTTCACTCTGACAAATATTACGATAGAGCAGACCTGCCATGCTTCAACACAGTCAAGACCGCTCTATCATGGTGCCATCGGTGTTGCGGATATTCAAAGGCAGTATATATTCTGACGGAATAATTTGCAAGTCAGAACTGCGATTTATGCAACATCAGGCACATAAGCATTCAGTATTCAGCTGCAAACTAGTTCACTTCTAATCTTTGACTGGTATTTTCAGTTCATCACCAACCTGAACAACATCTGATGTTAAACCGTTGGCATTCTTGATCAAGTCAATATTTGCTTGACTTCCCGAATTATAATACTTAACAGCAATGCCAAACAACGTCTCACCGGAAGCTACCTTATGTGTAGCAATCAAATCACCCGACGGCGCGGCAGTGGTCGTTTCGGGCGGTGCCTCTGTGGTCGTCTCTTCGGGAGCTGTAGTCGTCTCTTCCGGTTCAGTCGTTGTCTCGTCCGGCTCTGTCGTAGTCTCGTCTGTATTCTCGGTTGTTGTCTCAGTAGTTGTAGTTGTTGTCGTTGTTGTCGTATCCTCACCAGTCGTCGTCGTAATCACAGGTGTAGTAGTTGTAATCTTCGGCTCATCATCTTTGTTGAACAGCATCTGATAAATAGCGAACAGGCAGCCGATGCAAATAACTGCCAAAATCAGATAGAAGGCGATTCTGCGGGTACGGCCGCTGTTGTCATATTCTTCATAATATTCATCTTCATGGACATCATAGCTGTCATCATCTGCAATGCCATAATCACTATCAATATCATCAACCGGCGAGAAAGGCGCAGCCGCTGCCGGCATCTCTTCATAACCAGTTTCTGCCGGAACATCATAATCCGCTTCGGTTTCCAGATACTCCTCCGGAATATCTGTTTGAACTTCCTTCCTCGGCGCAGGTGCCGACGCGTTTTTAGCAGCTGCCGACTTAGGCAGCGCCGCAGCGCCCATCCCGGCAAAAGACCTGCCGAATCCTGCTTTTGTCGGTTTATCAACTGCATTGATCGCTTCAACAAAACCAATCATGAACTGCAGCGGTACACCTGGCATCTTCGCGGAAGCGGCCGTAATGATAAGACCAGCGGCATCAGCCTGGTCCTCAGCCTCATAAAGCAGTCTCAGCAGCTCACGCTGACCAAGAGCCTCGAAAACCTCTTTGTTACAGGTAATGACACAATCATCCTCCTGCAGTTGAGCGATATTTGAATATCTAACAGTACCGGCAACACCAGCGCAATAAACATCATGGCCCGGAACGTCCTTGCCGTTCAGATCGATCGCTTCCAGCTGACAATCATCAGAGGTCAGTGGATAAAGCACATCACCGCGATAGAGCCAGGCACAGCCTCCGCCCATAGTGATAGCAGCGATCTCGGCGTCTTTTACAATTATGCCGGCGAAATACGGTTGACGAACACCATTATTCTGCAGCGTCATTCTGCCGGAAATATCCACTGCGCATTCTGCCAATTCATTTATTTCGGCATCAATATTTCTGCCATTGTTTTTAACATCATGCAGTATCTTATCAAGCGATTTCCTCAGACGTGCAGTCTGAACCTCATCAACAGGCTGACTACCGGTATGAGCGAAAACCGATAGAAAAAAGCCACGTTCTTCGCGATCAAGCGTAATGTCGGCCGCACGTCTCTCTCTTTTGCCAGAGAGTCTTCCATCGAGATAAAATGTATCTGAAGCCCCGGACGAAACAAAATACCGGGCATTGATCGTACTTGCTAAACGAGTATTGGTATTGCGATTAGGTTTTGCCATGACAGCTCCTCCGTATGGTTACTACTTATAAAGTCATGCTATTAAACACACAACAAGTATTATATCACACCTCTTTTGTACTCAA
>CAZHQX010000010.1:0-8641 GCA_964534195.1 uncultured Oscillospiraceae bacterium
CTTGTTTTCTGCAATCCTTTTTTAAAAACATCAAATAATCCCATATATATCTCCTGTTATTGATAATTATGCCGGAAACTCATCCGAAAGCTTCATCGAGAGCACACGTGAAATTCCGCGTTCCTGCATGGTAACACCATATAATCTGTCGGCAGCTTCCATTGTTCCTTTCCGGTGTGTAACCAAAATAAACTGTGAAGCATCAGCGTAATTTCTGATATAGTCAGTAAATCTGCTGACGTTAGCATCATCCAGTGCTGCCTCGACCTCATCCAAAACACAAAAGGGTGTTGGCCTAAGCTTAAGAATCGCAAATAGCAAAGCTATCGCTGTCAAGCAGCGCTCACCACCGCTCAACAATGTTAGATTCTGTAGTCTTTTGCCAGGTGGTTGTGCTTTTATCTCTATACCACAGGCTAGAACATCATCCGAGTCTTCAAGATTAAGCTCTGCCATACCACCACCAAACAATTCACTGAAGACCCTGCGGAAGTTATCGTTGATCAGGTGGAAATGTGATACAAACTGTTCCTTCATCGCTTCAGTCAATTCACTTATTACAGCAGTCAGCTTATACCTTGCTTGTTCTATATCGTCTCGCTGCTTGCTCATGAACTCAAAACGTTCCTGCAATGAAGCATAACTCTCAATAGCGGTCAAATTGACTGGACCAAGCGCCTTGATTCTGTTTTTAAGGCTGTTGATGCTCTTCTGGGCATCGCTCTGGCTATCGATCGGTCGACGCCACTTATCTGACTGATTTACAGTCAGCTCATATTCTTCCCACAAACGATTCTTAAGCTCATCAAGCTGAAGCTCATAACGAGCGAACTTGGACTCAGCTCTTGTAATCTCATTTTGAATAGAAGAGAGACGTCCAGAAGCCAGCTCAAGTTGATCA
The DNA here is from genome assembly GCA_964534195.1 of uncultured Oscillospiraceae bacterium. Lineage (GTDB taxonomy): Bacteria > Bacillota > Clostridia > Saccharofermentanales > UBA5734 > JAAYFZ01. The sequence goes on from CAZHQX010000010.1 coordinate 902, forward strand.
TAATAGCCAGATTGTCTTCCCTCAATTTCTTCACGTTTACGCATGAGAGCTTCAGCTTCGCTATTTAGAGTTCTGACCAACTTCTCACATTCGCTGATTTGATTTTGCAGATCATTCTGCTTGTTCTTAAGAATCTCTATCTCTGCTTCGCTGTTTTCATTGGCCGATCGCTGCTTCTCTATTCTGACAATATGAAGGTTCTTTTCCTGTTCAATTCTCTCAGACATTTCCTGCATGGAGAGCAGCGACTCTTCAACAGAATTAAGCGATACTTTATAATCTGTGATAGCTTCGCGAATATCATCACGTCTCAGCTGTTCAGCTTTGTTCGCTGTCTCACGCTCTCCAATACTAGTGCGCAGATCTTCTATTTCCTTCAGCTGTTGCTCGATCTCGTTTTCGATGCTTCTTTGCTGATCATCAATAGAGCCATCCTGATCACTAAGCTGGGATGCTTCCTGTTCCATAAGTGTGCAACGACCGGTCAATCTCTCATATTCATCCTTAAGGGATAATATCTGTGCTTCGTCACGAACACGCTGATGAGTTAAAGCTGTAACTTTTTGCTCATTTTCCTGTGAAGCACGACCCAGCTGCTTTAGCCGTTCATCAGCTGCTGTGAGCATAGAGCTGGATTTAGCTATTTTCTCTTCAAGCTCAGCGATTACCTTTGTCAATCTCTCAATGTCACGACTCCTGCCAAGAAGTCCGCTGCTGTTATGTCTCTGATATCCTCCTGTCATTGATCCGCCGGGATTCATGACATCGCCCTCAAGTGTAACCAATCTTGTTGCATGACGGCAGGCTCTTGCCATCGCTCTGGCATTGTCAATATTATCAACGAATACTACACGCCCCAGGAGTGACACAGCTATTTCATCAAGCTCAACTGGTTTCTTAACTATATCGCTGGCAATACCCAGATAGCCCGGCATCGAAGAGAGCTGCTTCTCAAGAGGGCTGTCAAGTCGTCTGCCTCTTATCTGATCAATTGGAAGAAATGTTGCCCTGCCTGCCCGGTTCTGCTTAAGCCAGCCAATAAGCTCAGCTGCTGTCTTATCATTATCTGTAACAATATTCTGGACAGCAGCGCCTAGAGCGGTCTCAGCTGCAAGTTCAAACTTCTCTTCCACAGTAATCAGCTCGCCAAGAGTTCCTCTGACACTTTTACTATAAGCAGGATTAGACTGTACAAGCTTCATTATGCTTTTTACAGACTCATGATAACCCTCGTGGCTCTTCTCCATGTTTTCAAGTGTCTTAAGCTTATACTGCGCGTTACGTTGGTTTTGTCTATCAGATTCCAGCGCGGCAGTGATATCTTGACATTCCTGTCTCTGGACATCAAGCTCCAGCTCAGTTTTTTCTTTGATCTCAGATGCCTGTTGCCAGAGACGCATCAGCTCATTAAATTTGTCCTGTAAATCCTCAATTTGGAATTCAAGTCTATTTCTATCACTTGTGAGCTCTCCAAGTTCAAGTGTAAGAGCACGCTTACGCTGACCGATCAATTCCCTTTGTCCCTTCAGCTGGCCAAGCTCGCTTCTCTTCTCATATACGGTTTCAAGTTTCTTATCAAGTTGATTTTTCCAGGAAACAATTTCGTTCTCCTGTTTGGTTAGAGATTGCTGAAGCTCTTTCATATCATTTTCTGCCTGAGCCAATCTCTCACCATAAATCTTTTTCTGTTTTAGCAAAGTATCAAGTTTCTTTTGACGGCCACTAATATCATTTTCCAACAGCTGCAAGGATTCCTGAGATTCTTCGATCTGCTGCTGGCCCTGTGATATCCGCTCGCGCAGCTGAGAAATACGCTCGCTGCCAAGAGCGGCCTCGCCCGCGAGATCTGTAGCTTTCAAGCTGGCGTTGTTGATGGCTGTTCGCTGTTTCTCTATACTCTCATCAAGCTCATGAAGTTCATCAATTGATTTCCTGTTATCCTCCCTCATTGCTGAGAGCACAGCCTGCTGTTTAGCCAAATCATCCTCGAGCATTTTCTTTTCCTGCTCGCTCTCGAGACCATGCGCTGTCAGCTGATCTGCCTGATCAAGAATGAAGGCAATTTCAATTTCCTTAAGCTCATCGCGCAGATTCATATACTTTTTAGCTGCGCTTGCCTGCTCAGACAGTGGTTCCATCTGCTCAGACAACTCCTGAATAATATCATTGATCCTAAGAAGGTTTTGGTCAGTATTAAATAGCTTCTTCTCAGCCTCTTCTTTTCTTGTCTTGAATTTTACAATACCAGAAGCCTCTTCAAATATCTTTCTTCTATCTTCAGATCTATGGCTCAGAATGTCATCAACTTTACCTTGTCCTACAATTGAATAGCCATCACGGCCAAGACCGGTATCCATAAACAAAGCAACTATATCCTTAAGTCTGCAATGTGTCTTGTTTAGGAGATACTCACTCTCACCTGATCGATAGAGTCGTCTCGTTACCTGAATCTCGGTATATTCAAAAGGCAGCTTCTGATCCTGATTGTCAATTGTCATCGTAACTTCCGCGAAGCTCATCGCTTTGCGTGACTGGGTACCTGTGAAGATTATGTCTTCCATCCTGGCACCACGAAGCGTCTTAACGCTTTGCTCGCCAAGTACCCAGCGGATGGCATCAGTTACATTTGATTTACCACTGCCATTCGGCCCTACAATTGCTGTAACACCTTGATGAAACTCTATAACAGTCCTCTCGGGGAAGGACTTAAACCCTTGTATTTCCAACGATTTCAAATGCATATATGCTTAGTCGTCTGCCTTTCCTGTGTCTTGAAAATCATTCATCTGCTGACAACCCTGTCTATTGCAGCTAAGTATCTTAAGTGCTGATCTGGCTGCTTGTTGTTCAGCTTCTTTTTTGCTGCTGCCTTGTCCGGTAGCAATTTGATTTTCATCTACTATTACCGCCGCGGTAAAAGTCCTGTTATGTACAGGACCATCCTCTGCAACGATCTCAAATCGCATAGTACTGTTTCCCCTTGTAGATTGTACCAGCTCAAGCAGCTTGCTCTTATGATCATAAACCATTTCGCCCTTGAGAGCCTGCTCTAATGAATCATACAGTAGATTCAGGATCACTTTTGCCGCCTGTTCATATCCACCGTCAAGGAATACAGCGCCAAACAGAGACTCCATCGCATTAGAAAGATTTGATGATTTATCATCACCACCCGTTGCTTCTTCACCTCTGCCAAGCAGCAACACCTGACCAAGCCCAATATCTCTGGCAACATCCGCCAGAGTGTTTTCGCAAACAACAAGCGCTCTTGTCTTAGTCATATATCCTTCGGAAAAACTATCCTTGTTCTTAAACAGGACTTCACTGATAACGAGATCGAGCACGGCATCGCCCAAAAACTCAAGTCTCTCATTATCAGTCAAGCCCTGATGGCGATGTTCATAAGCATAGGTTGAATGTGTTAATGCCTCGTCAAGCTTCTGAATATCGCGGAAATTGTAATTGATCAGCCTGCTGAAACTCAGCAGCTGATTTCTTCTCTCTGTAGCTGTAACAGCTTCAATCGATGACATGTTTCGCTCCTCCTTGATAAAACTATGACCGGATAAGTTTTTATCCGGTCTCGTTTTATTAACAATACTATTGAATTATAGCAGATATTTACGCGTTTCAGGAATTTGCCTTGATAAAACGTACTGCGTCTCCGACTGTCTTAATTCTCTCTGCTTCTTCATCAGGGATGGAAATATCGAATTCTTGTTCCATAGCCATAACAAGCTCAACGATATCGAGTGAATCAGCGTTAAGATCATCAATAAAGTTGGCATCCATAGTAACAGCGTCAGCGTCTACACCAAGCTGTTCCACAAGAATATTCTGGACATTCTCAAAAATAGTATCTGTTGACATTAATAGTACCTCCTGCATCATGGGAAAATTGCATTTATTTATCTTTTACCAAAGACATAACATAGTTTTATTTGATTATCAAGGAATTGTCAAGAGAAAGCCTGTCAACATTATATGAACAGCAGATTTCTCAAGCGATGCCTTGCATACTCAACTCTTTAAAAATGAAAGATTTTTCTTGAGGTAATCCCAGCCTGACACAAGTGTCATCACTACAGCTATCAGCAAAGCTATATTACCGATCCAGGTAATAACAGCGGCAACGCCTTCTAGAGAAGCGGTAAGCTTGATTAACACCTGCTCAAGCATCAGCCAGATGATCGCGATCATCTGTGTTACTGTTTTTGCTTTGCCAATATTGCTGGCAGCAATAACAACACCGTGATCTGAGGCCAGAAGTCTGATTCCTGTGACCATAAACTCTCTCATTATAATGATGATCGTAAAGATCGCATGTACACGTCCTGTTTGAACGAGAGCGATCAATACAGATATCACAAGCATCTTATCAGCGATCGGATCAAGAAATTTGCCAAGATTGGTAACAATATTTCTGCTTCTGGCGATCCTGCCATCGAGCATATCTGTCAATGACGCCAAAGAAAATATTATCATTGCTACAAACATGCCCCAGTCTGCAATAAAAGTATTCCAACTGGCAAAAGTATCCTTCATAAATGGTATTGGCAGCATAAATAACAATACAAACGGTATCATGATCATTCTTAAAATAGTTAGCTTGTTAGGTAAATTCATTCTATTGTCTCTCCAGTCAATTCATATTCGCCGGCATCCAGGATCCTGACCAAACAGGTCTGACCAACAGTTATACCTTCACGGCCGGCAGCTACCAGAATAACCGGATCTACTTCCGGAGCCTCACCATAACTGCGGCCTATGTAGAATATACCATCTTCGTGTATTGTTTCAAGTGTTACAGGTACTATCGTACCAATTCTCTCAATATTCTTTTCTAATGAAATTTTTTGCTGCAGTTCCATAACCCTTGCCAATCTTGCTTCTGCGACATTTTTACGCACGCGCGGATGCCAATCATATGCAGGAGTTCCTTCCTCTGCTGAAAACACAAAACAGCCAAGTCTATCAAATCTTAACTCCTTCAAAGCTGCTAGTAGTATTTCAAAATCCTCAGCGACCTCTCCCGGGAAACCAACCATGACGGTACTTCTTAAAATTATGTCAGGCATTGCCTCTCTTAGTGAAAATACAGTTTTCCTGATTCGGGCCAGGCTATCATGCCTGTTCATCTTTTTGAGGATCTTGTCAGACGCATGCTGAATTGGCAAGTCAAGGTACCGTGCTATTTTAGGTTCATTCTTCATGAGCTCAATTAGTTCATCTGTAATACCATCGGCGTAAACATAAAGTATTCTTATCATTCTGACAAGAGGCAGTTTGCAGATTTCTATAAGCAGTTCTGTAAGTGCTCTTCTGCCATATAGATCAAGGCCATAGCGCGTGGTATCCTGAGCTATCAAAATGAGTTCTTCATAGCCAGACTCGCTCAAGTACTTTGCCTCTTCAATTATTTCCTCAATTGATCTTGACTGAAAATCACCTCTTATTCCAGGAATTGCACAATAGCTGCAACGATTGGAGCAGCCCTCAGCAATCTTGATGTAGGCATACTTCTGTCCAGAGGATGGTCTGCGTTTCACGGACAGATGATCAATGCTTCCGGCCGCCCCTGGCAGCTCAAGGCAACGTGATTTAGATGAATATAGCTTATCGATCATTTCAGATATGCGCCCATAATCACCTGTACCAAGTACCGCATCTACCTCAGGCAGATCATTCAAGATATCAGCCGCATAACGTTGAGACAGACAGCCGGTGACGATCAGATAATCTGCTCTGCCGTTTGGCTTTTTGTAATCAGCCATTTCCAATATTGCCTCGATAGCTTCAGTCTTGGCAGACTCTATGAAACCACAAGTATTAACAATGATGACATCAGCTAGTTGAGGTTTATCGATCATGATATGCTCATCTAATCGAATGATTTCACTCATACATTCCGAATCAACCAGATTCTTCGAGCATCCTAACGAAAGCAGATAGACAGCTTTGCTTTTTTTATTCATCTTATACTCATTTCTCCAAATTTGAAATAAATCATTTCATAACAAAGCCTGCTGTCAAACAGCAGGCTCAGTCGCTTAACTACCATGCAATTATTCAATATTATCATGCTGACTGTCAAGATAATCAGTGACAGTTCTTGTAGATATGCCGGCACTGAATCCTCTACTGGCCAGAAATCGTATCATTCGAGCTTTTTCTGAAGGGTCAGGCTGAGAAAACCTGCCTGCCAAAGCCTGCTTGGCTGATTCATTATCAGTCGGCAGCTGTTCGCACTGACTCTCTATAATAGCAGCCGGCAAGCCGGCTGCCTGCATATAATATCTCATAGCCTTTTTAGATACTGCTCTTCTGCCCGTCCGTTGACGGGCAATTCTAGCCGCAATCACTGCATCATCAAGATATCCTCGACGCTGTAGATCATTCATAGCCGGATCTATTAAATATTCATCGATCTCCTGTCTATTTAAGTATTCTCTGATCCTGCCACTTGATTTAGTAGAAATTCCAATGTACTTAATAGCCAGACTGCATATTCTATCAATCTCTTTTTGTCTGGCCATTTCGGCAAGATCAGACTCTCTTATAAACTCAGAGCTCGAGTCCGAGGATATCTTCTTCGTCATCACTTAAGTCCTTACCAATATCAGGATCTTCTAAGGCTTCCTTGGGTTTATCGCTGAATACAGCAGCTCTGATCTTATTGTCTATCTCATCACGTATCTCAGGATTATCCTTGAGAAACAGTCTGGCATTATCCCTGCCCTGACCAATTTTCTGTCCATTATAGGCAAACCAGGCACCGCTCTTCTCGACAAAATCGAGCTTGACGCCCATATCAATAATACTGCCCTCTCTGGAAATGCCTTCACCATATATTATGTCAAACTCAGCCTCCTTAAACGGAGGAGCAACCTTATTTTTTACAACCTTGACTCTTGTTTTCGATCCAACGACATCTGTGCCATTACGCAGCGTTTCAATTCTACGAACATCCATTCTGACCGAAGAGTAAAACTTAAGCGCGCGGCCGCCTGGTGTTGTCTCTGGATTTCCGAACATGATACCAACCTTCTCACGCAGCTGATTGATAAAAATAGCAACGGTACTTGATTTGCTGATAACACCGGCCAGCTTACGTAAAGCCTGTGACATCAGACGTGCCTGCAGACCAACATGAGAATCGCCCATCTCACCATCAATCTCAGCCTTGGGAACCAAAGCTGCAACTGAGTCGACTACTATAACATCAACGGCACCGCTTCTAACAAGAGCCTCAGTGATCTCAAGTGCCTGCTCACCTGTATCCGGCTGTGAAACGATCAGATTATCGATGTCAACACCAAGCTTTTTCGCATATTCCGGATCCAGCGCATGCTCAGCATCAATAAAAGCAGCTGTACCTCCGTTTTTTTGAGCCTCAGCGATAATATGAAGTGCGACAGTTGTTTTACCTGATGACTCTGGTCCATATATCTCAACAACACGTCCTCTTGGAACTCCGCCTACACCAAGAGCCAGATCAAGTGATAATGCTCCTGTAGGTATCGCCTCGATCTGAGTCAAGGCCCGTTCACCTAATTTCATAACAGCACCCTTACCGAACTGCTTCTCTATCTGACCCAAAGCCGCGTCAAGTGCTTTTGTTCTGTCAGCGGCCGCTTTCTGATTGACTTCCTGTGAAGATTTCCCTGGTGTTTTTCCTGCTCTGGCCATATTTACCTCCCAAATATAAGAAAATAGAACAATCGTTCGTTCATTCATGAC
>CAZHQX010000010.1:8741-27590 GCA_964534195.1 uncultured Oscillospiraceae bacterium
CATCATCGCTCCAGTACAAATAACCAATTGAATCATGTATGGCCACATTCTCTTAGGGGCAGCATCTCTGAGCTGAATTTTGTAAATGAAATACAGAACGCCTGCACTAATGAAGCTTGTTAAGGTATATGCCAGAGACAAACCACTTATACCCATGCCAAAAACACGCGTCAGCAAATGACAGAACAATGGATTGAGAGCCAGTGTTATCAAGCCGTTAAGCAGCGCTATTCTTGTCATTTTTCTGGCATAGAAGGCTTGGTTGGTTATGAAAACTATAGTCTGAGCGACCATTGCCAGACAATACCAGCTCAGAACACTGGCTGTGGCCAAAACACTTTCTTCAGGATAACTGGGGCCCCATTGAAATATTGCTCTGACAACATCTACCTGCAGCAGCAAAAATATAGCCGCAGATGGTACGGTCAGAAAAAGAGCCTTGCGCAAACTGCCTCTATAAAGGCGTCTGCAGGCTGTATGGTCACGAGATGCATATAATCTTGCCAGCGAAGGAAGCATTACATTGCCTATCGCTATTACGAAAACGCCATATGGCAGCTGCCAAGTCGTAGCAGCATGCCGCAGCGAAGTGGGCGCACCGGGGAACTGATCTGCGTAGCTTGTCAGAATTATGGTGTTAAGCTGAACTATGGAGCCTGACAAAAGAGTCGGAACAGCCAGCCTAAGAAGCCTTCTGAATCCGTTGTCATGTAAATCGAATGACAGTGAATAATTTCTGAATTCTCTACGAGCCATGAAGAGCTGCAGGAAGAAATAGACCGCTGCTGCTGCCATAACTCCAGAAGCAACCCTTACTGCACCCTGATTAGTTCTGCTGCCCAGTATGACCATAGCCAAGACAACACATATATTATAAACAGATGGTCCGAATGATGTTGAGGAAAACTTCCGGTATGCATTTAGGATGCCAATGCAAAGAGCAGCCATCATCATGAAGAAAACTTGTGGGAATAGCGCTCGTGTTACACGTACAGCAAGTGCTGTAGTTTCAGAGTCAAGCCTTGCAGTATAGCTTCCGATCAGCCAAGGAGCAAGCAATTCGCCGATAAGCACAGCAAGAATCATAACTACGGCAGCTACATTCATAAATATACTGACGCTGCGCCAGCCTTCTTTTTCTTGTTTATTCTCAAGTGACGCAGCCAATGATGGAGTTATCGCGGCTTGAATCGCACCACCAACAAGCAACTGATAAAAAAGATCAGGCACTTGAAAACCTATGAGGTAAGCATCAGAAACCACGCCGTAGCCTAGTACCGGTGCAACTAATATCTCTCTAAGCTGTCCTGATATTTTGCTTAGCAGCAATCCTATCATCATTATTATCGTTGCTGCTGTCATATTGTGATTTCCAGAAGCAGACGAAGATGAGGCCGCGACTCTGATCGGACCCTCATGCACAGGATTTTTTCTTATAATATCTCTTTCCTGTTGTGTTAATCTGCTCTTGTTTCCGGGTATTTTCACAGAAGCTGCCTCCTGGCCAGATCCAATGCCTGCAAAGCTGAAACCCTTCTGATTCTTCCTCTATTGCCAGCCAGATGAAGCTTTCTGGTTACAACACCATTCGCACTGGCTGCAGCCAACCAGACTGTTCCGAGAGGCTTCTCGTCAGATCCGCCATCCGGACCGGCAATGCCCGTTACTGAAATCGCCAAATCTGTTTGCATGACATCACGACAACCTGTCGCCATTGCCACAGCACATTGCTCGCTAACAGCGCCATACTCTGCGATTATCTCGGTTGGTACATTTAGAACATCAGTCTTTATTTTATTATCATAGGCTATTATAGCACCTTTGAAAACTGAAGAAGCACCAGGATATTGAGCAATTGCGTCCGAAAGCAGGCCGGCTGTACAGGATTCCGCGAAGCTGATAGTTTTACCCTGCTCATTGAGCAGATCCTTTACCACCTCAGGCATTTTGCGGTTCCCTACCTCGTAAATAAATTCACCAAGCCTGTTATTGACCTCTGTCAGAAGCTCCGCAGTCAAATCAGGCTGTTGATCTATAGCGCCATTATTTTTATCAAAGAGCTGGCTGATTCTGAATATAACTTCGCCTTCAGACGCATACGGTGCAATGGTTGGATTATTCTGGCCGTTTATCAGATCGAGAAGCAATGTCTCCGCCTTTGATTCGCCGATACCGATCATTCTGACAAAAATATGCTTGAAGCTCGTCGAAACATGCTGTTCTATCCATGGCTCAGCTTGATCGATGAACATAGGCTGCATTTCAGATGGTGGCCCTGGAAGGAGTATCATAGTTACAGCTCTGCCTTCGAAGCTATATTCAATAACCGCTCCGGGAGCTGTGCCGTTACCATTTGGAAGCACATAGGCACCTTCAGGCATCATAGCCTGCTTCCAGTTGTTCTCCGTTACCTCTATCCTGCCCATTCTGCGGAACATATCGCTGATCGCGCTGCGGCTTGGTTCATGCATCTCCATGCTCTTACCTGCCATTTGAGCAGCAATTGACATGGTTAGATCATCAGCAGTCGGTCCAAGTCCGCCTGTTACTACTATCAGGTCTGATCTACCGCTGGCAACTCTCATCGCCTCAAGCATTCGAGTCGGATTATCACCTACAACAGTCTGATAGTATGAGCTTATACCGAGCAGCGATAAACGCCTGGCCAGCCAGCTGGCATTGGTATTGACAATTTGTCCGACCAGAAGCTCGGTACCAACACAGAGAATTTCACCAATACGGATATTTTTCATAAAATACCTCGTGCCTGTCGATAGGCCTGAACTGTGTTTTTCAGCAGCATAGCTATCGTCATTGGGCCAACGCCTCCCGGTACAGGAGTGATCGCGCCTGCAACCTTGCTTGCGTCTTCGAAGAGGACATCACCTACAAGCTTACCTTGCTCATTGCGGTTTATTCCAACATCTATAACAGTCGCGCCTGGCTTGATATATTCTGCGGTAACCATTTCAGCGCGGCCCACGGCAGCGATCAAAATATCAGCTTCTCGGCAGATTGCCGGCAGATCAACAGTTCTGGAATGAGCTATCGTTACAGTGGCATGCTCTCGCAGCATAAGCTGTGCAACAGGCTTGCCTACGATATTACTGCGGCCGATGATAACACAGCGCTTTCCTTTTATCTCGATATTATATGCCTTGAGCATTTCCAGAACACCTGCTGGCGTACATGATACCAATGATTTATGTCCTGTAGAAAGCAATCCAACATTCACAGGATGAAACCCGTCGACATCTTTTTCCGGAATGATGGCATTAAGTACTGTAAACTCATCCATATGCTTTGGCAACGGCAGCTGACAGAGAATGCCGTCAACTCTTTCATCTTTATTTAAGGCATCAATGAGCTCAAGCAATTGGGCCTGAGATGATTCTTCAGGCAAATCGTAGCCAAATGACACAATACCAGCCTCTTCACAGGCCTTCTTCTTATTCCGGACATATACACTGGATGCCGGATCAGCACCAACCTGAATTACAGCCAGTCCTGGTCTTCGACCTTCTTTTTCCGCCAAAGTATTAACTTCCCCTGAAATCTCCTGTCTGATTTTTGCTGCTAGTGCTTTTCCGTCAATGATTATTGCCATCTGTCATTATCCTCCATAGTTTCGTTTGTTTTTTGAATTACCTCTGTTAGCATAGCCGCTGCCACGTCGAGCGGACTTGTCAGTTTTTTTATCAGCAGAATATCCATTTCTGCCGGGTTTAGTAGTATTTCTTGCTGATTTCTTGCCTGCTTGTGCTTTGGCATGATCTCCAGTCTTAACATTATCAGGTCGTTTGCCTTGGCTTTTGCCAGTATGTTGTCTTGGTACTGATGATGCAGCCAGTAAACAGTCATCGCCATAGCCGATCAGATCACTTCTGCCGGCCAGACGCAGTGCTTTGATCGCGGCAGCTCGGTTTTCAGGCTTGCCGAACTGAAGCAAGGCTCGCTGCAGACGCTTCTCATCTCTATCAGGCACATGAATATCCTTTAATGTAAAAGGATCAATATGCGTATAATACATTGTAGTCGAGACAGTGCCGGGTGTTGGATAGAAATCCTGCACCTGCTCCGGCATAACACGGTTTGCTTTGATATAAAGAGCAAGCTCGATGGCGTCATCAAGTGTACAGCCAGGATGCCCTGATATAAGATAAGGGACGAGATACTGTTTGAGTCCCTTTTCCTTATTTATCTGTTCATAAAGTTCTTTGAATTCGTCATAGATCCAGGCAGGAGGTTTGCCCATTGCCTCAAGAGCGTTTTTACTGACGTGTTCAGGAGCTACTTTCAGCTGACCGCTGACATGATGTTCAATCAATTCATCTATGAAGCTGCGGTCAGGATCCATCATGGCAAAATCATAGCGGACTCCTGAGCGGACAAACACCTTTTTGATACCAGGCATCTGTCTAGCCTTACGCAGAAGATCAAGATAGGACTGCTGGCCGATTCTGAGTGATGGACAAGGCCTGGGGAATAAACATTGTCTGTGCTTGCAAACATATCCCCTGTCCTGTTTCTCACAGGCAGGCTCATGAAAATTAGCGGTAGGTCCGCCGATATCATGGATATAGCCTTTAAAATCAGGCATCTTAGTAATAGTCTCAACTTCTTCAAGAACAGATTGATCACTTCTTCTCTGAATGATCCTGCCTTGGTGGAAGGTTATCGCACAGAAATTACAGCCGCCAAAGCAGCCTCGATGACTATTAACGCTGAATCTTACCTCTTCTATTGCAGGTACTCCACCGGCCTTATCATAGATTGGATGGGGTCTGCGTTCATAATCGAGCGAGTAAACTTCATCAAATTGAGCTGGCGTCATCGGCTTCTGCGGGGGATTCTGCACAAGAAATTTACGTCCGTGCCTCTGAATCATTGTTTTGCCGGCACCAGGATCCTGTTCCTGATATTGCTTGGCAAAGGCCGCTGCGTATGCTGCTTTGTTTTCTGCGCATTGTTCATAAGACGGCAGCAGGATGAATTTATCATCCTCTGGAAAAAGCCCGCGCAGGTAGCCTCGGTCAGCTCTGATATGCTTGTTCTTGGCGGCCTTTTCTGCGTTTTGCTGCTTCTGTCTTAGCTCATCCAGATTCGCGTCCAGCTGATAATCCCCAAACTCATCGACAAATGCACGACAGTTCTTAGGCAGGTTTTCCGCTGCAGCAAAAACACAGGTCCCCGGGATGCTGTTGATGTTTTTTATATCAGCACCTCTGGCTAATAGATCCGCTACTATTTGAATCGGCAGTTCGCCCATACCGTAAATCAGAAGATCTGCTTGTGTATCCTGCAGGATCGATCGTCTAACCTTATCTGACCAGACATCATAATGCGCGAATCTACGCAGACTCGCTTCAACTCCGCCAATAATGATCGGCAGCTCACCCAATTGTTTTCTAGCCATATTGCAGTATCTGATCAGAGAGCGATCAGGGCGCTGTCCACCTATACCGCCAGGAGCATAACGATCATCTGATCGCCTTTTGCCAGCTGATGTATAGTTGTTCACCATTGAATCGACAACGCCTGAAGAAATGAAAACCCCATACAAGGGACGTCCCATCACTAAAAAAGCCTGCTCATCATTAGGATCAGGTCTGGCTATTACACCAACGCGATATCCTCTGGACTCAAGCAGTCTCGTTAAGATAGACGCTCCGAAACTGGGATGATCAACATAGGCATCGCCGGTTATAAAAAGAAAATCCAACATATCCCAGCCGCGCTGGTTCATATCATCACGATTTATTGGTAGAAAACTCATCCTTCGCTATCCTCTTTCTGCTGCATGTCCATGTACTGTGCCATGCTTAACAACACTTTGCGTGGTTTACTGCCCTCAAAAGGACCAATATAGCCCATTTCATGCAATCTGTCGATTAACCTGGCAGCTCTTGGATAGCCGATCGTCATTTTCCGCTGTAATAATGAAACTGAGGCATAACCTGTTTCAACAACAATGCCCAGAGCCTGCGGCAGAAGTTCATCCTGTTCGCCAGGGCTGCTGCGGTCTTCTTTGCTGTTTTTCGAATCAGGTATAGCAGCTATCGCCTCAGCGACATTGTCGTCATAGTCAGGCTTGTAATTGCTCTTGATCGTATTCAGTACCTTCTCAACCTCTGTATCAGTAATAAACGCACCTTGACCACGCAGTGGCTTGGAGGCGCTCTGAGGATAATACAGCATATCGCCCTTGCCCAGAAGCTTTTCGGCTCCACCCATATCAATTATCGTTCGCGAATCGATCTGTGAAGCAACGGCAAAAGCTATCCTGGATGGTATATTGGCCTTGATCACACCCGTAATAACGTCAACAGAAGGTCTCTGTGTGGCAATTATCAAATGTATGCCCGCTGCTCTGGCCATAGCTGTCAATCTCGCGATCGCGTCCTCGACCTCAGTTGGCGTTGTTGCCATAAGATCAGATAGCTCGTCAATAACCAACAAAATCAAAGGCAGCCTTTCGCTCTCATCCTCCTGATCAAGATCGAGCGCGGCATTATACGAAGCGATATCACGAACGGATCTATCAGCAAACAGACTGTATCTTCTGACCATTTCATCTACCGCCCAGTTCAGAACACCATATGCCTTCTTAGGATCTGTCACAACAGGCTGGATCAAATGCGGTATACCATTATAGACACTAAGCTCTACAACCTTCGGATCGATCATCAACAATTTGACTTGATCCGGAGTAGCCTTGTACAGTAAGCTCATAAGTATACAATTTATACATACCGATTTACCCGAACCAGTCGCACCGGCAATAAGCAGATGCGGCATTTTTGCCAGATCGCAGAAAATCGGATTACCCTGGACATCACGTCCAAGAGCTGCGGTCAGCGGTGATTTCGCTTGAATAAACTCCTGAGATTCCAGCAGGCTCCTCAGTAATACCGGCGTAGTCTCTTTGTTAGGGATCTCAATGCCGATCGCGGCTTTTCCCGGGATAGGGGCCTCGATCCTAACGCCCATAGCCGCCAGATTAAGAGCAATATCATCAGCGAGATTGACTATCTTGCTGACCTTGACACCAGGACCTGGCGTTAACTCAAATCTCGTAATGGTAGGCCCTGTGGTAAAATTAACGACCTTGGCCTGTACCTTGAAGCTATCAAGTGTCTGCTCAAGCTTACGGCCTAGAGCGCGAATAGCGCCTGCATGCATCTGTACCTTACGCTGCTGAGTATCATCCTTAAGCAGCTCAAGTGATGGCGGCGTATATGGCAGCATTCGCTGTTCCATCCCAGGATGACCATAAACATGATGAAGCTCAGGCTCCCTCTTATCGGAATCATGGGACTTATTCTGAACAGGTATACTGAAATCCACCCCGGAATCTGCCGGTGCGATCGAGTTAACAACAGCATCGCTAAATTCATCATCAGATAAATCACCGTCATCAGAAAAAAGCGGATCATTTTCCGGTTGATCAAGCCAGCTCGACGCGGCCCAGCTTTTTACTGAGTCGACCGCTTTATCATCTTGATTGGACTTGCCCACACTGGCAAAAGACTCCGGCCTGGCGTAGATCGATTCATCAAAATCGTTCTCTGCAGCTGCTTCCTCAAAATCTTCAGACTCAGGCTTGTACAAGCCCTTCCTGCGCACAGGCTCTGTCGGCTGCCAGGATGTTGGAAGCTGCAGATCGTAATCTGAAGCTTCAACTCGCCTGATTTGAGGCTGCTTCTGCCTGATCTCTCGATGTTGACGCAGGTCATTGACCTGCTGCTTCATCACCTGTTGAACTTTGCCCTGTGTTTTATTGATCGTATCAGCAGTCTTAAAAATGAACTTTGAAACAGATAAATTGAAAATCAAAACCATCAGAGCAAGAATCATTACAACGATAAAAATCAAAGCTCCGGTCTGTCCGATCAAAGCTCGAAGACCTGAGGCCGCAAGGCCGCCAGTAAGACCACCACTGAAATGAAAAGCTCCGGTCAGATCCTTCGTGACCAATCCATGCTCCCAGAGCAATCGGACTGCCTTACCGGCGGATTCACTTGAATCTGTCCTCAGCAGCTCCTGCTGAGTTGTAAGCAGAGCGGCCAGAACGGTAAAGGTTAGCCACAGCATTATAACCGCTGTGAACCGTTGTCTTGTCAGCTTAAGTCTTGATTCAAGGAAATAATCAAGCGACATATAAAGCAAAACCGCAGGCAAGGCAAAAGCAGCCGTGCCAAACAGACCGAGTCCGGAGCTGCGTACAAATCCCCCGAGCCATCCGGTCTTACCTGCAGGTACGTAAAATATCACAGCGAAGAATATCGCTGCAGCCAGATAAAACAACCCATATATTTCTCGTTTCTTATCAGATACTGTCATCGTATTACCTATCTGAACCAATAAGCTCAGGCCTATGTTGTTTCAACCAGCGCTCGACCCGCAGCAAACCGATCTGAGATTTCGCATCCTTTATCAGACCTCTGTCGACCATATCAAGTGCCTCCTGCAGCGGCATTGACCTGGCGCTGACAAATTCCCCATCATCCGGACTAGCCTCACCAGCAGTTAAATCAGTCGCGATATAAACAGTCAAGGTTTCATCACAATATCCAGGTGACGGGTAGACAGTAGCCAGCCACTCAACGTTTTCAGCTGTAAAACCCGTTTCTTCCGCCAGCTCTCTAACAGCACAAACATAAGGATCTTCTCCAGGCTCAAGCTTACCGGCTGGAATTTCCAGCAGCATCATGTCATATGGCTTACGGAATTGCTGAACAAGATGAACATAACCATCGGAATCGATCGGTACAACACAAGCTCCACCTGAGTGCCTGACGATCTCACGTCTCGCCCTCTGTCCATCGTGCAGTCTGACTGTATGCTCTTCAATCGTAAAAACTCTGCCGACAAAATGTACTGTTTTATCCACTGTCTCTTCATTAAACATTTAATTATCTCCCCACAAGGCCATGATCAGCCAACTAATCGTTATCATACACTGGCAAAAGTCCAGTACTTCATAATAGTCTCATCGATTATCAACTGCGATTAAGTTTAATCTGTTGAACAGCCAATTCATCACAACGGTTATTCCACTCATTGTCAGCATGACCCTTTACCTTGATCCATTTAATATTGTGCTTATCTGCCTGAGCCAACAGACGTTTCCACAAATCAGGATTACTGACAGCCTGCCCGGCTGAATTTCGCCAACCATTGCGCTGCCAATTATCGAGCCAGCCCTGATTAAAAGCAGAAACCAGATAGCTGCTGTCGCTGTACAGCTTAACATCACATGCCTTAGTAAGCTTCTCAAGTGCCTCTATCGCAGCTGTCAGTTCCATTCTATTATTCGTAGTATCTTCTTCATAACCACTTAATTCTTTGACAGCGCCCTGCGCCATCAGCACTGCCGCCCATCCACCGGGTCCTGGATTGCCCGAGCAGGCTCCATCTGTATATATCGAAACCTCAGGTTTTTTTCTCATCAATAATGTATCCCCTTATCGGCCGCTGAGTTTTCTGGCTTTTTCAGACGAGGCTGCTACAGCCTCAATCAAAGACGAGCGCAAACCTCGTTCTTCGAGAATGGCAACAGCTTCGATCGTTGTACCACCAGGTGAACAAACCTGATCCTTCAAAACGGCCGGATGCTGATCTGTTTCAAGTACCAGTTTAGCCGAACCAAGCATAGTCATGGCTGCCATTTTCATTGACAGCTCCCTGCTTAAGCCCTGTCTGACACCGCCATCAGCTAATGCCTCCATCACAAGCATCATATAAGCCGGACCCGATCCTGACAATCCGGTAACAGCATCGAGCAGATCCTCTCTGATTTCAAAAGCCAGACCACAAGAAGAAAACAGCTTGATCACCCACTGCCTCTGATCATTGCTGACATCGTCGGAAAAACTGATCCCACTGACACCACTACCTACCAGCGCAGGCGTATTTGGCATGATCCTCACAAGCGGACTGTTTTGCAATCCGCAAGCTCTCAGCTCAGCTATAGATTTGCCAGCTGCTATCGACATAACAAGAGCATTATCTAAATAAACACCAATATCACCGATCACAGCAGATATGACCTGCGGTTTGACAGCAAGCAATACAGCATCATACTCAGCGATCGACCCGATATCTGAACTACCGATTTTCCTGCAGCCAAGCTCTGCTGACACAGCCCCGGCTCTGGCGTCATCAACATCATAGACCGCTATATCTTCAGCATTAATAACCATCCCGGCAAAAGCCTTGATCAGAGCCTGTCCCATCTGTCCTGCGCCTATTACAGCAAGCCTCATATTCAGCACCAACTTCCCAAATAAATGTATGTTCTTTTTATCCTATCATATTATAGACGATTAGAACCAGTTGAACCAGTCAAATCTAAGGCAACCGTACGACAAACTAAAATACGAAAAAAGCTGCCCGGCAGATGCCGGACAGCCTCATCTTCAATCTATTGAAGAAAATAGTCTAATTAATAAACTGATTTCCACTCATCAATATTTGTTGTGTCAAATTTGAATGGTTCGCCAAGCAAAACTTCGGTGCCGCCGTCGCCTGATGTAGCGTCAACAACTTCCATTGAACCAAGACGGCCAGCTTCGAATTTATCGCCGACCTTGCCAGTTGATTTCTCGTCTACCATAGCCTTAAGAGTATGGCCTGCCAGATAACCAACATCGATTGGATTCCAGAGGAACATATATGGGCAGGCGCCGCCTTCTACCATATATTCAGCCATTTCGGAAGGAAGTCCAAGTCCTGTTACGGCAACTTTACCAACCAGATCGTTGTCTGTGATAACCTTAGCAGCGGCTGCAATACCAACTGTTGTAGGTGCTACAATGCACTTAAGGTCAGGATATGTCTGCAGCAGAGCTTCTGTCTCAGAAACGCTCTTATCACGGAGATCATCGCCGTAGGCGACTTTTACCAGCTCAAGATCAGCATACTTAGGATCTTCAAGAGTCTTCTTCATATTCTCGATCCAGGTATTCTGGTTTGAAGCTGTTGATGTAGCACTGAGAATTGCAAACTGGCCTGAACCGCCTGTCATATCGAATGCTGCCTCAACAAGACTTACACCGATAGCAACGGGATCTGCCTGATTAACATGTGTCATACGGCTGGCTGGATTAACTGATGAGTCAAGAGAAATGACCTTGATGCCCTTTTTGGCTGCTTCTTTGAGAGCCGGTTCAAGAGCGTCATAATCGTTTGCCGCAACAGCTATACCTGCAACACCCTGGCTGACGAGCTCTGTGATCATTGCTATCTGGTCTTCTGCTGTTGGATTTGCAGGGTATTTAACAACTGCGTTGCCTTCAAATTCGGCAACAGCCTCCTTGAAGCCCTCTGCCTGTTTCTCCATGTAAGGATTGCCTGTGCTCTTGGACAGCAATGCATAATCGTTAGATTTCTTGCCACCACCGCCGCAAGCTGCGAGGATGCTGATAGACAGAGCTGTGACCATCACGATGGCCAATACACGTTTGAGATTTTTCATTAGTACTTTCCTCCTTTTGTTGCGCTCCCGCGCTGTTTATATTACCAGGCCTTTTGCCTAATAAACAATTTTATTTCTGCTGCACTGTAAGCTTCTCATGGAGCAGACGCTGCCTTCTTGCTTCCTTGATCTTTCCCGCAACATTCGGGGTCATAACAGAAATTACCAGAAGCATGCCGATTATGATCATCAGAACCTGGCTGCTGATGTTGACCAGTCCAAGACCATATTTCAGCAGACCAACAATAAATATTGAAATAATTGCTCCGCTGATTCTGCCTTTGCCTCCGCTTGTGCTTATGCCGCCAAGAACAACCATGGAAATGATATCAAGCTCATACATCAAAGCGATATTCGGTCTGGTTGAGGACATTCTCGATGTAAGAAATATAGCGGTTATTCCGGCCATAAACCCGACCAGCGTATAAATAATTATTCTGGTCTTCTCAACCTTGATACCCGAGAAACGGCTGGCCTCACGATTATTACCGATCGCATAAACTCTTCTGCCAAACTTAGTTTTATTGATAACAATTGTGAATATGACCGCACACACGATAAAACAAATAAGTATGAAAGGTACCGGCCCGACACTTCCCCAGCCGAAGTACTGGAACCAACCCGGGAAGCTGCCTGCAGCCTGATCCTCGAGAATTACATAAGCCAAACCTCTATACATGGTTTGAGTAGCCAGCGTAACGATCATTGGTGAAAGCTCTTTGAATTTTGTAAGAACCAAACCATTTATGAAACCGCATAATGTCGCTGTGGCAATACCTATCAGAATTGCAATTACCATCGGTACACCGTTACCGGCGTTATATGTGACACCCATCATTACAGATGATAACGCTACCGTGGCAGCAACAGATATGTCGATCTCACCAATCAGGATAACCATAGCCATTGGAAAAACAATGAAAGTTTTATCCATGAAATCTCTGGTCGCACCAAGAATTCCGCTCAAACTATAATAAGGAGAGATCACTGCGTTGAAAATATTCACCAATATTAAGATTAGAAACAAAATCGCTTCCCAACGCATCAAATATTTCTTGACGAAGCTATCCTGTCCTGCTGATGGAAGCTTAACAGCTGATTTATTCATTAGATGTGCCTCCTTTGCAGATTTCTCTTATCTATTGTTCTCTTAACCATCACATTCACAACGATCGCGATCATAATAATGACTCCATAGATCGCATCCTGCCAGAAGGGTGAAACCTTGAGCAGGGGCAAAGCGTTCCTAAGTATACCTAACAGAAGCGTTCCAAGCGCTACTCCAGGGACCTTACCGGAGCCTCCAGTTATCGAAACACCGCCAAGCACACAGGCAGCAATTACATTCATTTCAAACCCCTGAGCCGTATCACCCTGAGCAGAGGCAAATCTGGAGACCCAGAGTATACCGCTAAGTCCAGAGATACCACCCATGATCGTATAAACAAGAATCTGAATATTATCAACATTTGTACCACTGATCTGGGATGCTTCGTAATTGCTTCCAACCGCATATATCCTTCTGCCGGTCCTTGTGTAATTAAGGAAGAAATATGCTAACAAGAATATGATCACCGCTATCCAAATAAGACTGTTGATGCCAAGAATATCGTAAAAAGCGATAGCCTTGAAGCCATCATTCATCTGATATGCGCTAACCCATGCACCGCCAGCTATTATATAGGTAAGGCCGCGATAAACATTCATCATACCAAGTGTTGCGATAAGAGGAAGCACACCACCTTTGCCAACCAAAATTCCGTTAACGAAGCCAGCCGCCATGCCTACAGCAATGCCGATCAAAATTGCGATGATAACTGGCGATTCTGGATTATCACGAACAAACAGTCCGGCAGACATACCAGAAAGCGCAAGTGTCGAGCCAATAGAAAGGTCAATACCGCCTGTTATGATAACCATCATCATACCAACAGCCAATATCCCCATAATACAGGCATTGATAATCATATTATTGAGATTAGACAAGGTAAGAAACTGCGTGTTTCTAAACTGAATAAAAGCAGAAAGTATGACAATAAAAAATACCAGACCTAAATCTCTCAAGCGGGCAACGCTGAGTGAACGAACAATTGACTTGCTTTGCTTAGAATTCATTTTCATTCACCTCACATTTCCGTTTTCTTGGTAACTGCTGCTTCAAGCAGCTGTTCCTGAGTTGTATTCGCATCTGTTATAAGGGTGATTCTCCCCTCATGCATAACGATGACCCGATCGCTCATTCCTAGAACTTCTGGCATTTCAGAAGAGACCATGAGAATACCATAGCCATCCTTGGCCAGTTCGCGCATGATCTGGTATATTTGATGCTTGGCACCAACATCAACGCCCTTAGTTGGCTCATCCATAATGATAAGCTTCAAGTCTGATGTCAGCAGCTTGGCAACAATTATTTTTTGTTGGTTGCCGCCCGAAAGTGAGCTCGCAAGATCATTAACGCCTTGGCATTTAATATTTACCAATTTGGATAATCTGTTGGCTACTTCATTTTCCTTATCCTCATCTACAAAGATTCCTTTGCTGTAAAGATCAAGATTGGCAAGCGTGATGTTTTTCTCTATGCTCCAGGCCAGAAGCAGCCCTTGCTTCTGGCGATCCTCTGGCAGATAGCCTATGCCATAGCTCATAGCTTCTTTTGGATCGCGGATATCGATTTTTTTGCCCTCAAGCCAGATTTCGCCGCTCTCATAATGGTCTATACCAAATATTGCCTGGCAGACCTCACTTCTGCCTGCTCCAACCAAGCCGGTCAACGAAACAATTTCACCCTTGCGCACATCAAAAGATATGTCAGCGAAATAGCCTGTTCTCGAGAGATTCTTAACCTCGAAGACTTTCTCTTTCTGTGGTTTTGAAAGAGCCGGCGGATACATTTCAGACAATTCACGTCCAACCATCGCATTAATAAGCTTGGCATTTGATATACCGTCGACTGGCCAGTCTCCAATATATTTAGCGTCTCTGAAAACAGTAACGTGGCTGCACAATCTATACAGATCCTCAAATCTATGTGAAATGAAGATGATTGATTTACCTTCATCACGAAGCTGTTCTGTAATACGATAGAGTTCTTCACACTCTCTATTAGTCAGCGCAGCAGTCGGTTCATCCATAATAATGATTCTGGCATTGGTAGAAAGCGCCTTCGCGATTTCGATGATCTGCTGTTGTGCGACACTGAGCGCGCCCATCTGGCTCTTGGGATCAATACTTGAGCCAAGCCTTTTAAGCAAAGCTTCTGCCTTGCCATGCATGTTTTTCCACTTAATAATGCCTGTTTTCGACAAGTCCTCATGGCCCATAAAAATATTCTCAGTAACACTAAGATCAGGAAAACAGGTGACATGCTGATAGATCGCAGCAATACCAAGAGCAATCGCATCCTTCGGGTTTCTTATTTCGATTTTTTTGCCATCTAGGAATATCTCGCCTTCATCCTCACGATGGACACCGGTAATAACCTTGATAAAAGTCGATTTACCTGCACCATTCTCTCCCATCAAGCCATGTATTTGACCGG
Organism: uncultured Oscillospiraceae bacterium; assembly: GCA_964534195.1. Classification (GTDB taxonomy): domain Bacteria; phylum Bacillota; class Clostridia; order Saccharofermentanales; family UBA5734; genus JAAYFZ01. The sequence continues at coordinate 23,759 of CAZHQX010000010.1, forward strand.
CTCTAAGCTGGAAGTGAACTCTGTCCAGCGCCTTAACGCCTGGAAAGGTTTTAGTTATACCTTTTAGCTCCAGAACTATTTCACTCACTTGCTTCCCTCCTTGAATCCCCTATAAACATCATCCAAACTGCCATACAACTTAATTTATTGTGTCTCTTCGATAAATTGTGAGATATCTTCTGCTGTAAACAGGCTCACATTTACATATACTTCTCTTTTGCCAGCATCACTATAATTAATCGGTTTATCTGTCAGCAGCTGATCAGCTATCTTGGCAGTCAGTCTTCCCATCTCTTCGGGGTTCTGCATAACTGTTGCTTGCATTTGTCCCGTTCTTATTGCATCAATGGCAGGTTGAGCTCCGTCAAAACCGACAATAACGATATCCTGTCTCTCAATTTCCGCAAGAGCATTGGCCGCTCCCACAGCCATTAGATCATTTTCTGCAAATACTGCCTGAATATCCGGCTGCTCCTCAAGTATTTCCTTCATTTTTATATAACCATCTTCTTGTCTCGAGTAGGCTGTTTTCTCACTAACTACTATGTAGCCACGTTCCTCAATATATTGGCGAAAGGCTTCGCCTCTTCTGGCCGCGTATATTGCTGTTGGCTCACAAGCCAGAATAGCGACCTTGCGACTGCCTGCTTGACTGTTTAAATGCTCTGCCAGATAATCAGCTGCCAGCTGTCCTCCCTGCCAGTTATCTGAAACGACAATCGCATCATAATCAGATTGTCCACCACCTATGTCATTAATAATGACCGGTATATTTTTGGCATGAGCCTGCTCAACCAACGGCGCGAGCACATCTGGATTGATCGGACATACTATGATCGCGTCTGCCTCTCTCCTAATCAGTTCTTTAAAACTTGCTATAAGCTTTGTTTCATCACTTTCCTGATCAAAAGCTATGTAATCGTAATTCATTTTCTCAGCCTGGTAGCGGATTCCCTGCTCCATACTTGCGAAAAAATCCAGAGAGAGATTGTAGCCGGTAAATCCAATTAACCCATTGGTCGTATCATCTGGTTCTGCGTTTCTAAATCCATGAATTAATAAGGCTGCAATTAGAATTATGATTACGCTGATCGAAATAACTATGTAAATAATTCGTTTCTTGCTTGGCTTGTTCACTTATAGCGTATCCCCCTGACAATTTGATTCTATATTAAATCCGCTTCCAGAAAACAATATATAAGTAATATTATTTCACTATTCTGATATTTTTGCACACTATTTTTAAATTTGATTTCACTTATCTACTATTTATGATTTCACTATATGGATATTATTTATTTTTGATGATATTATGAAGTTGTATAAATCATTTTTAGTATAGATATTCCTTCCAGGAGGTTACAAGAAATTGATATTTGCCTTTAGAAAACATAATAATAAGTTTAACAAGTCAAAGAGAGCTAATTTTGTGCTGCTAGTGACTATAGTGTGGCTGGTTTCCATTATTTCTACATTTCTTATCGTTTGGAACAAGCAGCAAGATCATACAGAAGCAATCATGCTTCAAAGTCTCAATCAATCTCAGTACCAGACCGACAGAGTTTATTCAAGAATCGAGCGGCTGAGCAGCAGGATCTTAAGACATCAAGATATCGCCACCTGGCTCTACAGCAGAGTAGACACCACTGAATCAAGAACGAATATAATAAGACTTCTGTCGAACTATGCGGCCGCATCAGAGGATCTGATTGGATCAATTGGAATATTTAATAGCTACCTTGAAATATATATCACATCAAGCGGCACAATGCCTGTTTCAACACTTGGAAACCCTGTGGGAATTGATCAGTTCAGCATGAGACCTCGAGAAATATCAGTACCAACTCAATCATCCGGACAGTACGAAAGCGAAAGCTTCAGAAGAATACTAACCTTCTACACAAGAGTTGATGAAAATCCTCAGAGAACCAACCAAGGAATGTTAGTGGTGAATATTGATGAAGATATCTGGAGCGGACCTAATCAGAAACATATTGAGAGCAGCGAATACTATTTACTCAACAAAACCGGAATCGTACTCAGCAGCTCCAACCCGGAACGCTACATAACAGACCTGAGCTATGATTCAGACTTCACAGAATTTTTTCAGGCCTACACAATGTCACAGCTGGATAGGAGTATATCTGAACATTCTCAAATAACAGCAATTGGCGGCAAATTACATTTGTTGGTATGGACTGTCTCAGAGGATACCGAGCTGGTATCATTGCTTACTTTCCCCCTAGGCAGAATAATTGCGGCAACTGCCGTATCTTCCCTTCCCTGGATCGGGCTTATAACCGCCATACATATATTTAGTCTATTGATATTGATCAAAATATCTAATAGTTATAATGAACCTGTTCAGAGAATGATTAGCTACATGTCGCCTGGCATGCTTGAGCAGGCTGCCAGCAGCGATACTTCTGAACAAACCGCAGATATTTCATTGATTCAATCAGCGTTGCTATACGGCGAGAAAACAGGCCAGCTAGCGGAAGAAAAACACCTGCTTGATCTGATTGATGGTCGCAGTCCAATTGGCAAGAATGTCGAGCTTTCTTTGCCTCAGGAAATCAAGAGAGGCCCATGGGTTTTGGTCGCTGCCAGATTCGATGATTACTTCCGTTTGTCAGATGAGCATCGGCAGGACATCGCAAGCTATAGCTTCATGGTTATCAATGTCACTCAGGAACTGTTGAGTTCAAATGGCAGCTGCCGAGGATTATCAACTGCTGAAAATGAAATGGTTTTTCTCTATTGCCCAGTATTTGACAGCCAATCAGAAACCTTAGACTCAAAGCTTGATCACATTCTTCAAGAAGCTCAACAGTATCTTAGACAGTACTTCGGATTTACTGTAACATATATCTGGAATGATCCTGTTCAGAGCACTAATGAATTTGCTGCAGTAATTGAAACAAGCAGGAGAGCATTCTCAATAAGATATACTGCAGGCAGATCATTGCGCGTAAATTCTGCAATTGCTCAGGATACAGCAAAAAAATTGAGATACCCAAACAGCGCTGAGAAACATATCCTTGAAGCAATGAATCTTAAGCAGGACGATAAACTTGTTTCTGGCCTGGACCTGTTTGTAGATCATTTATCAGAAGGATACTCGCCTCGTACACTTGATTATATAAATCAACTCATGCTGGTGGTATTCAAGCAGGTTGAACACACAATAGAGCTGCAGGATGATGATTTCGAGAAATATGTTATTACCGGCAAAAGAATCGCACTCCATGATAATTTGAATGAAATCAGAAATGAGATCCTCAAATTCTTCAGATATTTAATGAGTATATCTTATGAGCAGTCAAGAGATATGCTGCAGCAGAAGCACGATCAGCTTATCAGTGATATCAGAAATTACTTAGCAGACAGTATGCAGGATTTCGATCTGTCATTGGAATCAACTGCAGACAAATTCAATTTATCTGCAGGTTATCTTGGCAAACTGTTTAAATCGGCAACAGGCGAAAATTTCAGTCATTACCTAATAAATCTCAGACTGAATGAGGCAGCGCGATTATTAACAGAAACTGCTATACCTGCTAAAACAATATGCGAAAAAATCGGCATGACCAATGTCACCTATTTCTCAACATTGTTTAAAAAGCATATGGGACTCTCACCGATAAGATACCGTGAAAAAATGCAAAAAGAATAAACTTAACGCTTAGCTCTACTTGACAGTATTAAGCTGCAATGTTAAGATTATTCTCGCGCTTAGGGGAGTGGCTCAACGGTAGAGCAACGGTCTCCAAAACCGTCGGTTGCGTGTTCGAATCGCGTCTCCCCTGCCAAGCGAAAGTCCTGGAATCTT
>CAZHQX010000011.1:0-23736 GCA_964534195.1 uncultured Oscillospiraceae bacterium
TCAGCGCTGAGGGTTTCAATGGCATGAGCTTCAATATGCATCGCTTCGTGCATGATCATATTATTCCGACTGCCTGGCGTGAACGGGAGCGGCCGATTCTGGCGAATAGCTGGGAGGCTTATTACTTCAATTTCGATCAGAGCAAGCTGCTGCGTCTGGCCAAGAAAGCGGCTGATCTTGGCATCGAGCTGATGGTGCTTGATGATGGCTGGTTCGGCAAGCGTAACGATGATCGCTCCGGGCTTGGTGACTATAATATTAACAAGAAGAAGCTGCCGCAGGGGCTGAAGGGTCTGGCGGAGAAGATAGAGCGCATGGGTCTGAAATTCGGGCTCTGGTTTGAGCCGGAGATGATAAGTCCTGACAGTGATCTCTATCGTGAGCATCCGGAATATGCTGTGCAGGTGCCGGGACGTGAACCATCGCAGGGCAGGCATCAGCTGGTGCTTGATCTCTGTAGAGAAGAGGTTCGTGACTATATTGTTGAGTCTGTTGGTCGCATACTGGATGAGGTGCCGATCAGCTATGTTAAATGGGATATGAATCGGCATATGAGCGATGTATTCTCGCAGACGCTGACTGTTATGCCGCCCAATTCTCAGTGTGGCCAGAGTCGGCAGGGAGAATTCTTTCACCGGTATATTATTGGTTTATATGATGTGCTTGGCAGGATATTCGGCCCTCGGCCGGAGGTCTTGCTTGAGAGCTGTGCCAGCGGTGGCAATCGCTTCGATCTGGGCATGCTCTGCTATTCGCCGCAGATCTGGACCTCTGATAATATCGATCCGATCGAGCGGCTGACGATCCAGGGCGGGATGAGTCTGTTTTATCCGCTCTCGACGATGGGCTCGCATGTTGCTGATTCGCCTCATTCGCAGACACTGCGCAAAACCAGTTTGGCGACGCGTTTCCATCTGGCTGCCTTCGGCTGTCTGGGCTATGAGTTTAATTTGAATTTTCTTGATAGGCTGCAGCGTCGTGAGATCAGAGAGCAGGTCGAGTTTTATAAGAAGCATCGGCGGACCTTCCAATTTGGCCGATTCTATCGTTTGCCGGCGCTTAAGGATAATAAGATCCACTGGCAGGTGGTATCTGAAGATAAAAGAGAGTCACTCGCAGGATATTATCAGACCTGGCAGCGGGCCGCTGAGGGGTTTGATCTGCTGCCCCTGACCGGGCTGGAGCCAGAACAGCAGTATAAGCTTACGACCAGGCCGCTGCGGCTGGAGCTTGAGCGTTTCGGCAACTTGATCAATCATTTGCTGCCGGTGCAGATCAAATCGACTAATCCGCTGCTCCGGCTGACAGGCAAATTTTACACCCTGCCGGATAGTGCCGAGAGCTATGAGGCGTCGGGCAGGCAGCTGCAGGCAGGTGTGATGCTTAACACACATTTCTGTGGATCTGGCTACAATGACAAGGTCAGAATGCTGGGAGATTTCGGATCACATATGTATCTTATAGAAGCTGTGGAGGAAGACCAATGAAGCAGTCACTTGACACCAGAAACAGGATCACCTTCGGACTTGGTACGATCGGACGCGATATGCTGTACAGTCTGGTCAGCATGTATCTTATCTTCTATCTGACAGATATTTTGCAGACGGACAGCAAGACCTTGTGGTGGCTGACGGGAATCATTCTCTTTGCGAGAGTATTTGACGCGCTTAATGATCCAATCATGGGAACGATCGTGGATAATACACGCAGCCGTTTCGGTAAGTTTAAGCCCTGGATATTAATAGGTGCTTTGCTCTCAGGCGTTTTTACGATACTGCTGTTTACAGATATGAGCCTGAGCGGCAGTGCTTACGCGGTTGCTTTTGCCATTATATATGTCGGCTGGGGCATCAGCTTCACCGTTAATGATATATCCTACTGGTCAATGATGCCTTCGCTGTCGATGGATCAGAAGGTCAGAGAGAAGATCGGGGCTTTTGCCAGGATATGTGCCAATATCGGCTTGTTTACAGTGGTAGCTGGTATTGTGCCGATAACTACAGCGCTTGGTGAGAGCCTCGGCAGTATGAAGCAGGCTTATTTTGTGTTCACCATAACGGTGGTTGTGATCATGTGGATCGGGCAGTCGATCACACTGTTTGGTGTCCGGGAGCCGCGTGATCTCTTCAAAAATCAGGAGACCACAACGATAAAAGGCATGATCACTGCGATTTTTCGCAACGACCAGCTGCTCTATACAGCGATCTCGATGGCGCTCTTCATGATAGGTTATGTGACGACGACGAGCTTCGGACTCTACTTCTTCAAGTATGCCTATGGTGACGAGGGTATGTACGCGATATTTGCGATTATTCTTGGCGTGGCGCAGATCACAGCTCTGGCGCTGTTCCCCGTGTTTTCGAAGAGATTTCCGAGGCGCAGGCTGTATCAGGGCGCGACAGTAATGGTTGTTCTCGGCTATATTGTCTTCTTCTTCTCACCAATGAACATGATTTTTATCGGTACAGCAGGACTATTGCTGTTTATGGGTCAGGCCTTTATCCAGCTGCTGATGCTGGTGTTCCTGGCGGATACGATCGAGTATGGTCAGTGGAAGCTGGGACGCAGAAATGATAGTGTTTCCTTCTCGCTGCAGCCCTTCATCAATAAGATGGGCGGTGCCGTCGCCAGCGGTATAACCGGTGCTACAGTTATAATATCGGGAATAAATGACGCGAAGAACGCTTCGGATGTGACTGCTGAGGGCTTGCTCATAATGAAAACGGCGATGCTTGTACTGCCGCTTGTCTGTATTGCGGCAGGTTATTTCGTTTATCACTTCAAATACAAGATCGATCAGAAGTTCTTCGATCAGATCGTCAGCGATCTCAAGCAACGAGGCGAGATCAAATAATACTGCGTTTGCTCTGCCCCTCAACCCTGCGTTCAGCCTTGATCTGGCGCTTATGCTCATACATCAGCAGATCAAGATGACGCAGCAGATCCTCGGGAGTACGGTGCTGTGAGCGATCGAACAACGCATAACCTAAACTGAAGCTGAGCTCGTAAGGTTTAGTGCTATGTCTGTTGAAATGCTTAAGTCTGGCCATTATGCGGCTGGCGGTCGCCCGCAGCCTCTGCCTGTCTGATGCGTTCATTACGATAACAAACTCATCGCCGCCAAAACGTGCGATCGTATCATCAGCACGTACACAGCTGCGTAGGAGCCTGGCTGTTGTTTCGAGAGCGTCATCGCCGATATCATGCCCGAGCGTGTCATTGATCCGCTTGAAGTCGTTGAGGTCGATCATAATCGCGCCGAAGCTGCAGCTGCCATCCTGACAAACTCTGAATCTATCTTGAAGCACTTCATCCAGCTTCTTACGATTGTTGACTCCGGTGAGATAGTCGATGCTCATATGGCGGTTCTGCATGTTCAGGAACATGACCAGAATTGAAATGACAGTGGTGGTCAACATCAGCGAAACACCATAAACAGTAACCTGCAGAATAATGCCGATAATTGGCGGTATGGGGAAGAAAAGCATGGCAAATCGATGCTTGCGTTCGATGCTGCTTTGGTAAAAAACAATGATTAGCTCGGAAACCAGAATCAGTGTCATGGTCCAGACGACCAGCAGTAAATACATTGGACCACGGTGATATACATTTTGAGCGTCTATTGTATAGAATAAGCCCCTGCTATTTCCTGCCAGAAATATCGTGATATAGCCGATATGCAATAAACTCAATCGACGAATTACTCTTCTTAGCTTGAGCGGATTGGAATTGATCTGATCAAAAACAAATATCAGCCAGATCGAAGGCAACACAGGATTAGTCATGAACACAGCGAAATTGCCGATTCTGTTCGCGACAGCAAACCAGCCTGGGGTAAGCCCATCCATGCGGCTGAGAATATCCATGAACAACAAAAACATCGCAACACTGCTCATTGCGATGAAAAGCTTATATTGAGCTGCTTTGCGGTCATGCTGCCTGTGTTGCTGGACAAGGAGCACGATCAGGATCGTTGCAGCATAGAGGTTGAAAATGAGATTGGTGGTCAGTGACATCTCAGTAGTCGGGCCCCCTCTTGTGGTATAGAACTATTACTAGCTCCTACGTTCGAATCCGTCCGATTATTATATTTATTCATTATATAACGAAAACGGTTAACAGACACATGAATCGAAAATCGTTTCGAAAAATTTTCGGTTCGTGTTTTTGTGCGAACTGTTGGTTTTTACTGAAAAATGCTATTTTCTGAAGATGCCCCATTTGCTTTTTTTTCTATTAGACATGAGTTTTGAGAGAGGGTTACCTGCTGCAGCCCTGATAAGTCTTGTTGTCCTCTTATTACCATTACCTACGCTAATACTGAAGCTTCGGCGGCTGTGCGGCTTGCCGAAGGGTGTTCTCACTTTTTTACTGTTATAGCTTATATGCATGATCGGGCTCCTCGGTAATGCAGGAAGATACTACTGCTGAAGTTGTTTCAACTCTGTTCTCTATCGATTTTAAAACAGTTAGCCTTAGGATTAGAGATATTATCGCGATAACAATAAGCGATATCATAGCGATAATAGCTATGTAGAGAGGACGATTGCTTGATGGCTCGTCCTCGCGGGCTGCTTCAACATTCTGACTGTCTTGTTCTTTCTTATCCGATGCCAGCGCGGCAACAGGCATTGATTTTAGTTCTGCTGCATTTTTAAGATAGGTATTCAGATTATAGTAATCACCCCTATCATAGCTGCTGTTGTTCTTCATATTGTGCGGGGTCTTGAAATATGGTGTTTGCAACGCTTCCGGCTGATCGGATTCGGCCGGTTTGCCGCAATAAGGACATTTAATGGAGTCATCAGGTATTGCCAGGCCACATTTATTACAGAACATAAACTTGCCTCCATGCCAACATCTTTGCCGACATTTCTATTATAGACCTAGTTAAGCATTATGGCACAATAAAATTATGAAAAAATCACGCTGTCTTGTAGAATATGATTTGTGCTAATATGTTCTGGTTAAACATAAGATGTGGAAGGACAGCAAAATGTCAGTTGACACCGAAGCCTGCCTTAAGCAGAGAGCAAATCGAACAGAATTCATTGAGCCCATCAGGCCAAATGATCATAAAGCGGCACGACGTAAGGCTATTGCCGCCGGTGTTATGGTTTGTCTGCTGATCGCTCTGATACCCTTGGGATTGATAGCGGCTTCTATGCTTGGCGTTTTTGGACCTGAAAACATCGATGCCGACTATGATCAAACTGACCTGATATCAGCTGTAAATAAGCTTGGTTTGAAATACATAGCGGCTGATGGCTCTGACTGTGATAGTCTGCTTGAGCTTGCAAGAAAAGCGGCTGATGCAGACTGGAACCAAGAACTATCCTACTCTGATTTCAATTGGACATACGAAGACTACACACTGGCAAAAGTCGAACTGTCTGAGTCTGAGCTGCAGGCTCTTATTTGTGAAGCTTCACCGATGGCCTTCTGGACAGATCAGCTTCAGGTCAAAATATCCAAGAAAAAAACCATCGAACTATCAGCTCTTCTTAAGTTTGACCGGGTTTTAAGCGAACTTTTCCCCGTGGAGAGGGCCGAGCTGCCCGTATCAGGCTTCAAAAAAATAAGCGTCTATCTTCAGGCCAGACCATCGATCTATGAAAATCAGCTTGAACTGAACACAGAAGAAATAAAAATAGGGCCGCTGCAAATAATCGACAACGCAGTATTAGATCAGAATGCCATCTATCTTGAACGGATCTACAGGGTCATTCCAGACCTGGAGATCCATTCGCTTGAGCTAACAAGCCGCGGCACAATCAGATTAACTATGACCATACCGCACTTGATCAGTGCTGAGCTTACAGGCCGCGACTAATTATTTTTTGTTTTCCGCATTGCATCCGTATCATGTGCAAGATCTAGTTTACGAATTCCCATCCAAAACCATATCCCCGTTAGGCCGGCAGACAATATATCGGCAAAAGGCGCGGCATAAAGTATGCCATCCAGTCCCCATATCATCGGGAAGACCAAAACTGCAGGAATCAGAAGAATAACCTGTCGTGAGAGTGTCAGCAGTGTTGCGCTGTATGGTCGGCCGATGGCCTGGAAGAAGTTTGCTGAAATAATCTGAAAAGCTACTACCGGCAGAGCAAACAGCCAGGTTCTCAGAGCTTTTGACGAGAAGCTCAGGAGCTCAGGATCTCTATTGAAGGCTGAGATCAATAGTTGCGGAATCAGATTAATTAGCAGAAAACCGATTATTGCTATGCCTGTACCAGCCGCGATCGTAAGCAGCACTGTCTTCTTAACTCTCTTATAGAGTCTCGCGCCATAGTTATAGCTGATAATTGGCAGCATTCCCTGTTTAAGCCCTATTATTGGCAGTACCAACAAGGTCTGCAGACTGTTGATTATCCCCATGCCTGAAACTGCGATATCTCCACCATAACTGAGAAGGCCTTTGTTCAGGACCATGTTCAGTATGCTGTTGGCAAACTGCAGCAGAAATCCAGGCAAGCCAAGCGATGCTATTTTCGCGCTAACAGGCAAGCTGAGCCTCAGGTGCTTCAGCCGAAGCTTATTATTACTATGTGGTCCGCAGAAATAAACTATGACCCACACTGCCGCGACTCCTTGCGCAATGACTGTTGCCAGCGCAGCACCAGCCATGCCCATGTTCAAGCCGAATATGAAGATCGGGTCGAGCACAATGTTGAGACCGGCACTGAAGAACATTGTTATCATAGCGAATTTAGGTCTGCCATCCGCACGGATAAAATTATTCATACCAAGACCGACGATTTGAAAAACCGTACCGATAAAAATTATGCGCATATAGTCTATGGCATAGGGCATAACAGTTTCACTGGCTCCAAACATATGAAGAACTGGCACCAGGAAGATCTGACCGACAACGGAGAAGGTCACACCGATGATCAGCATGAGCATAAACGCATTGCCCATGGCCTGTTCTGCGTCCTCGCGCCGTCTCTCGCCCAGCCTGATAGAAAAAAGAGTTGCTCCGCCGGTGCCCAACAAAATGCCCACTGCAAGAATGAGGATCATGATCGGGAAGCTGATCGTTATGCCAGCCAGGCCCTCGTGACTAAGATCTTCGCTATTACCAATAAAAATTCTGTCAACAACATTATAAAGGGCGTTGACCATCATGCCGACAATTGCCGGAATACTATATTTGAGCAGCAACTTATGAATCTGTTCACTGCCGAGAGAATCAGTTGAGGGCATCAGAAAATGTCTCCAATCAAATTTTCAAAATTTACTTGATTATTTTCCAGAAGCAAGGAGAATCGGGATCGATATCACCATGCTTGATAAATATATAGATCTCTTCAGCGAAGCCGACCAGATAAATAAGCAGAATAGCTGTCACCATATAGGTGGTATTCATGAAATAAGAAAAAATCATCAGAAGATAAACTAAGACAGCATTAAGCTTGAGCAAAAATGTATGCATTAGAATTGGCTTGCCACAGCGAATCGCTGATATTACGAAGGACAGACCCAATGTCGCGAAGAATACTTTTAACAGAGTCGAGTTGGCCGCTATATATTCAGGATAAAGCGCGTAAAGGAACCAGGCAGTCGATATATAGAAAAATAGATCAGCGATAGAATCAAGAGTTTTGCCAATCTCTGATTTCTGGTTGAATTTCCTGGCGATAATTCCGTCGAAAAAATCAGTGGAGCCAAGAATTATATAACCAATCAAAAACAAGCCAGGTCTTTCAGTCAAAATGTAGTAAAACAATAGCGGTAAGAAAACTGCCCTCGAAGCAGAGAGAAAATTAGGCACGGTCAGATAACGCTTGCTGATCTGCTCGATCTCAGATGTATCAGCCACTGTTTCGACGACATGTAAATTGTTCGCACTCATAGTTGCCTCCTCGATTTCCTGCTGCCGGACAAGCAGCCACTTAAGGTATTATACTACATTTCAAGCAAACAAAACTCCGCTGCTTCCAGCAGTTTTTGCAGGCGTTGTCTAAAATCTGAAGACTCCTCCTCGAATCGCTTGCCAAAGGAGTTAATGTCCTCCATTTTAAGAATTGATTCTAGCATACCGGCATCATTAGCTATTGAGACGGCTCCCAATTCAGATGCCGCTCCCTTCAAGGAATGAAGTCGGCGGCGCAGCTTTTCCCGGTTTGCATCAGGCTTGTTTAGCTCGCTCTTAATGAAATCCAGTAGATTAACATAGTCATGGTGGAATTGGCTCAGAAGCTCACAATAGAATTGCCAGTCTTGTGAAAAACGATCCAAAGCTTCCAGATAATTCGTATCCGCCTCTATCAGCTTCCCAACAAGAGATTGTCTTAGACTGCCATTAAGACAGGTCACTATCTGTGAAACCAACTCGGATTTTCTAAGAGGTTTGCTGATTAACGCGTCGATCTGATTTTTTCTGCATTTTTGCTTTTCAATTCCAGGTTCTCCTGCAGTGACCGCAATAACAGGAACCACGCTATAGTCTGATAGCTTGCGCAAACGTCTGGTTGTCTCATAACCATCGATTTCCGGCAAGACGATATCCATTAGAACCAGATCAAATTGACTGGAGGCTGCAATTTCAAGCGCCTCTGCGCCGGATGAAGCTAGTGTCAGCGCCGCGCCGGTATCAGCAAGCAATGTTTCGAGAACTCTGCGATTGATCTGATTGTCTTCAACCGCGATGATTTTTATTCCCTTAAGGATATTCTTGCTGTTAGCATCAACGGTTGTGTTTCCTTGTGTATCCCGGTCATCAGTATTGCTCTCTCTTCTAGCCGGCCATGATGATTGCTCATTATTTGCGCAGGTCTTACAAAAAACTGCCGTAAAGCTGACTGTGGTCCCCTCGCCGGGCTGGCTGGTCAGCCAGATTTCTCCACCATGCAGCTCTGCCAGGTTTTTGCAAATGGCAAGACCAAGCCCTGTGCCGCCATAATTAGAGCTTATTTCCGGGCTGGCTTGACGGAAGGGCTCGAAAATATTCTCGGCCTGGTCGCTAGTCATGCCTATGCCGGTATCAGATACAGAAAACTGAACCGTTAAATTTTTATCATTGTCCTCAACCATGCTTGCTGTCAGTTCAATCTGACCTATCGGCGTGAACTTGATAGCGTTGTCCAATAGATTCAGCAGAATCTGGCTGATCTTGAGAGAATCGCCGCAGAGCGCCTCGGGTATCAGATCATCTATTGAACAATCGATTGTAATATCCTTCGTCATAGCTGCTGCTTTAGACTGTTCAACTGCCAGCCTGACAATATCCCGCAAATAAAACTTCCGCCGGCTTAGCTCAGCCTTGCCGGATTCGAGTTTGCTGAAATCGAGCAAATTATTGATCAGTGCCAGCAACAGCTCAGCAGAGTTGCCGATCTGATCGATTTGCCCGCTATATTGACTATAGATATTTGCTTCCTTAAGCATATCTGTATAGACCATGATCGCGTTAAGAGGCGTCCTGAGCTCATGACTGATATTGGATAGAAAATGACTCTTGGCTCTGCTGGCAGCCTCCGCCTCATGCTTAGTTCTGATCAGGCTCTCCTCTAACAGATTTCTCTCTATTGATTTGGCAAGTATCGAGACAAAAGATTTAAGAAGTGAGATCTCCAGATCAGACCAGTATTTCTCGCTGCCGCAGTCATCAAATCCCACGAATCCCCAGAAAATGCCATTTACCATTACAGGCAGAACCAGCAGTGAAAGTATTTCCTGCTCAACCAGCAGCTTCTGCGAAAAACTAGGCTCGAGCTCAGAAACTATGATGCTTTGTTCAACTCCCCGCTTAAGAGGCTCAAGGAAATCAAACACAATGTCAAAAGGCAAGTCCCGCAAGTTGTGATTGTCTATTTGCTGGCTTGCGCCAGGCCTGCACCATTCGAACACCTGGCTGGTAAGCTGTGTACCGCTTGTCTCTTCAGTTCTGTTTTCCCAATAATAAACACGGTCTGCCTGAATAGCTTTACCTATCTCTGCCAGCCCATCCGGAATAACTTCATAATGACTGTGTCTGTCAAGAACACTCTGAGTGATAACAAAAATCGCTTCAAGGATGCGCTCCTTCTCTGCGGACTTCTCAAGCTTGTCTAATGTATCTTGATTATCTGTCATCAATACCACCTTCTTAATTCAGTCTATCTATTGTGGGCTGATTACAAGTCTGTAACATCCATTTAACTGACACTATAATTCAGATTATAGTAGAATAACAAATATGTATAGCTGTTAATATTTTAGCTGACAGATAAGGTTTATAACAAACTGATCGGAGAATTATGATTAGATCAATAATTATCGACGATGAGAAAATATCAATAATGGTAATGGAGAAGATGCTGTCCGGGTATGATTTCATTGACAACAGGGAATCATGCCTGACCGCTTATGCTGCGATAGAAGCTTTTGATAAGCACAGACCAGATGTCGCTTTTGTTGATATCAATATGCCTGAGAAGAGCGGTATCGAGCTGGCTAAGCTTTTTCAGAGTATTAAACCGGATGTTAAGATCGTTTTCGTGACCGCGGATGAGAGCTTCGCAGTTAAGGCATTTGAGTTGGTTGCGTATGATTACCTGGTTAAGCCACTCAGTCACGATCGTTTCAAGCAGCTTGCCGACAGACTCCATGAGAGCTTCAGAACAGCAGGCAGCTCTGTACCTGCAACAGTGGGCGTTGAATACTCAGACTTAGCAGACCCTGAAAATAAAATCAGCATTATGACAATGGGTGGTTTCGAACTTAAAAACAGCGATGGTCAGACTGTTAAATGGCGATCTGAAAAAACACGTGAGCTGTTCGCGCTCCTATATCATAACCGCGGCCGCAGTCAGACAAAAAATATGCTGATAGATACTATCTGGCCTGATCATGACCCGGCAAAAGCCCAGCATCTTCTGCATAATGGTATTTATTACATCAGACGTGCACTTAAGGAGCATGGAATAGATAAACAGCACATATTGATCAATAGCGGCTACAAAATGCATTTGCAAAATGTATTTGCTGACAATATTTATTTTGAAAACAGAATTGCCAGGCGCTATATTGATCTCGAAACCAGGCTGCTGGAGAGCTACGATAAACTATATCGTGGGCCTTTTATGAATTTTGAGAACTGGAGCTGGTGTGAGCTTGATCGTTTAGAGATCGAGAAAAACTATGATAAGCTGCTTCAGGTCCTGACAGATCGCTATGAGGCGGAGAAACGTCTGTCTGATTTGGAAATGATATTGATCAGACGCAGTAGACGTGACCCTTACAACGAGGGTCTGGCTGCTCGCTTGATAATCTTCTATGAAATGAATGGAAATCAACAAAAGGCACTCGAATATCGTCACGAATTCGAGCGAAAAATGCGTGAAGATATCTGGAATGGTGAAACATCTGTTGATTCGTGATAATTTGGGGAGTATCAGCTTATATTATCTCTTTTGACCATCGGAAAAAGGAGATAAATATGACTGATAATATGCAACGTAGATTATTTCAAGGCTTCGTATGCCTTCTGATATTAAAAATGGCCGGGAGCAATGAGCTATACGGTGCCATGATTCTGGACGAATTGGAGCAGGTAGGCTATAGGCTGAGCCCAGGCACACTTTACCCGATTCTAAGGCAGCTGCAGCAGGACAATCTGCTGACCTCGTTCGAAGAAAACTCAACGGGTAAGCCAAGACGATACTATAGAATAACAGTACAGGGGAGAAAGTCTCTTGCTGAGTCCTTGGAATACCTTGATTTCCTGACAGGTTACATGAGCGGTGCCCGCAATATTGCCCTGACTGAAGAAAGTAAAACTGGAACAGAAGATATTTAAATCACTTCGTTTTCGAGCCTGAAGGTTTTTCACAGGAATATTCATCATCGTTACTATCGTCAACATGACGGCAGACCATGGTTCTGCCGTTTTTCTTCGCGTGGAACATCGCCTTATCAGCTCTTCTGATAGCTTCATCCATTGCGCTGTCCTCTTTTGAAAAGAATGATACGCCAGCGGAGAAGGTAATATGGAGCGGATCATCGCTGCCAATATCAATAGCTGCATCAGAAACGATCGCGAGCAGCTTGGCGCCGAAGTGAACAGCGTTTTCAGGCCTCAGACCATTGCAGACCAATAGAAATTCTTCACCGCCCCAACGGAAGAAGAAATCGCTGATTTCACAAGAGTGTCTATAGAATCATCGCAGGCCCAGATCAGTACCTGGTATTCTCCGTGTACGAATCCGGTGCTCTCCTGGCCCTTGGCAAGTAAATCTTCTATGGCATCGGCTTTTGAAAGATACTCTTTATCATTTTGGCTCGAATAAACAAGTCTTTTGCCGTCGTTATTGAAAATGAGAATTCTAAGGACATTGCGATAGGCCCGCGAGGAGAACAGCTCGCCGGATTTAGTTACGAAGCTGTCAGCATCACTGGCGTAGTAATCGATCAAAACACCTTCCGCTGAAATCAGCATATCATTATAGTAGCGGTAGAAGCCGTCCCTTGTTCTGTCGATGTCTTGAATCAGGTTTTCTATGTTATTACGAAGAAAAGAGCGTTTGGCAGTTATTAAACTGTCTCGTCCGGCTTCTTCATAGCTTAGACCAGTCTTGTTAAGCGCGACAGCAAAAAATACACCGGCAGACAAACTCAGCAAGAGTATCAGGCAGACAGTAAATATTCGATACCTTGTTCTGATTCGGGCCATATCTCTCTCCAATGCAAATAGTTAATTGTATGATGTACTTGCTTAATGATAGCACATTGGATTTTTAATAAGAAGTGAAAAATAAACAAGGCACTCTGCGTCATAAGATCACAAAGTACCTTGTTGATATTGGAGTAGATCGTTATTTGTCTTGCTGTGTCTGTTCTAGCCGGCATTCGGGACATATACCTTCAAAAGTCGTGCGATGTCGCTGGATTTTATAGCCTGTTTTATCAGATGCCAGTTTATCTAGATCGTCATCATATTTGAGCGGCAGATCCCACACCGCCCCGCACTCAAGACATTGCAGATGATAATGCTTGTCAAGCCTGCCCTCGAATCGATCAGATTTTGGCAGCTTTACCTGGTTTACCTCTCCTGTTTGATACAGTATATTCAGGTTGCGATATACTGTTCCCCGGCTTATTTTATCATCTAGCTTGCGGACATCCAGATATATCTGATCAGCGCTTGGATGATCGAAGCGAGCTCGAACTGCGTCTAGAACCAGCTTGCGTTGCTTAGTGTTTCGTTGCTGTTTCATTATCAATCACTCCTGTAATAGCATGCATGATCTTACATAGAGCTGGACAAAGTCGCCTGATTGAGAGCGTTGTTGTCCAATTTTGATAATTCAATCACTTTTTCCATATTAAGTCCAGCGGCCTCTGTAAATCGTCTGCCATATTCGGGATCGGCATGATAGCAATGGACAGCGTGGCGATATTTGATATTTTCGGTTACTGATGCCATATCACCGGCTGTGTTCGCGATCAGAAGCTGCTTTTTGTCTTCTGTCATAACACGCCATAAATCGCCGCCTGCACGGAAGCAGTCATCCGTCGGATCGTCCTTCGGATCATAGTGGTACATCGCGCCTTCAAGATCCAGCGGTGGTTCCATGACCTCCGGCTGAGCGGTCCAAACACCATAGCTGTTTGGTGTATATGCCGGTGCACTGCCGTAGTTGCCGTCAACGCGCATTGCGCCATCACGATGGTAGTCGTTTACCTCGACTTTTGCCCGGTTAACAGGAATAAGGTTGTGATTGACCCCTAAGCGATAACGCTGAGCATCGCCGTAGGAGAAGAGCCTGCCCTGCAGGAAACGGTCCGGACTGAAGCCGATACCTGGAACAACATGGGCTGGTGTAAATGCTGCCTGCTCAACCTCGGCAAAATAGTTGTCCGGATTGCGATTCAGCTCTAGTACGCCTACCTCAATCAGAGGATATTCTGCATGACGCCAGATTTTTGTGATGTCGAAGGGGTTCTCATAATGGTTCTTGGCTTGCTCCTCAGTCATGATCTGAACATACATTGTCCATTTTGGGAAGTCGCCCTTCTCAATTGCTTCGTAGAGATCCTTGCCGTGATATTCACGGTCCATACCGTTTATTTCCGCTGCCTCTTCGTTGGTCAGGTTTTTGATGCCCTGCTGGGTCTTGAAATGGAATTTGCACCATACCCGCTCGTTTTTATCATTGTAGAAGGAGAAGGTATGCTCGCCGAAGAAGTGCATGTTGCGGAAAGATGCCGGTATGCCTCTGTCGCTCATTACTACTGTGATCTGATGGAAGCACTCGGGCAGCAGAGTCCAGAAATCCCAGTTGTTTTGCGCTGATCTTCTGCCTGTGCGCGGATCACGCTTAACGGCGCGATTCAAGTCAGAGAAATTATGAACATCGCGAATGAAAAATGTTGGAGTGTTGTTGCCAACCAGATCCCAATTGCCCTCTTCTGTGTAGAATTTGACAGCAACACCACGGATATCGCGTTCACAGTCAGCCGCTCCGCGCTCGCCGGCAACAGTGGAAAACCTGAGGAATAAATCAGTCTCCGCACCGGGCTGAAGCACCTTGGCCTTTGTATACTGCGATATATCATGAGTTACGGTAAGCTTGCCATAGGCTCCCCAGCCCTTGGCGTGCATTCGACGTTCCGGTATCACTTCACGGTTGAAGTGGGCCATTTTCTCCATCAACCATACATCCTGCATTACAACAGGACCGCGGGGACCGGCGGTAATTGAGTTCTCATTGTCGGGTATGGGGGCGCCGACCTCGTTTGTTAGCTTCTTGCGGTCGTTTTCGTTCATGATAATTCTCCTTTCGATTTGTATATGTAAATATCCTGGGCGGATACTTGCATCTATAGTGATAAGCACATGATCAGTATCCAGATATAAGCGCAGGTCTTTGGCAGCATCAGCATGCCAAGCTTCGGGTTCTTGTTTGCCCATAAGACAACCGGCAAATAAAACAGAAAGCTTAACGCGATTGCCAGCCACATTAGACTAAGCCCAATATGCTCAACTCGATTAATGAAGAACATGATGGCAGTAATAACTCCAATGAGAAAAAAGGGCAGATTGCGAATAATACCCCAGGATACTGGCGGGTATCTTTCCTGCCATTTGTTTTGAGGCAGCAGACAGAGGACAATGCGAATGATCGCTAAGGAATAAAGCAAATAATTCCAGCCAGTTGAGATCTTAGGAACAAATAGCACTGAGCCGATATGCCAGAGAAGCAAATAGAACAAGGTCATTGTAATAGATGTTATTAGCTTGCCGTATCCAAGAGCCTTCCGCAATTGCTCCTCTCTTTTTGTCAGTACCGCCATAACACGGGGGATAAGATGAAAAGCATCACCAATTACGAGGACCAGACCCATAATGCCCGCCAGCATACGAGGCGAGCCTGCAGAAGTGTTGGCGAACAGAATCAGGCTTATAATCAGCGCAGCAATAAGATAAGCTATATCGAATACGACCTCAATGGTTCCGAATACACGTTTCATTGTAATTGGTCCTCATTTATGGTTTGTACATGCCTAAGCTGACATTAGTCAGAATGGTTGTTATTAGGACTCAATACTATTATAATCCTAATTATTATTTAAGCAATAGTCAGAGGTTAATCTGGATACAGCCTTGTGTAACATAAACTTCAGTGAAGGAACGATATTTAGCCTATAATGATTATTAGTGTTATATACATGTTTTTATTGCCAGCCGCTGATAAGTGTTTTTGGGAGAAATCTATTGAGCAGCATAACAGAGGGAACTGAAGTATCAAGAGCAACGGGAGCTGTCTGTCCGCCGAATGCCGGCATGAGCAGACTTAAGCGCTATGTTTACATAACATTGGGCTCGTTTTTTTTGATTCTTGGTATGATCGGTGTATTTATTCCGGTTCTGCCGACAACTCCATTTCTCTTGCTGACAGCGTTTTTCTATTTGCGCAGTTCATATCGGTTGTATTGCTGGCTGGTCGGCCACAAGGTTTTTGGCTCATATATAAATGACTATATGGAGCATCGTGCAGTTAAAAAAAAGGCCAAGATAGCAGCGCTCGTTTTCTTATGGGCTACAATGACTGTCTCGATAATTGTTGTGCCTGTTACTGCTGTTAAGTGGCTGCTGCCAATCATTGGCATCGCTGTCAGCGCACATATACTATCTCTCAAAACACTGAAATAATTTTATAATCTATCACAGCAGATCACAATTAAGACGAAACCTCTAATCATTAAGAAATTTGCCTGTTTTATATTTGCATCTACATAGGTTTTGCTTTACTATGTTTACGTATTTCTAAGCTGACCTGTATTGTTATGATGCTTTTATAGCTTGTCTGCAGGCAGTTAATGAGGAGGACTAATTGATGACGAGAATGATTGGTACTGCTGTACGGGGAATCCGTGCGCCGATTGTACGTGAAGGTGATGATCTGGTAGAGATCGTTGTGAGTTCAGTGATCGAAGCAGCGAAATCCGAAGGGTTCGAGCTGCGTGATCGGGATGTTGTCGGAGTTACCGAATCTCTTCTGGCCAGAGCACAGGGAAACTATGTTGAGATCTCAACTGTCAGTGCTGATATCGCGTCAAAATTCTCTGGTGACATCGCTGTTATATTTCCGATACTAAGCCGTAATCGTTTTTCAGTTATACTACGCAGTCTTGCGCTTACAGGCCGTAAAATAACTCTTATTCTAAACTATCCATGTGATGAGGTCGGCAATCATTTGATGGATGTAGACAAGATGGAAGAGGCTGGTGTCAATCCTTATACAGATGTATTGTCTGAGGCTGATTTCCGCCGCATTTTCGGGTATGAATACCTTCATCCTTTTACCGGGTTGGACTATATTGATCTTTATAAGAGTCTTGCTGAGAACGATAATATCGAGATCGTTCTAGCAAATGATTACAAGGCCGCGCTTAATTATTCCCAGGATGTTCTCGTAGCTAATATTCATGACAGAGCCAAGCTTAAGAGGAAGCTGCTTCAGGCAGGTGCAAGAACAGCTCTCGCACTTGACGATATTATGAATGAGTCTGTAGACGGCAGCGGTTACAACCCGGATTACGGTCTGTATGGATCAAATCAGGCTGGAGATACCAGACTTAAACTGTTCCCACGTGAATGTCAGCCATTTGTTACCAGTGTACAGGAACTGTTGCTGGCAAGAACCGGCCGCAAAATAGAGGTCATGGTATATGGCGATGGTGCTTTCAAGGATCCTCAGGGTAAGATCTGGGAGCTTGCTGATCCTGTCGTATCGCCTGGATTCACAGATGGTCTGCGTGGTACCCCCAATGAGATCAAAATGAAGTATATTGTTGATAATGAGCTTGAGGGCATGGGCGCTGAAGAAACCTCCAAAGCACTCAAGGATAAGATATTATCGAAGGATAATGATCTCGTCGGTCAGAAGGCATCTGCCGGCACTACGCCGCGCCAGCTGACTGATCTTCTGGGCAGCTTATTTGATCTGACCAGCGGCAGCGGCGACAAGGGTACGCCTATTGTTCTGGCACAGGGCTATTTCGACCATTACGCGGCTGATTGATCTGTTTAGTGATTGATCGCATTGAGGTATAAATGGATAAGTTAAAATTCAAGCAGAGCCTTATTCTGGTTGCGTTCGGCATAGTGTTCTATCAGCTGCTGCAAAACATTTCGCCGTTGCTGCGGGTGTTCTCAGCACTTAGAATTGTGGTTACGCCGCTTATATATGGCTTCGTAATCGCGTATTTGCTGAATATACCTTACAAATGGTACCAGGATAAGGTTTTCGCCTCTGTTAAGAGGAGAGGTGGCCTGACTGCCAGGATGATCAAGCACCTGTCAGTTCTACTGGCATATATTACTGTGCTCGCGATCATTGTTTTTCTTTTCTGGATAATACTGCCGCAGCTGCTTACGTCGGCTAAACTGCTGATTCAGAATATACCCTATTACATAAATTCTGCGGAGCTGGTTATCAATCGCTTCGTAGAGGATTTCGAGCTGCAGAACTATTACAGCGGACATCTTACCGGCTCTTGGATCACTGTGCTCGAACGCTATACAGGACAGATAGACGAACTTATTCCCAACTTGATCGATCAGGTCATGAATCTTACTTCGATCGTTTTCAACCTGTTCATAGGAGTTGCCTGCTCTGTATATCTGATCTACAGCAAGGAAACATTGATCCGCCAAGGGAAACGCATCCTGAGAGCATATGGTCCTGCAAAACACAATGCCAGAATCCTTGAGCTTGGTTCCAGAACCAATTTCCTGTTCACGAGGTTCATAGCAGGTAACCTGCTTGACTCCATGATCGTTGGTGTCCTTTGCTTCATTGGTATGTCGGTTTTCAGGTTCCCATACCCCCTGTTGGTTAGTGTTATCATTGGTGTCACCAATCTGATTCCGATCGTTGGTCCGTTCATTGGAGCTATACCCGGCTCGCTCATTATTCTGATCGTGGATCCGGTAAAAGCCGCCCTCTTCCTGTTGTTTATTCTTGCATTACAACAAGTTGACGGCAATATTATCAAACCGCGCCTATTCGGCAATCAGGTGGGGCTGCCTAGCCTCTGGGTCCTTATCGCGATCGTTGTAGGCGGAAGATTATTCGGTATAGTTGGCATGCTGGCTGGCGTGCCGGTCGTTGCTTTGATCTACTCTGTTATCAGAGAGAATGTTGATAAGAAGCTGGCAGGTGAGCCTGAGGAGACTCCATAATAGCTGCGCCTAGCAAATGAAGATGTTCATATAATTTCAGCAGCAGAGCCTTATATGGGACAAAAACTCAATTGAACTAAAACCCGATATTCGAGACAAATGAATAAAAAAAGCGGTCGTTACCACTTAGATAACGACCGCTTAATTTTTGTATAACAACCAGGATCAGAGTATAAACTTAATGACGAAGAGAATAGATACTATTACCGTCAGAATGCTGAGATCCTTGATCTTGCCAGTGAACAGCTTGATCAGTGTGTAGGAGATCAAACCGAGGCCAATGCCTGTGGCGATAGAGTAGGTAAGAGGCATCATGACCATGGTCAGGAAGGCTGGAACAGCCTCTGACATCTCGGAGAAATCGATCTCCTTGATGCTGCCCATCATAAGTACGCCAACAACGATCAGCGCAGGAGCTGTAGCTGCTGAAGGAACGATGCCGGCCAGCGGTGCCAGGAAGATGGCAAGAATAAACAGTATACCGGTAGTAACCGAGGTAAGACCGGTTCTGCCGCCCTCTGATATACCAGCGCCTGATTCAACATAAGTTGTTACAGTCGAAGTACCCATCAGAGCACCAGTAGTTGTTGCTACCGCGTCACACATCATAGCCTTCTTCATGTTAGGTACATTTCCGTTTTCGTCCAGCATATTTGCCTGCTTGGCTGTTCCGACCAGAGTGCCGATCGTATCGAACATATCAACCAGTGTGAAAGAAATGATAACAGTGACTATTGTCAGAACGCTCGCCCAGAAGCCTGAGGCATCAGCAAGCAGCGCGCCGAAATCAAGCTTGAATAAGCTGAGATCAGCCCAATCTGTGAAGTTCTGTGTGAAATGAGCTGTTGTCAGTGACTCAGGAAGCGTGGTTATACCCATCGGGATACCGATGATCGTACAAGCAACGATACCGATCAGGATCGAACCCTTGACCTTGAAATAGTAAAGGATCGCGATCAGGATAAGACCAATGATCGCCAGAAGCGGCGCATAGGGGAAAGCCTCCTGATTAAAAGAGAAGCTGACGAACTTTACAAGCGTTGAATCATCATTAACTACGATGCCGGCATTCTGCAGACCGACAAAGGCGATGAACAGGCCGATACCGCCTGAAATCGCGACCTTGAGGTTTTGCGGCAGAGCCTTGACGATAGCCTCGCGCAGTCCAACCAGCGTTATGATGATAAAAATCAGACCGGATACAAGAACAGCGGCCAGTGCCCCGCGATAGCCGTAAACTGTTGCGACAGAAAATGCGAAGAATGCGTTCAGTCCCATACCTGGTGCCTGTGCGAACGGTAAACGTGCGTACAAGCCCATCATGAGAGTTCCTACTGCGGCAGCCAGACAGGTCGCAATGAATATTGGTCCGAAATATTCCTCGCCAGCTGTCGTGCTTAGCATGCCCGGATTTACAAAGATGATATAAGCCATCGTAAAGAACGTGGTTATACCAGCGATGATTTCTGTCCGGACGGATGATTTAGCAGCTTTGATGCCAAAAAACTTGTCCATGATTCCCTCCTGAATGAAATGATTGTAAATTGGTTGAAAACAATACGGAAATATTATACCCGAATAACAGCTGTGTTCAAAGAGAAAAAGCGCTATGAAGAATCATGTATTTTTTTGACTGCAGTTGTCAAACTGCCTTATTTACAGACAATTAGTGAAATTATTAGGTTATAATCTAAGGTGCTTAAGGACGGTTGTTGTATGCAATAGCAATGTGGAGGTTAATTACGATGATCATTAAAAATGGAACAGTTATGAACAATGAATGGGAGTTAAGAACACTTGATCTCATAGTAAGAGATGGGAAAATAGCCGATATAGGTGTTGGACTCACAGCAGAAGCAGATGAAGAGATCATAGACGCTGAAGGATCGGTCGTTTTGCCCGGTCTTGTTGATATACACATCCATGGCTGTGCCGGCCATGATTTTTGTGATGGCAGTATTGAAGCGACAACTGGCATTGGTAAATATCTGGCATCCCGAGGAGTTACTTCATATCTGGCTACCTCGATGGCTCTGCCGGAGAATCTGCTTGAGGGAATATTCCGCAATGGAGCTCGTGAAATGGCCACAGAGAAAACTGAAGGGGCCAGAATGCTTGGCATTCATATGGAGGGGCCGTTTTTCAACAAAGAGAAGAAGGGTGCGCAGGCAGAGAAGAATATTATTGATCCGGATATGGAGATGTTTGAGAGATTATATGAAGCGGCAGACAGGAAGATCCGCCTGCTTGATGTAGCGCCTGAGCTTGATGGTGCTATAGATATGATCGAACGTACATCAGGGCGGCTTAAGGTATCGATCGGGCACACAGTGGCGGACTATGATACTGCTGTGAAAGCGATCGAAGCAGGTGCAGGCCATATTACTCACTTGTTTAACGCTATGCCGGCCTTCACACATCGTGACCCGGGTGTTGTCGGTGCGGCCATGGACAGCGATGTGACCGTCGAATTGATCTGTGACGGATTCCATATTCATCCGGCGGTCGTGCGTTCAGTTTTTAAGATGTTTGGTGATGACAGGGTCGTTCTGGTAAGCGATGCCATGAGAGCCTGTGGCTTGGCAAATGGCGACTATGAGTTAGGCGGACAGCCAGTTAAGCTGAAAGATGGCAAGGCTGCGCTGGCAGATGGTACTTTGGCAGGATCAGCTACCGATCTGATGCAGTGCATGCGTAATGCGGTTAGCTTCGGTATCCCGCTTGGATCGGCCGTCAGAGCCGCAAGCATGAATCCGGCAGCTGTGGCCGGAGCCTCGGCTTTTGCCGGTAGTATAGATATTGGTAAAAACGCAGATCTGCTGATCGTGGATGAAAAACTCGCACTTCAAAGGGTCATTATCGCTGGTATAGTTCAAAATTGAAACGGACTAGTCCATTAAGAGCAGAAGCTATTATTGCACAGGAGACTTGTTTGGAATAAAATCAGGAGTGGACCAGAGGCCCGCATTGCTGCTGCCTGCAAGGCAGTATAACCAGCTACAGTACAAGGAGGTACTATGAGAATCCAGTCTTATGCCAATTATGAAGAGATGAGCAAGGCCGCGGCTAGATATATGGCGGCACAGCTGCTGCTCAAGCCGGATAGCGTTATCGGTCTGGCGACAGGCAGCACACCGATCGGCATGTACAAAGAGCTGATCAAGATGAACGAGGCGGGTGAGATCGATTTCTCAAATGTTGTGACCGTTAATCTTGATGAGTACAAGGGTCTTAGCGCTGATCATCCACAGAGCTACAGATATTTTATGAATGAGAATCTCTTCAATCATGTCAATCTTTTTGCTGATAATACTTATCTGCCTGATGGCGAGCAGGAGGATGATGCCAAGGTCTGCAAGGATTACGATGATATTATCGAGCATGTAGGACCAATCGATGTTCAGCTTCTTGGTATCGGACATAATGGTCATATCGGCTTCAATGAGCCGGCTGACGCATTTACTACCGGTACACAGTGCATAACGCTGGACAAGCGTACTCTGGAAGCAAATGCCAGATTCTTTGATAATGATATAAACAAGGTGCCGACCAAGGCCTTTACCATGGGCATAGGCACAATTATGAAAGCTAAAAAGATCCTGTTGGTCGTCACTGGCAAGGACAAGGCTGAGATACTGGACAAAGCCCTGAACGGGCCGGTCAATCCAGCAGTTCCTGCTTCGATCCTGCAGCTGCATCCGGACGTCATGGTCATTGTTGACGACGCAGCTCTTGGTAAATAAGCGAAGTTTAGCCTTTGACAAGGACAGCCCTAAAATAGCATAAGAAAAGTCCCCTGTGAGGTAATTGCCTGACAGGGGATTTTGGTTTTCACTGTATATGTATTGTGCTTGTTTTGTTAATCCAGTCCAAGGAATCTTGCCAGTTCTGCAGGATCAAGGCGATACTTGCTGCCATGTCCCTCGAAGAATCCATGCTCTCTGATCATATGGATATTCAAATCAGTCCAACGCATAATAACGCCTGTATCCAAACGTCTGACTCTGGTCTCGCGCTTGTCGACCTTGACAAAATCCTTAAAAGGGCAGGATATTCTGCCCATATAGTCGTCAGACTCGACCTCGAACCGTTCACTGAAGCTGACTGGTCTGCCAAGCCCGGGAATACTACTGTCTGTCAGCTCCTGCATTTTGTCGGCAAGCTCCTGTTGGCTGATGTTAAGCTTGCCCAGTATCTTCGCGTCATCTCTTAATATATCTGCCAGATTGCGTGTATCCTCACCGAGGAAGCCGTGTGCCGAGAGTGTGCCTGGCAGCATATTTGACTGAATGATTTCAAGTTCCGGACTCTGTTTCATGCTCTTCCTCCTCAGAATTTATCGTAGAATATCTTCTCTTCGGGGATGTTTTTCTTGTTTAATACATTTATACAGGCATTGATCATACCAGGGCTGCCACAGAGATAGCCTTCCATATCACTGCCATCACCTATGTAGCGATCAACGACCTCTGTGATCAGGCCGGTCTCGCCCTCCCATTCATCTTCCGGTGCCGGTTTGGAAAGAGCCGGAATGAAATTGAAGTTTTCATGCTTAGCGGCCAGGTCTTCGAAGTATTCAAGCCTATACAGATCTCGTTTTGTAACAGCGCCGAAGAAGAAATTCATCTTGAGGTCTATGCCTTTTTCCAGAACGTCAAGAATTATCGATTGAATAGGCGCCAGGCCTGAGCCACCGGCGATCATAACCAGCTCGCTGCAGTTGCCGCGCAGGAAGAAATCACCATATGGACCGCTGATCTTGACCTTGTCGCCTTCCTTAAGCTGTGTATGGGCGTAGGTAGTACATATGCCATCTGGAACCTGTCTGATGATAAGCTCGATCGCTTTGTTATCAGAAGGAACATTGGCGATCGAATAGGCGCGGTATACACTTTCCTTGATCTTGTTATATGGCTTGGTGTAAAACTGCATATACTGGCCGGCCTTGAAGCTTACTGTGTCACCCTCCGGCAGCTTGAGGCGGAAGCCGATAATGTCATGAGTTAGCTGTTCCATTTTCTCGATCGTTGTTTCGTATTCGCGAATATTGAAGAGCTCCT
>CAZHQX010000012.1:0-23271 GCA_964534195.1 uncultured Oscillospiraceae bacterium
ATAAATGGTTATCACTAAGGATATGATTATTTCTGAAGTACTGAGCCTGGATCAGGGAACAACACCTATCTTCTTTAAAAACGGTCTCCATTGCTTAGGATGTGTTATGGCATCCGGAGAAACAGTTGAAGAAGCCTGCATGGTACATGGTATTAACTGCGATAAATTGATTGCTGAGCTTAATGAGTTTTTCAGCAGCAATGAGAAGGATGCCTGATAGCATTTGAAGACAAGACTTACTTAAGTATGCAGCTTGTTAAAAAGACACCGTTCTTCTAGATAGAACGATGTCTTTTTTTTGATTTCTGGATCTTTTTCATGTGCTTTTTTGTGGTCTTAGGCTTGATTTGTGCTTCGGTTTTTTCTCGCTGTTGTGTTCTCTTTTCAGCGATTAGCACATAATACCCATTAATTGATAGAATTTTTGCGCCGCCAAAAACTGAGCGAAGTTTATTTTTGTACCAATCCAGCCGTTTGACTACCAAGACGAGCTTGCCGCCGGTTTTCAACAATTTATATGAGGTTTCAATAAACCTTCTGGCAATGCTGAAATCCTCGTGATACGGGGGATTCGATAAGACCCAGTCAAAAGATGCCTGGTGGCCGGTTTCTAACAAAATTTCAGGCCCATCTGACTGCAATATGTTTATCGTTTCAACCCCGTTAGCTGCAGCGTTGATTCGGCTCATTTCGATAGCTCTGACGTTTTTGTCCAGCATCCATACATTTTCCGGTTGACAAAAATTAGCTGCGTAGATTCCCACTATCCCATAACCGCAGCCTAGATCAAGAAGCTTTTGTTCTTGTTCCAATTCAATGGCAAAAAGCATGGCAAGTGTCCCCTGATCAGCATGATCTGGTGAAAAGAGGCCGGACTCAGCAGTCATCTGCAAACAGACTCCGTTGATGTCAGTCTTGAACGTGTTCATATCCGCTCCAATCTGCTAAAATGTAGTGGAATAATTCTATAGCCTGCCTGAGCAGAAGGCAATACCAGAAATAATGATTATCAATGAGAGTATTTCAAATAGGGAGTGGTTAGGTAGTGAAAGAGTTCAGACAATTCAGAAATATATACTATACAGCAGCTATTTTTCTATGCTCATTGATTCTAATAACCTTTTCTGGCTGTAGTTTGATATCAAGCAAGGACGATACAACCAAAAACTCTTCCATAATTGTGTCTGAGAGTGATCTAACTGTTGGCAGCAGTCAGACAGCCGGTTCTGAACCAATTGACGATCAAGAAGGTCAGGACGGCAGTGAAGATTCCGGAGACGAGAGTGATGGAATTCTCTGGTATCCAGATAACACGTGGGTCTTTGTTGATAATAGTTGGCTTAATATAAGGAATGGTCCTTCAACAGATAATGCTATTATAACTGAGGTTTATCATGCGCAGCCATTGAAACGAGTCGCTGTATCAGATTATTGGTCTGAGATAATACTGCCTGATGGCCGGAAAGGCTATGCGTATAATTCATATTTGAGCTTGATACCTGTTGAAGGTATTGAGGTTGAACAATAAAATAGTTTTCATACATTAAAGCATTTCAATATTTGTTCGATAAATAATAATGGATCGTGTATTAGCAGTTGATACCGGTTTTTCTTTTTGGTTACATTTCTGTGGAAAAATTAGCGATCCTGCGGAAAAATCTGTGAATAGGAGGCGAACAAATATGATTGGCATGACGCGAAAGAGGCTTTTCCAAGGCTTCATATGTGTTCAAATCCTAAGTCAGGCCAGCAGGGAACCGTTTTTTGGCAGCTGGCTGATCGAGGAGCTGTCAGATGTGGGTTATAAGCTTAGTCCAGGGACTGTTTATCCCATACTTCACAGTATGGAGCAGGAAGGACTGCTGAAGCATTATTATGAAAATGTTGAGGGCAAAGTACGCAAGTACTACAGTATAACGCAGGAGGGCAAACTAGAGCTGCAAAAGGCTAGGCGCTATATGGCGGAATTGGCTGACTCAATTGATCAGGAGCCTGTTAGTTATTCTGTATCGGTTTGATCAGACTTACTGTAACGTAAAGGTGTTGTGCCCGTGAATTGTCTGAAGGCACGTGTGAAATGTGCCTGATCGCTGAAAGCCAGCATAATAGATACATCTTGAATTGGTTTTTTGTAATCACGAAGCAGTTCGCAGGCTGCTTCTATTTTTTTTCTGGTTATATATTTCGTTAAGGATTCTCCGGTTTCTGCCTTGAAGTGACGCGACAGATAGCTCGGATTATGACCTGTATATCTCGCAAGATCATCCAGTGTGATACGACTATACAGTCTCTTGGCGATATAATGCTGACAAAGCCTGACCGGTTGTGTCCATGCTTCCTGTTGTTGTTTATACACACGATCAGTCAATTCTCTGTATAAGCTTTGGATCCAGTGAAGGACCTCTTCAGAGCTGCGGCAGGCTTCAATTGATCTCAATTGATCATCAAGTATTCCGTATGCTATGTCTTGGTCAAGAGCAGCTTCAATAGCCGCCCCGGCAGCCTGCTGCGCCAGCATGAGCGCTTCGTTTTTTTGCTGCCGAAGAGGTCTTGAGGCTATTTTAGACCATTTATCGGAGAACTGCTTTTCAACCAGATCAGCTTTTTGCAGATCACCCTTTTTTATTATCTGTAAATATTGATAGCCGATATCTTGAATTGGCAGATCGGCGCTTGTGCTGTTGCGTATGTTTTTTATTGTTGCCGGAAGCTTGGCAATACTATCGTTGTTTAGCCATGAGCTGATTTGAGCAGGCCTGGCATGGAAGCTCTGACAGATCAAATTGCAGATGCTCTGAAGCTGTCCCTCGGCCTGACCGGGTGAAGCAGGACCAATAAGAAGCAGTTCTTTTGACCAGACTGTAGGTTTCATGGACACAGCAGCCCATATTCGATCACGCTCGGCTTGAATCAAAACAGGTCCCGGAGCAGCAGGTCTTGAAGTGCCATTGTGCTTGCGAAGCTGCCGAAAAAACCAGAGACGAAGCTGATTTACCGCACGTTTGGCCTCCTCGGAAAAAGCAGGTCCAGTTCTGAAAATGATGTGTCCGTTTTTATTAAGCAGTGTGACCTGGATGCCGGCCAGAGCAGCAGCTTCACGACTGACCGCTTCCAGCCTTGCAATAGCCTGACGGCTGTTGCGGTGATTCTTGCCATCTCGGCCTTGACTGCGATAACCGCTTTGATCGTCTGCCACTAATTATCCTCCTGCCAGGTTTTTATAGTGTGATTTTAGCCTATATGATACACATGACGCAATGAATTGCGTGATTTTGATTCCCTGCAGTTTTGTTAAGCTTGCTTCTATAATTTCCCGTGAGACAACATATAGCATAAACATTCCTACAAATCTAAGTTATGGGACAGGGTCATACTTGCTAATATGATCATGGATGGAGGCCTTGCATTATGAATGATAAAACTGAAGTTATTTCCAACGAAACTGCTTACATAGCATCGATCGCGCTTGTTAACGCCGGCTATGAAGCAGGCATTTTGGAAAAATCTGATCGAACATACGCATATAACAGGCTGATCGCATGTCTTGATCTGGACGGCAGTATCCAGCCTGATTTTTCAGCTGGACCGCAAAATAGAAAAATCCCGGAATGCCTGCAAGACCTCATATCATTTGCAGTTGGCAATCACATTATCGAGGACCTTTTTGATTATAGAGAAATATTGTCTGCTGAGCTGATGAATTGTCTTATGGCAAGGCCATCAGAGATAGTTAGATATTTTGACCAGATACATGAAAATTCTCCCAGGCAGGCAACAGATTGGTTTTATCAATATTGCCAGGATGTGCAGTATATTCAAGTCGCAAGAATTTGCAGGAACGTTTCTTACAAGGCAGAATGTGAGTACGGTGAGCTTGATATTACTATAAACTTGTCTAAGCCTGAGAAAAACCCGACTGATATAGCTGCGGAGAGAAATATTGTCAGAAGTGATTATCCCCGCTGTTTGCTATGTGCTGAAAATGAAGGTTATAGAGGCAGAATAGGGCATCCTGCCCGCGCCAACCACAGATTGATCAGTCTGCCGGATCTTGCAGGTGAACAATGGTTTTTTCAGTACTCACCATACTCATACTACAATGAGCATTGTATAGTATTGTCAGAAGAACATAGGCCAATGAAAATAGATCGAAGTACTTTTGTCAGGATAATAGCCTTCCTGGATCGTTTCCCCCATTACTTCATCGGTTCAAATGCTGATCTCCCCATAGTTGGCGGATCGATTCTTAGCCATGACCACTATCAAGGAGGAAGATATTCCTTTGCTATGGACAAAGCTCCGGTAGAAGAATATTTTGAATTGAAATCTTATCCAGGCATATTAGCTGGAATAGTCAAATGGCCGATGTCTGTTATAAGACTTAAGAGTAAGGATAAAAATGAACTTATAAATTGCGCTTATTCTATTTTGACCCATTGGCGGCAATACAGTGATGCTGCAGCGGATATCCTGGCCTATACCGATGATGAGCCACATAATACAATAACCCCGATAGGCCGTAAGCGAGGCGGTTTTTATGAAGTCGATCTAGTGTTGAGAAACAATCGCTGTACTGAGGAGCATCCACTAGGAATCTTCCATCCTCATGAGGACGTTCATCACATTAAAAAAGAAAATATCGGCCTGATAGAAGTCATGGGTCTTGCGGTTCTGCCTGCCAGATTGGTTGAAGAGCTGGCTCAGGTTGCGGCTGTCTTATCCGGAGACAGGTCTGAACCAATCAAGATCCATCAAGCTTGGACTGATGAGCTTGTAAGTAAATATGGCGTTGAAAACAGTTCCGAGATTTCTGCTGATATAGTAAGGCGAGAAACTGCAATTAAGTTTGAACGTGTTCTTACTGACGCCGGTGTTTTTAAACGTGACAACGCAGGGAGGGAGTCTTTTGCCAGATATATTAGAGAGCTGGCAGCAACTATCTAAATAGACATTTACTGCTTCCTGTAGTACAATTTTGTGACGCGGAGATGTCAATCAGTCAATGATGCAGGTATGCATTATGCTGTAAGCATCTTGAGCATGTAAACAGGAGGAAAATATGCCATTATCGCAAAAAACTATAATCAGAATAATCGCAGGTGCAGCTGCTTTGCTGCTTCTCGCAATAATTGGCTTCAGCTCGGTCTTCACGGTAGGTGAGAGCGAGCAGGCAGTTATTACTACCTTCGGCAAGTATACCAAGACGGTTGATGCCGGACTCAATGTCAAGCTGCCATGGCCTATACAAAATGTAAGGATATTGCCAGTTAACCTGACACAAAAAATAGAGCTTGGCTATCGTGAACAGGGAGAGGGACAGTATATTACCGTTCCTGAGGAGAGCAATATGATTACCGGCGATATGAATATCGTCAATATTGATTTCTTCGTTGAATGGAAAATCAGCGATCCTTTCAAGTACTTGTTTGTGACTGAGAATCCAAACGCTATTTTGCGCAATATGATCCAGAGCAGTGTCAGATCTGTCGTTGGTGTTCGTAAGATCGACGATGTATTGACTACCGGTAAAATTCAGATACAGGCAGATGTCAAGGAAATGCTGACCGAGAATCTGATGGATAATGATATTGGCGTTATGGTGCTGGACGTCAAAATTAACGATTCAGAACCGCCCACAGAAGAAGTTGCCAAGGCTTTTCGTGATGTAGAAACAGCAAAGCAGAAGAAGGAAACTGCTCTTAACCAGGCCTTGCAGTACAGAAACAGCAATCTGCCTGCGGCTAACGCTGAGGCGGATAAAATCGTCAAAGAAGCTGAAGCTGCTAAGGAATCAAAAATCAACGAGGCTATCGGCGAACGCGATCGTTTCCTGTCAATGTATAACGAGTACGCGAATTTCCCGGAAATCACCAGACAAAGAATGTATTTGGAGGCACTTGAAAAGGTTCTGCCAGGTGTAGAGCTTTATATAGATGATGGGACAGGAACTAGTAAGCTTCTGCCTTTGTCACCTCTGTTTGGTGACAGTTCAACTGCAAATAACAACCAGTCATCGCCTTCTGTTAACAATGATCAGACATATACGCCCGATCAAACTCAGCCTGCTGATGATGTGACAGGAGGTACTGAAGAATGAAACTGAGAAATAAAGTTATTATTGCGGTCCTGGCTGTTGTTGTGCTGATTACGGCGATCTCCTCAGTTTATACGGTTCGTGAAGGAGAATTTGCCTATATCACTCAGTTTGGCGCTATTAAGAGAACTGAAACTGATGCTGGAATTAAGTTAAAAATACCTTTTATCGAAGATGTTAACCGTCTTACCAGCAGACAGATGATTTATAACGTTAATCCATCAGAGGTTTTGACAGCTGATAAAAAGGCAATGATAGTTGACAGCTATTCTATCTGGAGAATTGAAGATGTTACGACTTTTATCAGAACTGTTGGAAACATCAATGAAATGCAGAAGCGTATAGATGCCAGTACTTATAGTGTCATTAAGAACATGATGGGCAATCTCATGCAAAGTGAGATCATCGCTGACGGTGAAGGCGGCAGAAATACGCTTAACCAGCAGATTACTGATCAGGTTTCGACAAACCTTCTTGGTTATGGTGTTGATGTTATGAGTGTCGAGATCAAAAGATATGATCTGCCAAGCGACAATACAGCTGCGGTTTATGACCGTATGATATCTGAGCGTGCTCAGATGGCTGAGACATTCAAGGCTGAAGGTGAATATGAGGCTGCAAAAATCAGAAATGAGACAGATAAGGAGATAGGCATACTCATAGGAGAAGCCAGAGCACAGTCTCAGAAGCTGCTTGGTGAAGGTGAAGAAGAATATATGAAAATTCTAAAGGATCTCTATCAGGATGAGGCTAAGGCAGATTTTTATCTGTTTGTAAGAGAGCTTGACGCCCTGAAGAATACTTTGCAGGGAGACAAGACAATAATCCTTGGACCTGATTCACCAATCGTAGATATACTAAATAATAGAAGTTTGATGGCAGAATGATTCATTTACAATAATTCAGTCATTTCTGCTCTAAAATAATAAATTGCAAAAATTAGGACCCTGCCGTTAAAAATATCGGCGGGGTCTTAGCTATTTTTGAAGAAGAATATTGTGCATTGCCGTCCGCTTGTCATATGATTTAGCTAAGAGGTGATAAGATAGTGTCAATTTGGCGGGATAGTCTACGAGATTTCCGAATTATCCATCGCAAGGTGCTTGTTTTCGAGTCTCTATTTATCCTGTTGTCAGGTTTTGTGTTTGTCCCTTTTATGTCTTGGCTGTTTGATCGTTTCCTCAGGTCAGGCGGCAGTGGATATCTCGTAAACGGCGAGGTCATAACATATGCGTTTGATTGGCGTGGCGCATTGTCCTTTGTGCTTCTAGGCAGCTTAATGGCATTTTTTCTATTTACAGAGATCGGAGTAATACTTGTATTAGCTCAGAAGACTTATTTCGGCCACAGTGTCACTGTTATGGATGCTTTGGCTACTGTGATCAAACGTATACCCAGGCTCATCGGTTTAGGTATAATACAATTTCTGCTACTTATGATATTGATCTCACCCTTTATAGATTCACCTTTGCTGAACTATCTGCTAAGTGGCTATAACATCGATATTTTGATCATAAATCCTATCAGGCAGTCAATTATCAAAGTGGTAATTACGGCTATGATCCTGACGATCGTTTTCTTGCTGATCTGCCGACTTATTTTTTCTCTGCAGCTGATAATTGTAAGAAGCCGCACTATGGTCAAGGCAATGAAAGAGAGCTGGAAAATAACAAAAGGCAGAATTTTAAGAGTTTCAGTTTCATTGGTCGCAGTTAATTTGCTGCTGTTCGGACTAGCATCTGGTCTGCTGATGTTAATAAATTACATTCCGATCTGGCTCGAATTTTCTGACCGGATCATGTTTTTGCAAACATTGACTATCGTGTTTACAGGATATATTGGTTTTGTTTTAACTATGCTGGTAATACCCCTGAATATAGTTTTTATTAATCGACTCTACTATGATTTTCAAGCTGATCCTAAGGATAATTTAGTTCTGTCTGGAAGTTGGTTGGCTGGTAAGGCTGAATCCAGAATTGCGCAAGCTGTTGTCAAACATAAAGCAGCTTATAGACTGACCTTCTTCTTCTTGTTGACTTTGACCTTTTTGCTCAATACACAGATATATAGCAATATATTACATGCCAGATGGAATGTCATGATCGCCGCTCATCGTGGCGACCCGATACAGGCACCGGAAAACACTTTGGCTGCTATTGAGGCTGCTGTCCTCCAGGCCGTCGATTATGTTGAGATCGATGTGCAGTTGACCGCTGATAACGTTCTTGTTCTTTTTCACGATAACACTCTTAGACGAATAGATGGATCTGATCGCTCGATCGGAAATATGACGCTGAGCGAAATTAGACAAATAGATGCTGGCAGCTGGTTTTCAGAAGAATATGCCGGTGAAAGCATACCAACACTTGAGGAAGCGATCATCCATGTTGGTGACAGAGCGAGGCTGCTGATAGATGTCAAATTAACTGGAGAACCTGAGATTACTGCGAAGCTTTTGTCTGAGATCCTGCAATACCACGAGATTGCAGATAGATGTCTGGTCCAGAGCTTCAGCCCGCGTTTTTTGTCAGAACTGCGTTCTTATGATCCAGATATCAGGATCGGACAAATATTAACTGCGTCAGCAGGCCGGCTTGATCGCTTGGATATTGATTTCTATACGATAAGTCAGAATATGCTGACAGAAAATTTCGTAAAAATGGCTCGTGAGCAAAAACGTCAGATCTGGGTTTGGACAGTCAATTCAGAGAGAAATATCAAAACAGTATTACAGTATGACATAAACGGCATAATAACTGATTACCCACAACGTGTCAGACAGATTGGTGGTATTTCAGATTTCCTCGCAGGGGATGATCCAGTCAGCCAGCTGGTTTCGGAATTCTCTGATGCAGCGTCAGCAGAATCAGTTCAAACCATTGAAGACAACTAGAAGCAGGATATGTAATAATAGACACTAGTGAATATACAACGGCAAAAGCCAACTGTGGAGAATGATATGCAGAATCATATTTCAAATTCGGAGCAAAATAATATTATTGAAAGTATGATGCCAGTAGATAAGGCCTGGCTGGTTACGGGCCGAGATCATTGGAGGACTTCCGCGCTGCCGCGATTTGGTGTCAGAAGCCTTATGACCTCTGATGGACCGCATGGCTTAAGGAATATCGATCCGGATAAGGAACATAAGCCTTTTGGCGATGGAGATAAAGCTACTTGTTTCCCTGCAGCCTGTACAAGTGCCTGCAGCTGGGACAAAGGCTTGATGCTTCAGATTGGCAGAGCTCTTGCAGCAGAGTGCAAGGGCCGTACTGATCTGCTTCTTGGTCCAGGCATCAATATCAAGCGCTCTCCACTTGGAGGGCGGAATTTCGAATATTTCTCAGAAGACCCATATCTGACTGGGCAATTGGCGGCCGCCTGGGTTGAAGGTCTGCAATCAGAGCAGATTGGAGCCTGTCTCAAGCATTATGCTGTGAACAGTCAGGAAACACGAAGAATGTTAGTTGACGCGGTCGTTGATTTGAGAGCACTGCATGAAATCTATTTGGCGGCGTTTGAGCATGTTGTTCGCAAAGCCCATCCATGGTCGGTTATGGCTTCTTATAATAAGATCAATGGTACTTATGCCTGTGAGAATTATTATCTGAATCGCAAGCTTCTGCGTGATACTTGGAAATTCAATGGCGTTTTAATATCAGACTGGGGAGCGGTGAATAACAGGGTTGAAGGTATCAGGGCAGGACTTGACCTGGAAATGCCGGGCAGTGGCTCTTATCATGTGGGTAAGATCACGAAGGCCGTTAAGAATAAGGAACTTGATGAAGTCGTTCTGAATGAATCAGTTAGCAGAATGCTTGATCTGCACGATAAATGTCAAGGCAGTGAAATGAAAAAAATCGCAGGCCTTGAGGATGAGCATCATTATCTTGCTTTGAGAGCTGCCGAGCAGTCGATGGTATTGGTCAAAAATGATAAGAGAGTTTTGCCTCTTAAGCTCAATCAGAGAATTGCTGTTATAGGTGATTTTGCGGCTTCTCCAAGAATTCAGGGGCATGGCAGTTCAAGAGTCAATCCCGCGAGACAGGATGATCTTATATCGGCGCTTCAGGAGCTGGAGCTAAGCTTCACATACGCCAGAGGCTTCGATCAGAACAGCGATGATACTGATCAGGAATTGCTTCAGGAGGCTTTGGAAACTGCAGGGGCTGCTGACATAGCAATAGTCTGTATTGGTTTGCCGGATCATGCTGAATCTGAAGGCTTTGACCGAAGTGACATGTGTCTGCCCGAGCCGCAGAGGGTTTTGCTTGATAAGATCTGGACTGTGCAGCCGAGACTGGTAGCAGTTTATTTCGGAGGATCTCCTGTTGAGCTACCATGGGTCCAGAGGTTCCAGGCTGTTTTGCTGGCTTATCTTGGCGGGCAGGCGGCTGGTACAGCCATTGCCAGAATTCTGCTTGGCCTGGCTAATCCCAGCGGAAAACTTGCGGAGACCTGGCCGATCAAGCAGGAGGATACGCCGTGTGCTGCCTGTTTCCCTGGAGATGATACTTCTGTTGAATACAGAGAGAGCATTTATGTGGGATACAGATATTACGCAAGTGTACAGAAAAATGTATTGTGGTCTTTTGGCTTCGGTCTTAGTTATTCCAGCTTCGAATGGTCAGGATTGGCATTGGATCGTGATTCATTCAAGGCTGACGAGAAGATACAGCTTACCTGTTATCTTAAAAATGTCAGTTCCATAGCCGGTTCAGAGGTGGTTCAGATCTACGTTGCCTGTCCGGGCAGCTTTATTGATCGTCCAGCGCTCGAGCTCAAGGCTTTTGCCAAGGTGTTTCTTGAGCCTGGAGAAACAAGGATGGTCAGCTTCACTCTCGACAGCCGGGCGATGGCCAGATTTGATGCTGACCTTAGCTGCTGGGTGACAGATCAGGGCAGCTATGAGCTCCTGGCAGGATCTTCCAGTAATGATATTTGGCTTAAAACATCTGTTGACTATTTAGGAGCAGCGGATAGTGAACCTGATAATGATGACCGGAAAGCATCTAGAAGTGGAGATTTTTCCGGTGCGGGGATATCAGTTTATGATCGAATTGCTTCAGGTCGTTTGCAGACGGAGGATTTTGATAATGGCAGGCTAATTGTTAACAGTGCCGATTTTGCAAGGCGAATGAGGTCTGTCGCGAAAACTCAGAGTAAAAAGAGTACTTCAGAAGCACAGACTAAAAAAACCAGAATCGATTTTAATACACCTATTAATGATTTGGGCAATAGTAAGTTTGCAAGGCGTGTGATGCTGGAAATATTCACCGGACTGCAGAAAGCGTATGATGATCCGGAGAAGGGCAGTATCCGGCAGCGGCAGTTGATCGCGACCTGGGAACAGACACCGCTTCGCAGCATTGCTCTGCTGGGAGGAAAAGATATGGACCTTTATCGACTCGATGCTTTGATCGATATGCTTAATGGCAGGATGGTGACCGGTGGAGCGCGCTTATTGGTCAGAAAACTAGTAGATAAGCTTGATGATATCAGCAAGGCCAAGGACTTGTAACATGAGTTGTTGACAGCTAATTGTAAGCGATGTTAAACTTTTGCAATAATCTGAAGCAAACGTAGTATGGGAGGAAAAGTTATGAAAAAGAGTTCTAGGTTTCTGGCAGCAATTCTTGCTGTCGCGATGGCCGTTGGTATTTCTGCCTGCGGTAAGTCAGATGACAAGTTGAAGATTGGTGTCGTGCAGTTGGTTGAGCATCCTGCTCTGGACGCGTCTTATCAGGGTTTTGCTGATGCGCTGAAGGCTGCTGGGTATATTGATGGCGAGAGCATCACTATTGATTATCAGAATGGTCAGGGTGAACAAGCCAACTGTCAAACGATCGCCACACAGTTCGCGAATGACAAGGTTGATCTGGTGCTCGCGATCGCAACTCCAGCAGCGCAGGCCGCAGCAAATGTGATCAAGGATATCCCGATACTGGTCACTGCTGTAACTGACCCGGCTGACGCCAGCATAGTGGATTCAAATGAGAAGCCCGGAGGCAATGTTTCAGGTACTTCTGATTTAACACCGGTAAAAGAGCAGATAGATCTTATGCTTGAGCTTGTTCCCGATGTAGAAACTGTTGCTGTTCTTTATACTTCAAGCGAAACAAATTCTGTGTTTCAGGCTAATTTAGCACATGAGGCCATTGCGGCAAAGGGTCTTAAAAGCATAGAAGCGACGATATCTGCTTCAAATGAGATACAGCAGGTCGTTGAGTCAGTTATCGGTAAGGCCGACGCTATTTATATTCCAACCGACAATGCTTTTGCAAATGCAATGGCTACAGTTACAATGGTAACAGAGCCGGCAGGAATTCCAGTTATCGTTGGTGAGAGCGGCATGGTCGACAATGGCGGCCTCGCAACTGTTGGTATTGACTATTACAAGCTTGGATATCAGACTGGTGAAATGGCTGTCAGAATTCTTAAGGATGATGCCAAAACTGCCGATATGCCGATAGAATATTTGAATGATGTAGATTTCAGCATAAATACAGAAATAGCTGAATCACTTGGTATTGAGATTCCTGCTGAGCTGGCAGAGAAAAATACATTTGGTAAATAATTGCTTCTGATTGATTCTGCCGGCTGATGATAGTTTTGCGACTATTGTCAGTCGGCAGCTTTGTGCAATCAGATAGAAGGAGAGATCTGAAGATGTTCTGGATAATACATAGCGCCATCTCGCTTGGCATACTATGGGGCATCATGTCCCTTGGAGTTTACATAACATTTCGAGTGTTGAATTTTGCCGATCTTACAGTTGATGGCAGCTTCACACTTGGGGGTGCTATTTCTGCAGTGATGGCAGCACGCGGTGTTAATCCGCTGGTGGCAGTTCTGATCGCAATGATTGGCGGGATGATCGCAGGTCTAAGTACCGGCTTGTTAAACACTAAACTGAAAATTCCAGGGCTGCTTGCCAGTATTCTGACTCAGATAGCACTCTATTCTATCAACTTAAGAATCATGGGTTCGCCTAATATTCCATTATTGCGTGTTCCAACTATTTTTACATGGCTGGAAGATATGGGTTTCCCGACCAGATGGATCAGCATGACTGTAGGCATACTTTTCATGGCTGGTGTTATCGCGCTGATGTATTGGTTTTTTGGCACAGAAATAGGCAGCGCGATCAGAGCGACCGGTGATAATCCACACATGATCAGGGCGCTGGGCGTACATACTGATACCACGATCATTCTGGGCCTAGTTATGGGTAATGCTTTGGTTGCCTTGTCAGGTGGCTTGATCGCACAGCAGCAAGGCTATGGCGATATTGGCATGGGTACTGGCGCCATCGTTATTGGCCTGGCAGCCATAATCATTGGTGAGGTCTTATTTACACAGCGAAACTTCATGTTCAGACTTCTGGCTGTTATTTTTGGTTCTATTGTTTACAGAATAGTTATAACGCTTGTATTGAGACTAGGTCTGAAATCAACAGATCTCAAGCTCTTTACAGCGGTTCTGGTGGCACTGGCCCTGTATCTTCCAGTTATGCGGACCGAGTTCAGGCAGTACAAGCAACGCAGGAGGAAGATCAATGCTTAAGATGACACAGGTCAGCAAGACCTTCTATTTAGGAACTCCTAACGAACATCAGGCTCTTAAAAATATTGATTTGACAATAAACACAGGAGATTTTGTAACTGTGATCGGGGGCAATGGCGCTGGCAAATCAACCTTGCTGAATTTAATAGCCGGGGTTCTTCT
Source organism: uncultured Oscillospiraceae bacterium (assembly GCA_964534195.1). Taxonomy (GTDB): domain Bacteria; phylum Bacillota; class Clostridia; order Saccharofermentanales; family UBA5734; genus JAAYFZ01. The sequence goes on from CAZHQX010000012.1 coordinate 13,823, forward strand.
GCCTGATGGCGGACAGATCACACTCGATGATCAGGATGTAACCTGGATGCCTGAGCATAAGAGGGCTGCTTTATTGGGCAGAGTTTTTCAGGACCCGATGCGTGGAACCGCGGGTGATATGGGTATTGATGAGAATCTGGCGCTAGCTGCCCGCAGAGGCAAACGCAGAGGGCTTGGCTGGGGGATAGCCAAGGCTGAACGCGAGCAATACAGAGAGATACTAGGTAAGCTTGATTTGGGCCTTGAAGGGCGTTTAGGGGCCAAGGTCAAGCTCTTGTCCGGTGGACAGAGGCAGGCATTGACACTCATGATGGCTACACTAAAAGAACCCCGTATGTTGCTGCTCGATGAGCATACAGCCGCACTGGATCCAAAAACCGGCGCCAGAGTTTTAGCTCTTACTGAGGAACTGGTCAGTCGTCAGAAATTAACGACTATGATGATAACGCACAATATGCGAGATGCGATCAAGTATGGCAATAGGCTGTTGATGCTGCATGAAGGCCGAATCATTCTTGATATTCAAGGTGAAGACAAGAGCCGGCTGCATGTTGATGATCTGCTGCATATGTTTGAGAAGGCTAGTGGGTCACAGCTTGCTAATGACAGAATGCTGCTCAGCTGAGTTGTTTTGTGGTAGAATGCAAGGATTATATTAAACCAAAAATATGAGAAAACCTGAATAATTGTATTCAGTTAGGAGATTGATCAATGTCATGCAAGCATAAGCCTATTTTCAGATTCAGCCAATTATTCGCCCGCAGTCCGAAGCACGTATGTCAAAAATGCGGTGCCAAAATACAGCTGACACCACGTTTCCAGACAGGTCTTAAGGCAGCCAACGCTCTTTTTATCATGATCATATTATTTAGAGCGTTCAGCAATAATGAAGCCGACCCCAGTGTTGAGAAGTTTTTGATCAATATGGCCATATTGTTTGGTATGGCAGCCGTATATTTTCTTGTAATTGTTTTGATCGTGAAATATGGACCTTATGAAGAAATTTATGAGGAGGCAGATGAGTCTTCTGAACAAGCTTCATCTGACAACACGATCAATATAAAGGTAAATGAAGATCAGGCAGATATAGAATCTGAGGGGTCAGACGAAGCTGATTCCGAAAACTATACTGATGAGCAAAAGCAGCTCATAGAAATGTATGCAGCATATGAGAAGCAGGCCGAAGAGAAGCAAAGAACAGAGGCTGACAAACCGGTCAAGCCATCAAAACCTCTACCGGAAATGCCTGCATGCCACCATGAACCTGTCCCCAGCTGGAAAAACTACATCCCCAGCAAGATGGATTTTGTTTGTAAAAACTGTGGTGAGCAAATAACTTTTTCAGCTTCCAGAAAAAGATCGATCAATTTGATATTTCTTGCTGTAATGGCAATTATTCTTATGCCGAATTTTATGAATGATAATGTTAATTTCTGGCAGTATCTGTTGATTACTCTAGGGGCCCTGGTGGTTGCGACCTTGATTCAGATCTATTTTGTCAAGCGCTGGCCAATGGAGCTTAAGCAAACGCAGTAATTTGGATGGTGTGATTTAGCTGAAATTTAGTGCGTTGATTGAGGTGGAGAATGAAGCATCAACCCAATATACTACTGATAATCGCGGAACGAATGAGATATGACTGTATCGGCAGCAGCAGGATGAGGTTAAGTCATACTCCTTATCTGGATTGGCTTGCAGGTAATGGTGTTTGGTTTGAACAGGCATATACTCCACATCCTAATTATGCGTTGGCACAGAGCACTTTGCTAAATGGCCGCAGGGTCAATGCTGATAGGTTTTTCCCTCATGAGTTCAGTCAAGCGTCCTCTATTCAGGAGGCTGCAAATTGGCCAACGTGGCTCAAAGAGCAAGAATGGCTTTGTTCATGGCTTGGTGAGTGGCGTATACATGACAGCAAACCAGAGGACTATGGCTACAAGACAATAGAAGCAAGTCAAGGCCCTAGGCCCAAGGATTTGGCTCATGCTGCCGCAGATTGGCTGCGTGCTAATGGTCAACAGGGACTTCCATGGCATCTGTGCTTGAGCTTCCCGGATTATATACCTTCAAAGGATGACAGAGATAATCGCGGCAAAGAGATACCCATGCCGCCTTGGCCGAATTTTGTAGATGACATGAAAAATAAACCAAGAGCGCAGATGAGATTACAGCAGCGGAGTGCGGAGAAACAGAATCTATGGTCAGACTGGTCTGAACGTGCGTCAAACTCGAATAGCCAGGCTGGAAGAATAGATGAGGCTCTTGGTCAGCTGGTTGCTCAAATTAACCAGATGGGACTGCTTGAGGATACTCTGATCATTTTCACTGCAGCCTCAGGCTCCATGTGCGGCAGCCATAGACTTGTAGGCAACGAGTATTGCTGCTATGACGAAGTGATGAGAGTTCCGATGCTTCTTCACTGGCCAGGTGTTATTCCAGCAGGGCTGCGTTGTGAGAAGCTGGTCAGCAGCTTGCTTGACATACCTGCTACATTGACCGCCTTGCTTCAGGGCAACATTCCAGGCGATTATCAAGGATTTGATTTATCGTGCTATTGGCAGGATCACATAAACGAACTTGATAGTGAGGCATGCCGCAGAGCTGGCGTACTATCCAGTCAGCTTGGCATAACCAGCGGTCTTTATTCTCAGAGAATGTATCGGGACAACCGCTTCAAGCTGGTATGGAATCCAACCGATATTGATGAGTTTTATGATCTGCAGAAGGATCCATATGAGCTCGTAAACAGAATAGATGATGATCAAGAACAGGTGAATAGATTAAAACTGCTTATGCTCGAGGAGATGAGACGATGCGCAGATCCTGTTGCTCATGTGTTGGCTCAGGAGTTAAGAGTTGAATAAGCATGGCAAAAGGCGAATACTTAAGACAGCGGTGCTCATGTTGGCAATGCTGCTGGTTTTGGCGCTTTCTGCTTGCATTTTTACAGACTTAACTGAATTCTTAACTGAACCAACATCAGAAGGAAAAATTGATCAGCAAAATAGTGAAACAGAGGCTGAGGAAACTGAGAAATCGAGCTTTTTTGTTGATATCAAGCCCGGCCAGACAATCGAGAGTGATAAAACTGAGCAGAGTGATGATGTACGAATTGATGAAGGCTCACTTGATGATATTACTGAGGACATTTTGCTTGAGTGCATATCATCATATTTGAGTAATTTTGCTAACGAAATTGATCTGACTGCCTGCCTTGAAGGTTATCGAATCGAGGAGAACAGAGTTGATGAGCTTATAAGCAAGGTAGTCAGTGCTTTTGAACATCAGTACATGCAGGATCCCTTCGTATTTTATCTTAATGGTGCGATGCAGGTTGGTTATGAGCTGCAATCAGGTTGGGGCAGCAGATATGTCACTTCCATGACACTTAAGCTGCAGCGATACGAGCGCTATGCCAATGTTGATGTAAACGAAATGGAACAAATAAAGGCTGCAATGATCAGTGAGGCGCAAGCAATTGTTGATCTTGCCGGTACAGACAGATCAGATTGGGAAAAATTGTTGATTGCGCATGATGAGCTGGTGCGTCGTATCAGCTATGATACAACTTTGGATCAGAGCAATAATCAAACGGCTAGCGCGCTCATAGATGATTATTCTCTCTGCAAAGGCTATGCACAGTCTTTTAAGCTCGTTTGCGATCTGATGGCGATCGACTGTCAAGTCATTTCAGGTCAAGCCGATGGTATTGAACATGCCTGGAATTTGGTCAAATTGGAGGATGAATATTATCACATTGATGTGACACATGACGACCCTGTGCCGGATCGTGGACCGACAGGTCCGGTAGATCACAGGCATTTTTTGCGCTCTGATGATCAGATGTCCTCGACTCATCAGTGGCTAAGAGAAAATTACAATACTGCTTCGGTCGATGGGGCACATTATTTCCGGCAAAATGATTTAATAGTTAATGACACAGATATGCTGAGAGATAAGCTGCAGAAATTCCTTATGATCAGTGATTTTGCAGATGATCGTGATGATCAGCTTGAACTCCTATATGAAGGAAATTCTCCAATATCGCAAGAACAAATGGATGAGATGTTCAAATCCGCTCTTGCCGGCAGTAATCTGAATAGACAGCGTTTCTCATATCAGGTCTCAGCAGGGAAAAATGTACTTGAATTGATAATAATGGCTGAATAGCTCTGGAGGATCATTGTTATGAGTCGAATTATTCTGACAATTAATCCTGGATCTACATCTACGAAATTGGGCTTGTTTTCTGGTGTCAATTGTTTACTGAATAGAGATATCGACCACAACAGCGATGATTTGAATGTCATTTCTGGACAAGAGGATCAAATAGAGCTAAGGCTCAAGTACATTAGAGAGTTTTTAGCAGAAGCAGAGGCTGATTTGATCGCAATCAGATCAGATATTGATCTGATTATGGCCAGAGGTGGCCTTATTGGGCCTGTCAGCAGCGGAGTATACACAATAAATGATGCGATGAAGCAGGTTTTGACAAGTGAATGCTTCGGTAGTCATGCCAGCAATCTGGGCGCGCTTATTGCTGACCGCTTGAGTTTGGAAATAGGCAAGCCTGCCTATATCGCAGATCCGCCTTCTGTCGATGAGATGAATCCGATTGCAAAATATACAGGTTTGAAAACAATTAGCAGATTAAGCTTGTTTCATGCACTAAACCACAAAGCTGCTGCCAGAGAAGCCGCAGATATTATTGGCTTGCCTTATGACAGGCTTCAGCTGATCGTTTGCCACATGGGAGGCGGAATATCTGCCGGCTTGCACAGTATGGGTCGTGTAGTTGATGTGAACAACGCTCTGGAGGAGGGCCCTATGTCTCCAGAAAGAGCCGGAACACTGCCGACAATATCATTACTCAGAGAGTTTTCTCAGTCAGGACTGAGTACGGACAAATATCGTAAGCTGATCAACGGCAGAGGCGGGCTTGTTTCATATACCGGTTCTGCCAATGAGAAGGAGCTTGAAGAGGCTATGCAGAGCAATCACGATTACAGGGAAGCAATAGATGCTATGATATATCAGATCATAAAAGAAATTGGAGCACTAGCCGCTGCCGCAGCAGGCAGAGTTGATGCTATTGTTCTTACGGGCGGACTAGCTAAGAGCAGCTATATATGTGAGGAAATCGAACGGAAAACAAGCTTTATCGCAAGAATAATCAGAATTCCAGGTGAACGTGAGCTGCAGGCTCTGGCAGCCGCTGGGCTAAGACTGCTCGAGGGACTTACAGTACCTCGTAAGTACGAATATAACTGCAAAAAGGAGGATGGCCGATGAAGCATTTTGAAGAGCTGGAGGATCTGGTCAGAGAACGTGAGCCGGGAGTAATTGCAGTTGCGGCAGCTCATGACGATCATGTGCTGCAGTCAGTGCATGCAGTATGCAAGCTTGGTTACGCAAGAGCGATCCTCGTAGGGGACAAAGAAAAGATATTTAAATCAGCGGATGATCTGGAGCTTGATATCAGTAATATGACTATAATCAAGGAGCTTGATAATCAGGCCGCAGCTTTGCAGGCAGTTAATCTCGTCAACAATGGTGAAGCGGATATACTTATGAAAGGACAGCTTCAGACAGCAGATCTCCTCAAGGCAGTGCTGGTACGTGAGCAGGGCCTGCGAACCAACAGGCTGCTAAGCCATATTGGCCTATATGAGCTTCCATCATATCACAAGCTTTTGATGGTCACAGATGCCGGAATAAATATCAATCCTGACCTTCAACAGAAGGCTAAAATAATTGATAACGCGGTAGAGGTAGCAAATCAACTGGGGATCAGTAATCCTAAGGTAGCAGTATTATCAGCAGTTGAACTGGTTAATCCATCCATGCAGGCAACGCTTGATGCTGCTGCGTTGACTCTTATGGCCAGAAGAGGTCAGATTCGAAACTGTCTGGTAGATGGTCCTCTGGCAATGGATAACGCGATCGATCGTCAGGCTGCATGGCATAAGCACATCAGAAGTGAGGTTGCAGGCGATGCGGATATTCTGCTGGCACCGGATATCGAGTCAGGAAATATTCTTGTGAAATCTCTTGTTTTCCTGGCTCAGGCGAGATCATGCGGCGTAATAGCAGGTGCCAGAGTGCCTCTGGTAGTTACATCCAGAGCGGAGAGCAGCGAAGCCAAGTATTATGCCATACTTCTTGCTTTGGCATTATCCAAGCAATCATAATTGAGTCTATTATACAAACCGGCAGGCTATGCAAGGAGGTTAGTTCATGAGCGGACAGAAGGAGAAAATCATTATTTCAGTCTGGGTAGAGGATCGCGCAGGTGTTTTGGGTCATGTTACACAGCTGTTTGGCGAGCAAAACTGCAATATTGAGAGTCTTGCGGTGGGGCAGACAGAAAAAGTAGGTATATCAAGAATGACTATCATCATTGATGGCAGTCGTAAGGATGCGGCTGCGGTCATGTCGCGCTTGAACAGAATAACAAATCTTATTCAGGTTAAACAGATCGATCAGTATGAGTCTGTTCAGATGGAGCTCGCTCTTATTCAGGCCGATGCTCCTGAAGAGAAGCGAACAGATCTGATAAATCTGATTAATGTTTTTCGTGCCAGAATCGTAGATGTCGCATCGCAAAGCATGACGATTGCGATCGCAGGTAACTCTATAAAAATTGACGCTTTGATCGATCTGCTTAGACCTTTTGGCATTAATGAAATTGTTAGAACAGGTACTGTAGCCCTTGACCGTGGCAGAAAACTATTCGACTAGCAGCCTTTATGCTAAAATCTACATAATAAAATCTAATTGCGACAGTAAAATATGTCGATGATCAATGAGCCCAAGATGAAATTAGAGGAGGATCGTTATGTTTTGTACTAGTTGTGGAGCTAAAAATGAAGATCATGCAAAATTCTGTACCAGCTGTGGTCAAGTATTAAATGCAGCAGCGCCTAATGACACTGCCCCTGCCCCTGTCACGCAGCAGCCTGTGGCCTCTGTATCGACTCCAGCGGCACCGCCGCCACCCCAGGCCCCTGTACAGCAGGCCCCTGTATATAATAACTACACTCCCAATGCCGGTTCTCTTGATTACAAAATATTCGGTGATAATCTGCCCGCTGTCTCAATCCGATTGAACGCTGGTGAAAGCATTTATACTCAATCAGGCGGCATGACCTGGATGGACAATGGTATCCATATGGAAACAAATATGAAGGGTGGACTCATGAAGGGCCTTGGTCGTGTTTTCTCAGGTGATTCATTGTTTATCGCAACCTATACAGCGAATCAAAATAATCAGGAAATTGTAATTGCCAGTAATTTCCCTGGACACATAGCATCCATTGATATCGGACAATCACCAATAATTGCTCAAAAATCAGCGTTCCTGTGCGCGCAGCCATCTGTTACTCTAAGCGCATATGTGACCAGAAGTGCCGGAGCAGGCTTCTTCGGCGGGGAAGGCTTCATAATGCAAAGGCTTACAGGTGCCGGGATGGCTTTTTTAGAAATCGACGGCAGTCTGGTCGAGCGTACTCTGGCACCTGGTGAAACTATCAAGGTTGATACCGGTAATGTCGCAGCTTTTTCTGAGAGTGTTCAGTATCAGGCCGAAATGGTAAAAGGCTTCAAGAATATATTGTTTGGCGGTGAGGGTCTGTTCCTGACAACACTAACAGGTCCTGGCAAGGTCTGGCTGCAGACAATGACTCTGCCTGGATTTGCCGGTAAGCTTATTCCATATCTGCCCAAGTCAGGAAACTAATGCAAATGGCTGATGAAATAAGAATAGAAGTAGTACAGGACCAGGCGGCGGCTGTCGAAACCGCACGCCTGGCAAGTGAAATCTGGCATCAGCATTATGACAGTCTTATTGGTGTAAATCAGGTCAACTATATGCTTGAGAACTTCCAATCATGTGATGCTATTTTGAGAGACATACAAGAGAAAAATTATGAGTACTTCTTGCTGAAGGATAGCAGTGGACCATTGGGGTATTACGCTGTATGTCTTGACAATAGTACCAAATCACTTTTTCTGAGCAAGATATACATATCAAACGAGGCACGTGGACGTGGTCTCGCTAGAAAAATGCTCGAGCACATGATAAATAAAAATAAGCCAGATTCGATCTGGCTTACAGTAAATAAACATAATAATAATTCAATTGCTGTTTATGAGCACTTGGGATTTAAGACTGAACGCATGCAGAAGGTCGACATTGGTTCCGGGTTTTTTATGGATGACCTTGTGATGAGATTACAGCTTAACAGCTGATAGTCTTTTTATCTGACCACCTTGTATGGCCAACTGAAAATACCACCCATGTCATAGACTTCATTGAAGCCGTTTTTCGCGAGAAAACGAGCTGCCTGACCGCTACGGGCACCACTTGCACAGTAAACAACAACAGGTGAGTCAGTATAGTCAGCAAGATCGTTGATCATTGATGGCAGCTGCTGTACTGGCAGCAGCTTGCTCCCTGGAATATGAGCCTGCCTATATTCCTCTGATGTTCTGACATCAAGAATAAGCGGCGGGTTCTCCTGTTCCATCCAATCCTTCAGATCGGCTGCTTTGATACGCTGAGGGTTCCTGGCAGTTCTTGTACCAGTGTTCTGAATGGCTGAGCGGAATGAATCAAAAAAACTATTCATTAATTATTTCCTCCTGAAATAAGTTATAATCTATTTTTGCCTGATGATAACACATGCAGTGTTGTTGTCAGCAATGACTAACACTGATATCATATAGCATGTTGCTGCAGATTTCTGTGATTAGGTTACATATATAGAAATATTTAAATGTAGCAAAATGCAGCTGGCTATCAGGACGATAGTAATATTGTTTATTGATCAGGAGGGTATAAAAATGGAAGATAAAATGACAGGCTTGGGAAAAGCCGTTCTCTTCGATTGTGACGGAGTTCTTGTAGATTCTGAGCCGGCACTGGCAAGGATCGCCGCCATCGCGCTTGCCGATTTCGGCGCGCCTGCGAAACCGGAGGATTTCAAGCCATATATAGGTACTGGTGAGGATAGATATTTGGGCGAGGTCCTGAAAAAATACAATGTCGAATATACACAAGAAGTGAAACAACATGTTTATGAGAAGTACATTGAGCTGGCTGATGATTTTGTTGAGTCCTTTGCCGGTGTCCGTGAGCTGCTGGAGGAGTTGAAAAACTCAGGTTATAGAATGGCAGTAGCCAGCAGTGCGGATATGATAAAGGTTGAAGCCAATCTTAAGGTTCTGTCAGTTTCTGACAATATGTTTGATGCAGTTATAACCGGCAGTGACATTGAACGCAAGAAGCCTTTTCCCGATATATATTTACTGGCTGCCGATCGCTGTAATATTGAGCCGGCCATGTGCTATGTGGTAGAAGATGCGGTCAGTGGAATTCAATCTGCAAAAGCAGCTGGCATGACAGCTATTGGTTTTACGTCGGCACATAGTGCTGATGAGCTTCGTGA
>CAZHQX010000013.1:0-22766 GCA_964534195.1 uncultured Oscillospiraceae bacterium
AGAAAAATACAGACAGCAAATTGATAAGCTGCGTCAAAACCATCAGACCTAAAAAGATCCAATTACCCTGCGTCAGCTGTACGGTCGCCATTCTGCCGGCAGCCATCTCTTCCATAGCTGCATAGACAGCCGTGAAGTCGTAATCGCAAAAAGGTAAAAACCAGATAGCAGCATTGATGATCACCAATGCAATAAATAATATTTGTACCAGCCTCTCGGCCTTGACCTTATAAAACTTCAATGCTTCCAATGTTATGATCAGATTCATATGAATACTCCAACCCCTTGGCGTTTCTACACCGACTAAACCAAACAGGAGACCTGTCGGTACACCAGTAAAATGTCCCGCTCGGGTCTCCTGTTTTCCTGGCAGCCAAGCCTGATATACAAGCTCTGCCGGGTATTATGCCTTAGCTTCTGCCTCAACTGCACCGATCGTAAGATCCTGACAGATCTGACCATTGATCAAATGCTCGACGACAACTCTCTTAGCCTTAGTAGGATCCATTTTTACATATGTGACCTTATCGCCGTTCTCTTCAATAACCTCAACGATCGGCTCCAATCTACAAACGCCGATACAGCCAGTCATTGTAACAGCGATATCATTTACATTGCGTGTACGCAGCTCTTCTACCATAGCGTTCATGACAGGACGCGCACCGGCAGCTATACCACATGTTGCCATACCTACTACGACCTTACGGCCACCATCAGTACGTGCGGCCAGATCAGCCTTTGCTTTTTGACGAATCGCTTCCAGTTCAGCCAGTGATTTCATTCAAGACACCTCCGAATATATATTGTTGTTTTTCAGCCAGATTTTCTCCTATCCACTCAAGAACCGCAGGCTCATTAAGCGGCACATCCGCGAGCTGATCTCTTATATCGTGCCAATTCAACTCAAACTCATTGTCATCACAGACAAAACGCACGATATAATCTACGTTGGGATCAGACAGGACAAGTGCGGTCATTGTATCACTTATATCGCCAATCGGCATTCTGTCTATACTATACAAGCCAAATGAAGCTACAAGACATGTACCCTTGCCCTCTTCAGAGCTAAGCTCAAGCCTGCCGCCGGTAAGCTCACAGTGTTCCTTAAGTAAAGGAATACCAAGACCTACCGATCTGGTGGTTCTGGAAGTTACAAAAGGATCGGTAACTGCCAAAACCATGTCTGCTGACATTCCATGTCCATTATCTTCTATTGTAATGTACAGCATATTAATGGCCGTATCGACTCTAACTTCAATCCTTATGAGAACAGCTCCCGCCTTGAGCGAGTTTTGAACTATATCCATAAGATGTAAAGAAAGGTCCTGCATATCCACCACCAACGATCCTGCTCAGAGCATTATAGCACTATAAATATTGAGGGGCAATGCTTGCAAGCATGTTTTTGCCATGCGCATTTTATCTGCCACGCAATCTTTCTATGAGCAGCTGTCTGCCTCTCTGATCACGGCAAAAGCCGGGCAGCCTCAGTGGCCAGCCTGGATCCGCGATATCCTCAAGTCTATGAGCGTCCGAATTAACAAGCCAGCGAAATCTTCTCAAATCAGGGTAATTATCAAAGTAGACCTCTGGTTTGGCATGTTTGGAAAATTCGATCCAGCCTGCGGGGAAATTATCAGGTATGCTGCCTAATGTGGCTAGCATACTATTAGCCTCTCTATCAACATGAGCCGGCAGACACACACCGCCAAGGGCCAACACCTGATCTGCGATCTCATCACAGCTAAGAGTGCTTGGCATCAAAAGCAGCTGATCCTCAGTGCCTGTCACCTCATCGCTTTCATTGTAATAACTTTGATTACCGAATATATCAGGCCGATTGGCTTTCTTGATCTGAGTTTTTTGTATGATCTCCTGAAATCTCACAGCTGCATCAAGGTCAGCAAATAAACAAAGTAAATGAATTTCTTCTGCAGAAGCTGCCTCCATACCAGGAATGACAAGAGGCCCTCCCAGATCATCAGAAATTTTCATAGCCGCGGCGCAATTACCACAGCTCTGATGATCGGTGATCGCAATTATATCGAGATCATTCAGCATGGCAATACCAACAATATTGCCGGGTGTCATCTCATCATCAGAGCAAGGAGATAACGCTGAATGTATGTGCAGATCACAGCGTACAGATATTTCACCAGGATCATTCATATCATTTATCCGTTAGACCGGCCAGGATGGCACTTGCTCTATAAGTAGATAAAGGTGTACTGAGTACAGCGATGCCCTTCTCTTTTGCTCTGGCAAGTACACTCTTTTCCATAACAACTGATTCTGTAAGAAGTATGCAGCTGCATTCAGCCAAAACCGCTACTGCGACAACATTGACACTGCTGAGAATCGTCATCCAGACCTCACCGGAATTAACACGCGAAATGACCCAGCTGAGAAGATCACAGGCATACCCGCCGGTAACCTCCTGAGATTCTAACAATTCCTCTCCACATAACACTTCGCACTGAAGAGGCTCGATAATATCCTGCAATAAGACCATTATTTTTGACTCCTATGTTTATCCTGAGCCAGCTTGTTCATGGCCGACTCAAGCTCGCTCATCTGATCTGCAACATCCCTGATTTTCTCTTTCAGCTTAAAAATACAATCTGTCTCAGTTGCTTCACCACGTACTATATCTTCTGCCAAAGCAAGACAATCCGGCGCACCACAGGCTCCACAGTCAAGTCCAGGCAGCTTTCTCACGATTTGCTCCATCTGCTCATATTTTTCAAGAGCACGGAATATATCACTATCCAGCTGCATAGCTGGATTAGGCTTAATAGGCTTAGACCAGATAGCGGCCTTTTCCATTTCATATGGATAAATATGATCCGGATGCTCTTTTGCCAGCCGCTTGGCCTCTTGAATATAGCCTCTCTGCCTTGATTTTGCGGAATATCTATTAGCAACAGTCAGCGGACCGCCAATGCAGCCGCCGGTACAGGAATTCGCCTCAATAAACTCAATGTCACGCAGCCGCTCATTCTCTACCTCTTCCAGGATAGATATGACATTATGTATACCATCGACCGCGAGGTACTTCTCAGTATTAACAGCTATTGCCTCTCCGCCAGTATAGCCCCAGCGCACTCCACTGAAGGTAGCCATCAGCTTATTATCTATAATATCGACCTGCTCAGGTGTCAGTTTCTCCAGCTTGGCCAATATTAGCGGATAAGCATCTGAAATTGCGATAACACCATCTATTTGTGAATTATCCTGACCAATAGGATTTGTTACTGCTGTTCGCTTGGCAGGACATGGGCTGATAAAAAACAACCCTATCTCCTCAGACTTAAGTCCGGTGGCAGCTATGGCCTGCCTTCTGGCAATGTCGGCAGTAATGTCCACGGGTGCGTCAAATGGCACCAGATTATCTATCAAACCAGGGTATTTCATCTGAACCAGCCTGACAACAGCAGGACAAGCAGAAGATATCAGCGGCAGATTTCTCTGTTTTTTTGCTTCCTCAAGATATTCATTGGTCCTCGCAGTAATGATATCAGCACCGATTGCAACCTCATAAACATCATCAAACCCAATATTCTTGAGGGCTGCCAGCACCATAATTCTAGTGGCAGGAGCACCAAACTGAGCATACAAGGACGGCGCAGCCAAAGCTATTTTCCATTTGAATCCATTTAGCGATTCAAATGGATCCATAACAGCGCTCTTGGCATGGTGAGGACAAGCCCTGATACACTCACCGCAGTCAATACAACGGTATTCGGCTATCTGGGCCTTGCCGTCCCGGACGCGAATAGCCTGAGTCGGACATTTCTTGATACAATTCGTACAGCCGACACAAAGATCACGATTGAGTCGAACTGAATGAAGCTTAGACATAATTTCCCTCCGCAGGTTTGCATCTGGCAGGCATAAACAAGCATGTCCGCTCGATGCTAACAAGCTCTGATAAATAACTAAAAATTGATTACAATGGACAAAGTAGTACCTTGACCAATCTTTGTTTCAATATTCATATCATCAGAATTCTTCTTGATATTAGGCAAGCCCATACCTGCACCAAAACCCATTTCTCTGGCAATGTCAGGCGCTGTGGACCAGCCCTCCTGCATAGCCAGACCAACATCAGGTATACCCGGGCCATTATCAATAACCTTGATCTGGACGTGGTCAGGATGTATTTCTACTTCCGCTTTTCCACCGCCGGCATGAATAACAGCATTTAATTCTGCTTCATACATAGCTATGGCAGCCCTCTTGATCGCAGAAGGCGCAATACCAAGTCTTGTCAGAGCTTTTTTTGTTCCACTTGACGCCTCACCGGCATTTATGAAGTCAGATCCTCTGATGACAAAATCTAGTTTAACCGGCTCCAGACGTCACTCCCCCTTCCCTTTGATACCTGAATCATGAAGCAGTCCACAAGCAGTGAACATAGGAAGAGGTGTAGACATAACACAAATGTTTTTTTCCTTAGCAAGCTCCAGCATTTGTTCGCCGGGAATTTTACCGCGGACAAAAACAACTACTTTGACATCCATCATCTCAGCAGTCCTGATCGTTTGCGGGTTTACAAGTCCAGTCAGCATCATTTCATTACTTGAGCAGGCAAAAGCCATGACATCACTCATCAGGTCAGCACCACAGGCAACCTTAATATCAATGTTCATATCCTCTGCCGGAACCAGCACCTGTGCCTGCAGCACAACAGCACAATCATTTAACTTCATTGAAAATCTCCTCACATTTTTCTATATATAAGTTTTGCATATGACATATCCAACAGTTTTACACTATGAAATTCATGAATATCACAGCATATAGTCAAAATAAAGCTTGTCACATTATATCATGTATGCTATTATCAGCACAACGGATTTAGCTTGTTTACAGGCTGCGCCCAACCATTACGAATAGAAGGTCTTTGCCTCCTTATTCCAATTCAGGTTAGCCACTGTCATTCATTCTTTTTCCGAAATTTTAGGAGGACTAGACCTATGCCAGACAGAATGATCACATGTAAGGATTGTGGAGCAGAATTCGCGTTTACAGAAGGTGAACAGGAATTCTACAAGGAGAAGGGTTTTGAGAATGATCCGGTTCGTTGTCCGGATTGCCGCAGAGCCCGCAAGAATGCAAGACGTCAGAATAATGGATATGACAACAGATATTAATACCTGACAAACTTGTAAAATATGAACAGTCCCGGCAGCTGCCGGGGCTGTTTTTTGCTGAGAGGACCACAAAACATGCTCAGCTCAGCAAGAATTAATCCTGAAAACACTATCTTCTTGTGAACATAATCAAGCTTATTATTGACGTAGTGATCAATTCAGTTAAAATGAAACTATTCTGTGATCCACTTTCAGAATTTGTGAGGTAAAAAAATGCTTAAACAACCATTTTCCATTAAGCCGCAGCTTCTATATCGAATACCGGCTGACAGCCATACTCCTGAGGCAATAAGACAACTCCTGCAGGGTCACCCTGAAGTGAAATATGTCTCTTTGGCCGGCATTGATCTGGCTGGCAATGATACAGACGAGAAGATACCTGTCAGGCTCTTCCTGGATGATATTGAAGGTTATTTAGAGGGCGGAGTTCAAACAGATGGGTCTTCAGTTGTTCTGCCTGGGATCGCCACACTTAATAACGGCAAGGTCGATCTGCTGGCAGATCTATCCGTCAACTGGTTTGTTGACTACAACTATGAAAACATAGATCCTGTTAACGGTCTGCCTGCAGGCACACTGAGGATCCCTGCTTTTCTCAGCCATAATGATCAGTTGGTCTGCTCCAGATCCCTCCTGCGCAGAGCCTGTGAGAACTTTGACCGCCAGATGAGAGCACTCTTGCATGAGCACCCTGAGATCTGCAATGCATGGAGCATTTCTCCTGATGATATCGACGAAATCTCACTGACAGTAGCCACAGAGCTCGAGTTCTGGGTCAGAACACCTGACGATATAGTCAGCAAGGAACAACTATCAGTGTCACAGGGTCTCAAGGAGCAGTACTGGAAAAGAACAAAGGGTGTTGTCAGAACAGCTTTGGAGCAATCGATCGATCTGCTTGATCTGTATGGCTTCAAACCGGAAATGGGACACAAAGAAGTCGGCGGCATCAAGGCGCATCTAACCGGCTCAGGCGATATGGATCATATCCTTGAGCAGCTTGAGATCGACTGGAAATTCTCTGACGCGATGCAGGCTGCTGACAATGAAATGTATGCCAGGATATTTATAAAAGAGTTATTCCGTCTGCATGGACTGGAGGCCAGCTTCCTGGCTAAACCAATCGACGGTGTTGCCGGCAGCGGCGAGCATATACATGTAAATGCTGTTGCTAGACTCAAGAATGGCAAAAGAATCAATCTCTTCTCACCTATTGACTATGATCAGGATTTCCTACATGAGATCGGCTGGGGCGCCCTCATGGGCCTTATGAAGCATTACGAATGCATCAGCCCCTTCATAACAGCCAGCAATGATGCCTTTAATCGTCTCAAACCAGGTTTCGAGGCACCAACACATGCTGTCGCGTCACTCGGTCGAGATGTAGCCTCCCCGTCCCGTAACCGCACAGTTCTCCTGGGGCTCATCCGCAGCGCTGAATCGCCTATGGCTACAAGATTTGAACTCAGATCTCCTAATCCACACACTAATGTGTTTATTGCTCTGGCAGCCGTTTATCAGTGCATGCTCGATGGTATATCATACGTCGCCGAATCAGCAGTACCCTCCGCAGAACTAGAGAAGGAATTTTGCAAGCAGCCCGGCGAAGAAGCAAAATATCTGCTCAAGGATAGACAGTATCGTACTGAAGATGATGTTTTCGTTAACTTCACAGATGAGGAACGCGATGAGCGATTCGGTAAGCCCGCAGCCTGTGTTTATGAAACACTGCGTAATCTGCTGCATGACGACGAAGGCCTGGAAATTCTCTGCAGAGAAAACGTCTTCACGGACCACATAATCACTTCATATTCCAGGGCCATGCTTGATACCTGGGAGATGGAACTGAGCGAGCGCATACTCCACGATAATCTGATCCGGGTCCGCCGCTGTATACGCCTGCATCAAAACTCTGAATACGATGAAACCTTATGGCAGGAGATCGATTCACTCCGTATAAGACTGGCAAAAGACACCCACGATCAGGTTTGTCTCTTCAATGAGATCAGACAGGCGCTCGAAACGAAAAACCTGCGCAAAGCTGCAGCACTTCAGCTGACAATGGATGAGCTGATGCGCAAGCTGGAAGTTCTATACGATAACTATTGCCGCAACCAGCTTAGCTAATACAAAATATGTAGACCCTCAAAAAAGGAGAGCTCTGAGTGAGCTCTCCTTTTGCCATTATTTAAGTTGATCCATTATATTTTGCTGAACCTGATCCAGCCGGCCAGATCGCTTCGCAGTTGTGAAACGATATGCTGCCATCTCTCTTCATTTAATCTATTGTTCTGACTTAAGCCTACAATATAGGCAGTCTCGTCATCAAAGACATCCTCTATGCTCTCCATGCCGTATGGAGCGAAAAGCTTCTCAGCGGCTGCAATATTACCATTTTTACTTATTCTTGCAAGTACTTTTACCGAGCATTCATTATGAGGCACAACATTTTCTCTCTGACTTACTGACCAGGTAAGATCGTGAGGCTGTTTTTCCATATGCATCATACACTCTATCACATCAGCGACGACAGCACTCGCGGTTGGCAGCTTACCTGCACCCTGTCCATAAAACATTGCTTCACCCAGTGCATTACCATTAATAAGAATCGCATTGAAAACACCCTGAGCCACAGCAACAGGACTAGATGCAGGCAGAAGCATTGGAGCGACGATCATATCAGCAAGCTTACCGGGTCTGCGTTTAAGAGAAGCTAGCAGCTTAACCTTGCAGCCTAATCTGGAGGCATAGGACATATCGCGAACAGTTACTGAGCTGATACCTTCAGTATGAACTTTTTCACTATCGATATACTCACCAAAGGCGATGCTTCCGAGAATAGATATTTTTCTACAGGCATCTATACCTTCGACGTCCGCTGCTGGATTCTGTTCAGCAAATCCGAGTTTCTGCGCTTCAGCAAGAGCATCTGCAAAAGAGATCCCACTCTCTTCCATTCTGGTCAGTATGTAATTTGTTGTGCCGTTAAGAATACCGATAATGCTTTCGATCTTATTAGCAGCAAGACATTTGTGCAAAGGTCTTATAATCGGAATACCGCCGCCCACGCTGGCTTCAAAAAGATAATTAACGTTATTATCGCGGGCCAGAGACATTAATTCAGGGCCATGCTTAGCCACAAGTTCCTTATTTGAAGTTACAACATGCTTACCTGCTTGCAATGCCTTCTTGGTTATATCATAAGCGAAACCAGCACCACCTATGGTCTCAACAACTACAGCGATCTCAGGATCACCGAGGATGTCTCCGGCATCATGGGTTATTCTATCTGCAAATGGATCATCCGGGAACTCACGAAGATCAAGAATTTTTTTGATATTAACTGCCTTGCCGGCCCTTTTGCGGATAGAATCATTATTCATTCGGCAAACTTCAGCCACACCTGAACCGACCACACCGTAACCAAGAATAGCTATATTTATCATTTTCTACCTCCAGCTGTTTTCAACATTTGCAAATTTATTCTCGTGCCAGGATCTTATAGGATCTAACCCCGGGTATCCTGCTTATTTCCATAATCATTTCTTCCAAAGATACAGTCATTCGATCTGTTTCGACAGATATTGATACATCTGCAAGGCCATTGAGCGGGATATTTTGATTGATAGTCAAAACATTGGCTTTAGCTTCAGCTAAACAATTAATAATACCCGAGAGAATGCCAGGAAAATTTTCAACCGCAAAAATCAGAGTAACCATTTTCCCTTGTGATGTTTCATAAAATGGAAGAACTGCATCTTTGTATTTATAGTAGGCACTACGGCTAAGTCCGACCTTCTGAACTGCTTCATTGACAGAATCGGCTTTGCCCGAGCTCAGTAAGCGCTTAACCGCCATAACCTTAACAAATACTTCCGGCAGCATATCAGACTTAACCAGAAAAAACTCGCTCTCAGACAATTCGGCACCTCCAATAAATCATTACAAATCACGTTGTCCACACCACGCGAACAATCGTACGTGAAGCATAATATATCATGAGTTTTTTTGCGGGTCAAGAGGAACTGGTCAATCTTGTAACATCGGTAATATTGCCTGCGGTAAGCTTAATGGAAATCGCGCTCACTAAATAAGAACAGCTGCCGGGATTAAGCAGTCTTGTTCTTGTGTCTCTGCCTCTGATCATCTCATCATGGTATGAATGTGTATGACCAAAAAGCATAAGTTCAGGAAATTTCCCTTCATTGCTGGCAAATTGTCTGATTTTTATCAAATCATTCTTGACTTCAAATTTTCTATTATGTCCATGCGTCATGATGATACGACATCCTGCTAATTTTAGCTCAAGTATTTCCGGTGGCATTATCTTGCCGAAACCATCGCAGTTGCCACGTACAGCAAGTACGGGTCTATCAAGAACTGATCGCAAACTTGCCAAATCAGAAGCATGATCTCCCAAATGAAGAATCAGATCAGTATGAGGAACTAAACTAATGGCCTCCTGTGCAGGCCCAATCTTACCATGCGTGTCTGAAATAACCAAAATGCTCAACTCATCCTTAAGTCTGATTTCCTCATATTCATCATATGATATCCCAGGCTGCTTGCTGAGCTCTATATCAATTAACGCTAAATTCTCTGAATCAGACATCAAAAAGCTTCTCCCTATCAATAATTCCAAGTAGTAAGCGAAGCGCTTTGCCTCTATGGCTGATCGCATGCTTCTGCTCGGGTGACATCTCTGCCATAGTGCAATTGAACTCTGGCACGTAGAATATCGGGTCATAACCAAATCCATTTGTACCAGCTGCCTTTTGCGCTATCATACCGGGACTCTCTGCCTGAACGGTCCACTCTCTGCCGTCAGGTGCTATCAGCGCGATCGCACAGACGAAGGCTGCACTCCAATCTGAAGATGGCCAAGGCTCGAGCATCTCATGCAGTCTGGCTATTTTATCCTTGTAAGCAGCGTTCTCACCAGCAAAACGTGCTGAATAAATACCCGGAGCACCATCAAGGACATCAACAGAGAGGCCGGAATCATCGGCGATTACCCAGCCACCAATGCTTTCATGAACAACTCTGGCTTTGATCAGAGCATTCGCGATATAGCTGCTTCCATCTTCAATAATATCATCCTGGAAGCCAGCGTCGCTCATTGTCTGCCAGTCCAGCCTATCACTGGAAATAATCTCTCTGATCTCAGAGACCTTGTCCCTGTTGCCTGTCGCTATCGTAATCATGGTTTTCGTACTTGTATGAAGCTTATCGATCATGCTCTTAAGCTCTCTTCCCAATGTAATTTCAGATCCACATTCCTTACTCAAGCGCTTATACTCAAGCCAGGCCTGTCGATCGGGTTTGTCGTTTTTTACTGCTCTTATCATCAGATTTTTCGGTGTCTCAAGAGGAGAAATGTATTCAATTACAGAAGCCTCGTAGCCAGCACTGCGCAATATCAGCAAACGCATACCGTCTGTAATAAGATCAGCGAGTCTGGCCTTAAGTATGCCAGAGCTCATTACGCTGCCGGACAGTGCGTCCAGCTTATAATCTGATGCCAGCAGCTCACGTTGACAGCATGGAACCGCCAGTATTGCTTTGCTGCCCGCTCTGACAGCAGCGGCAAGTGCCATATCTGTTGCTATGTCACAGGCATGTAGACTTATACAGAGAGAAACAGGGCCAGCAGGCGCAAATTCACGCAGATCCTGACTTGCGAAGCTCATATTACGCCAACCAAGCTTAGCTGCCATGGCAGCTGACGACTCAACCACCTGTGGACTGATATCTATCCCGGTTATCCTGCAAGATCGGCCCATCTTCTCGCGAATATAATAATTCAAAACGAAGGACAGATATGATTTGCCACAAGCCAGATCATAGACCTCTAAGCTGGCTTCTGTCTCAAGCAATTCGTTCAAAATAGGCTCAGCCAGCTCAACAAAACGATCGATCTGCTGATATTTGCGATACTTATCATTCTTGAGCTTGCCATTTTTGTCAGTGATACCAATTACTTCAAGCAGCTCAGCCGCTTCATCCAGCTTAATTCTATAATTACGCTTATCAGATGCACCGTAGCTATGAGAGCTGCCGGCAGTTGAAATTTTCTTTTTAACTATATCTTTGTACTGCGGCTGGAAGCTTACACCCTTACGATCCGCCGTCAACAGCTGCGATCTGCCATGCAGTCTTAATATCATACTTACACTGTCATAAAGAAGCACATGATCTTTCAGCCAGCTTACTATTTCCTCAGCATTGCCCTGAAGCTTCTCTCCGGGAAGCACCGCAGTAAACGATCCATCACTGCCGGCCACAAGCTCAACCGTACCTGTGATGTCTCTATTTCCTGATCTGGCGCTAATTGCTATCTCAATAAAATCAACAGGCTCTTCGAGTGACTTTTGCCATAGTGAAAGCGGCAGATTCATCTTCTCAACAATATTCTTCTTCATAACGACCTCATCTTCTGATGTTCCGATTTGTCAATGTATATTCTATGCTCTTAGTCTCCAGGCTGCCGGATACATATTTTTCAGAGCCCCTAACTGCATTTTAGCATAGCCAAGAGGATGATCCCGTAGGCAGACAACAACTATATCACCAGCTTGAACAGGACGATCAGACTTGGTTATTAGCGCTTCATCATCAACGCTTATAGTTTCACCACGTAAATACCTGAGCAGAGTCTCATCATCTGGAGCAAACCTGAGTGTATAGGCAAAATCATCCGCCCGCATAGCGCTGAACCAGGCATGAGCCGGCTCAAAAATCACCTTTTGCCTGCTCCTATTTGCAGCAGTACTTCTTCTGTTGCGCTCAACTGCCTTGCCGCTTATCTTGTAATGACCCAGATAGAATCCCGTTTTCACCATTTTCAACCTGGCAAAAGACGGCGTCTCTGGCGGCAGCAGCTGTAAATGACCATTATGCAAGCGGGGATGCCACTGAGCGATCAATTTCTTCATATTATTTAAGCCTATAGGAGATAGGACCTTTTCTGCCCATCGCAGCCATTCATCTATTGCTGAATGCGCCTCATCACTTACGCTATCAAGAAGCTTGAATTTCTCGTTATCGGTCTGTCCATTCTTCTGCAGCATAGCACAGAAATGGCCATCTCCGTCTGCTGTATGAGGCCAGATTCTCGCGGTTCGTCTTAGAGTGTCATCATCTTCAAATTCTATTCCGGGAGATAGACCAGGAGCCTGTATCTCAATTAAACTGTAGTTCGCATGTTTGTTTAAGAAATTCTTGATCATCGCTTCATCTTCCGCCAGTGAAAATGAACATGTTGAATATACAAGCCAGCCGCCAGGCTTAAGCATTCTATCCGCAGCGTCCAGGATGTCGCGCTGGAGCACAGTACAGTGCTCCACTCCATATTTTTCCCAACTGGCTGCCGCCTGATTATCACGTCTGAACATTCCGGAGCCTGAGCAAGGAGCATCAACTAAAACTCTATCAAAGTATTCTTCCAGGACATCCGCCAGTCTCTCTGGTGTTTCATTCGAGATGATACAGTTGCGGCAGCCCATCAATTCGACATTTCTTAACAAGGCACGCGCTCTTTCAGCCGATATTTCGTTTGACCAGAGCAGCCCCTGCCCTGCCAGATCGGCTGCTATTCTGGCAGTTTTACCACCTGGAGCAGCACAGAGATCAAGAACCTTTTCCCCTGGCTGAGCGGCCAGGACTTTTGCCGGCAGCATAGCACTTGGTTCCTGAATATAAAACAATCCAGCGTGATAAGCAGGATGTTTGCCGACAGCAGCCTCATTCTGAATATAAAAACCATCATCATTCCATGGAACCATTCTGACACCATCAGTTTTCTGTACATCGGGAAGAACGATATCAGAAAGCATTTCAGATAATTTCTCAGGATCGATCTTCAAGCCATTGGCCCTGATGCCTCTGACCTGAGGTTGATTCAGACTGTCTAAAAAGCCTTCAAAAGTACCAGGCAGATCATATGACTGCCAGAGCTTTTTCATTTCATCAATAAACGCTTCCGGAATAGGCATCAGAATTAACTCCAATCAAAGAGATAAATAATCGCAAACCGCATAAACAAGCCTTTTAAAAGTACCTTCATCAAAAGGAGACGCAATGCCTGACTCTTCAAGCTGCTGAATAAGAGTACCTCTATTCCCTCGGCTGCAGAGACGCTTATACCGTTTTACAGCCTTTTCCCTGTCCTTGATCGCGGTTTGCCAGAGGTCTAACGCGGCTATATTTGCCAACGCATAGTCTATATAATAGAAGGGCGCAGTATAAATATGTTCTTTTTTCTGCCAGGAGCCACCATTTGCAAACCATTCATCATCACCGTAATCAACATCTGGCTGATACAGCTTCTCAAGATCGCGCCAGAGAGCGTGACGTTCATCTGCATTCAGCTCAGGATGATCATATATTTCATGCTGAAAATGATCAACCAGACAGGCATAGGGCAAAAATAAAAGTGACTCAGTTAGGTGGATCATTGAAGCGGTCTCAACATCCAATCCAAAAACACTATCCAACAACGGCATCGTTAGAAACTCCAAGGCTGTTGAGTGTATCTCACAAACATCCATTGGTGGTCGCTGATCCTCGATTACCCGCATGCCAGGCATAGAAGCCAGTGCTGCATATGCATGTCCTGCCTCATGAATCAAAGTTACAATATCATCTGCTGTACTGGTGGCATTGGTAAATATAACTGGAACCTTATACTTGTAAAGAGTCTCGCAATACCCACCGCCGGCTTTTGCCAGTCTGGCTTCGAGATCAATATAACCGTATTCTGCGAGCTTGCTGAGCCACTCTGATTCACCTAACAGATCGGATATTTGCCTGCCGACCAATTCAACAAAACGGCTACGTGGAATAACTGGCGCAGGGTTGCCTCCGGGCAGAAGCACCGGCAGATCCCAATAGCTCAGCTGTGGCAGATCAAGTCGATTACGCTGCAGACGCCTGATTTCCAAACAAACAGGCACAATATATTTAATGACCATTTGACGAAACTTCTCTATCTCAGATCTGCCATAATCTACGCGTCCCATACGTTTGTAACCGAGCTCTGTGAAACTCTCATAGCCAAGCTTGCGGCTCATCCTGCGACGTACATTCACCAGCTGGTCGAAACAGGCGTCCAGCCACTCATGATTCTCTTCAAAAGCACGGCAAAGCGCTCGATGGCTGGATCTGCGCATCTGTTTATCTGATGACTGAAGATAAGGCTCGAGCTCAGTCAGTGAGTGCTCACGGCCATTAAGCTTAACTCTGATCTCGGATATTTTTTCAACGTAGGCTGACTCCAACCGGTTTTCTTCACCAAGATCAGCGACCATCCGATCATTAACAGTTGAGGAGAGCATCCTCGCCTCTCGAAACAAGCCGTCACCAAGTTCGGCCTCAAGTTCAGCAGCAAATCGCGAAGCAGTCAGTGCCGCATAGGTTTCTTGAGTCCAAGCCTGAACCTGTGACATCGCCGAATCATAAAATATAGTTTCGGACTGCCAAACTTCATCTGTGATTTTGCGGTCATGCCGGTTTCTGGCAATTGCTTCAGAAGTAAAGAAATTGATCAAGGCAGGCTGAAGCTCACGTACAGCGTCGGCGGCGGCGTGAGCGCTCATAGATAGTCTAAGACGCAGGCGACAACGTCGGAAGGCGTCCGAAAGCTTAGCCATATCCGGTCTGCTGTATGGAAGCTTTTGAAATTCAGTGAGGTTCGATAAATTAATGCTCCAAGTCATGCCGATGATCTACATCCTCTCAACAGCCTGAATACCGAGCAGCTCCAGCCCGGTTCTGATCGCGGTGCATACTGCCTGCAAAACAGCCAGTCTAGCTCTCCTTAGGTCGGTTTCTTCTGTTTTTAGTATTGATTCATTGTGGTAATACCTGTTAAAAGCACGAGCCAGGCTTATGACCTGACGCAGCAGCATATAGGGCTCATTAGCGGCAGCAGCTCTCTCAACTGCATTACCGAAACCGTCCAACAGCTTGGCCAGAGCAAATTCGTCATCGCTTTTCAACAGCTCCAGCACGTTATCTGCAGGTATCTCATCGATATTGGCCAAATAGCCTGCTGTAACAGCACGTCTCAAAATACTGTGAGCACGTGCGTATGTATAAAGCACATATGGTGCCGAATCTCCCTCAAAATCCAACATGTCATCCCAGGCAAAAACTATATCGCGCTCGCGGCTGTTTTTCTGGAACGTGAACATGATCGCAGCTATACCGATCTTCTCAGCGATCTCCCTCATTTCCTGCTCGGGGATATCTGTCTGGCGCAGTTCGCTATTTGACTTGATTATCTCATAAGTCTTATCAACACTCTCATTGATCAGGTCTTCCAGTAAAATCACATCACCGCTTCTGGTTGAGAGCTTGCGATCAGGGAATTTAACAAGACCAAAACCAACATGAACACAATCCTTTGCCTTCTCGAAACCGGCTTTTTCCAACACGGAAAATACCTGCTTGAAATGAAGCGCCTGTGGTGTGCCAACTACATATATGTTTTTATGGAAATTATATGTTTGCTCGCGATAGAGCACGGCTGCGATATCGCGTGAGGCGTATATTGTTGTACCATCTGACTTGAGAATTATACAAGGCGGCAGATCATACTCATCTAACATTACGACCTGAGCGCCTTCACTCTCAATCAGCAGATTTTTGCTCTTCAGCTGCTCGATCACAGCTGGGATCTGATTTGAATAGAAGCTCTCACCATTGAAATTATCAAATTCTACACCGAGACGCTCATAAACGAGGTTAAACTCCTTAAGACTTAAGTCACGAAATTTCTGCCATAATCCCTTCTCGAAGCTCTCACCATTCTCCAGACGGCGGAAATGATCTCTAGCCTTGAGCTCCAGCTCAGGTTCGCTTTTTGCTACATCATGGAATTTTACATAGATTCTTAGCAGCTCGTTGATTGGATGTGCTTCCAGCGCCGCCTCGTCTCCCCAAAGATTCCAGGCTGCGATCAGCTTGCCGAATTGTGTTCCATAATCGCCGAGATGATTCATTCTGACAACATCATAGCCTAGATGCTTATATATACGGGCAAGTGAATTACCAAGAATCGTTGTAAAAGCATGGCCTACATGAAACGGTTTGGCAATATTAGGTGATGAAAACTCAACGATGACGGTTTTGCCTTCCCCCTGTTTAGAGCTGCCAAGACTGCTGCCATCAGCCAGTGCGGTCTTGATCTGTCCGGCAATATAAGCGGAGCGGCGCACGAAAAAATTCAGGTAGCCACCGGCGGTTTCTGTTCTCTCTACAAAATCAGCGTCTGCCAAAACATCTGCAAGCTCTGCAGCGATCATCGGCGGTGCCTTGCGCATGGTTTTTGCCAATCTGAAGCAGGGAAAAGCAAAATCTCCCATGTGGCTCTGCGGAGGTATTTCCAGCCAAATATCTATCTGATCCTCTGCCAGTCCAGTCCTTGCGGCCAATGCTCTTACTATTTCCTGTCTGAAATCCATGGTCATCCCCCTAATAATCTAAGACATTTTTACATCTCGTTATTATCTCACAGCAGAAGCCAGCAGACCAGTACAAATAAGCATCTTCTCTACTTTTACCATTGTTTTTCCTATACAATCGCTGTAAATTGTATTAGAATCTGATATCAAGACATTTTTTTCGCCAAGATGGAGGTTAAGAAATGAAATGTAACAAATGTGGAACAGACAATCCACAAGGTAAAAATGTCTGCACGAAGTGCGGTAATTTTTTATACTCACATACACCCAACAACAGGCAGCCTATGACGCCTGAGCTTAAGAAGCAGAGACGTAAGAACCTGGCAAAAGCAGGCACACGCAGCTGTCTCTATGGTATCGCTGTGATGGTAGTGATGACAATAATCATCGCCATAATTTCGTGGGTCATGGTAAGATTTCTCTTCACTGACGACATGTTTAATACTGTAAATGACGCTATTACCACTACAACAACAATCGGCAATTAATTATTTAAACCTCGTCTGGCGTATACCAATCTGATTCAACTGGTATAAAACGGCGTTCAGGCAGCTTGTCATGCTTTTGGCTTGCTGCCATAATTGCTTCTTCACAAAGCGCGACCTGACAATCAAGCTGGACCTTGCCACGTCGGTCCACTCGCTGATAGCTGCCGTCAGACTGCATGATCCTGCTTCTGTCTGTATCTGCCAGCTGCGTTTTCAGGACGTTCATTACCCTGTTGCGCACATCATCATCCTCAATTGGAAACATTATCTCTACGCGGCGATCAAGATTTCTTGGCATCCAGTCAGCGCTCGCCAGGAAAAGATCATCCTGACCATCATTATGGTAGTAGAATATTCGACTATGCTCAAGAAATCTGCCGATTATGCTTCTGACCCGGATATTATCTGACAGGCCTGGTACGCCAGGCCTCAAACAACATATTCCCCTGACGATCAGATCAATTTTTACACCGGCCTGAGAGGCTTCGTAAAGAGTTCCAATAATCTCCTCATCAACGAGAGAATTGACTTTTGCGATGATTCTCGCAGGCTTGCCATCAAGAGCATGCTTTGTTTCTTGTCTGATCCTGCGCAGTGTGTCAGGTCTAAGCCAATATGGCGCGGCGATCAGTTTTCGCCAGGTTAGCGGCTCAGAGTAACCTGAGAGCATGTTGAAAAAGGCACTGGCGTCATGACCGATGCCCTCGGCACAGGTCAGAAGGCCAAAATCCGTATAGATTCCAGCTGTGATATCATTATAGTTACCGGTTCCCAGATGGACATATCTTCTAATTCCATCTTCATCCCGTCTAACGATCAACGTGATCTTGCTGTGGGTCTTAAGCCCGACAAGTCCATATATAACATGACAGCCAGCTTGTTCCAGCTTACGTGCCCAGTTGATATTGTTCTCTTCATCAAATCTTGCTTTGAGCTCAACCAGGACCATTACCTGTTTGCCCATTTCGGCTGCATCAGCAAGCGAAGCAATGATCGGTGACTGTCCACTGACACGATAAAGTGTTTGCTTAATTGCCAAAACATTCGGATCCTGCGCTGCAGTTCTTATCAGTTCGACAACCGGTTCAAACTGTTCATAAGGATGATGCAGCAGCACGTCTTTGCTCCGGATCGCGGCGAACAGATCACCGTCAAGCTGTGGACTTGGCTGCGCCTCATATTTCGGGTAATGAAGATCCTCTCTATTGGAAGGCGCTTTCAGCTTAAACAGCATTGTAAGATCAAGCGGTCCATTGATCTCATATAGATCATCATCCTCGATCGGCAGCAGTTTTTTTAGAAGCTCGAGCATGACCGGGTCGAAATCATCTTCAGCCTCGAGCCTGATAACCTGACCCCATTGCCTCATTTTCAACTGCTTTTCTATAGCTTTGAGAAGATCAGCAGCTTCCTCCTCTTCCAGGTCCAAATCAGCATTTCTCATTATCCGGAAGCAGCCTGTCGATATTATTCTCACACCGCTGAATAATTCCGCAAGATTCATTCTGACAATATCTTCCAGTAAAATGTAACTGGTTCTGTCAGCTTCTTCCGGCAGAAGCAATAATCTCGGAATTACAGAAGGG
Organism: uncultured Oscillospiraceae bacterium; assembly: GCA_964534195.1. Lineage (GTDB taxonomy): Bacteria > Bacillota > Clostridia > Saccharofermentanales > UBA5734 > JAAYFZ01. The sequence continues at coordinate 18,696 of CAZHQX010000013.1, forward strand.
ATCTGAATAATCGCAAAATCAGGCTGTATCAAATCATCTGCATCTGTATCCGCATCAGCATTAACGACCAGAAGCTCCGACTTCTCAACTCGTATACATAGATTGAGAGATTTATTGCCGATAAGAGGAAATGGTCTGCCGGCATCAACAGCCAGTGGAGTTAAAATAGGATATACAGTTGAAATGAAGTAATCAGTTGCGAATCTGATCTGCTGATTATTTAGTTCTTCAGGCTTGAGTATCCTGATATTCTCCTTCTCAAGCGCTGGCATCAAAGCTCTGTTAAAAGTAGAATACTGCTTCTGAATCATTTTATGAGTTCTGGCGGATATAGCGGTAAGCTGCTCTGAAGGTGTAAGACCGGCCGGGTCTGGCTCAGAATAGCCTGCGTTTACCAGATCCTTTAGAGAAGCGACTCTTATCATGAAAAACTCATCAAGATTTGAGCTGGTTATAGCTAAAAATTTAAGTCTCTCCATTAATGGATTGGTTTTATCTCTAGCCTCCTCGAGAACTCGCTCATTAAACTCAAGCCAACTGAGCTCACGATTGATATATTTAATACCTGCTTCGCCTGGCTTATCGCTTGATATCCCTTTATTGTCATTGTTTTTTGTTAAGTCCTTACTTTTTTGAGGCTTCTGTTGCCTTTTCATATTTTACGTCGCCTCCTCAGCTTAACTTTTGGCGTAAGTCCGAATACCAGTGTGAACATATCACTGTTTTTCTCCATGTTCCAGCGCTCCAGCGTAATTTCACGCCCGGCATCAAGTACTATATACAGATTTTGTTCCTCTATTTCCACTTCAAGACTCTCAAGCTTGTGCATGTGCCCTGTATCTAGTGCATTGGCAAGCCTGAACAAAGCAATTAGCTTAAGCGCGTTAAGTCTCGCTTCTGGTTCCAGCTCAAGTAGTGCTTCATCATTCAGATCAACTGAGCCACTATGATACTTGGCAACCAGAGCGATTATTTTCTGTTCAACTCTGCTTATACCGATTATCTCAGAAGCCATGATCACATGGTACGATCTGTAAGCATGTCTTGACATACTGATATACTTGCCAATATCGTGAAGGATCGAAGCTGCCTGCAAAAGTGTCTGATAACGAGGTCTAAGCCTGTGCAATCTACTCGTTTGACGAAATATATCCATTGCCAGTTTCTCAACTGTCTGACCATGATTACGATCAGTTTTAAATCTCTTGGCAAGATGTCGACAAGCAGAGATCGTATCATTTTCCGGGTCATGCTTAAGCTTATATCTGCCGCTCAGTAAGGCCTGCTCCAATAAAACACCATCAGTCAAGCCTGTGACCGGCATATGAGTTTTATCTACACCTGTAAAATTCATAAATTTCTTAATGATCATTGCAGCCGGCAGAAGCAAAGGCGCATGATCGGCTGCAATTCCACGTTCCATTGCCAGTTCATCTGTTTTTGTCAACATCAACCTATCGTACAGCTTATCAAAATTGCTGCGGGTCAGGATCTGATAATTACTGCTGTCCCTACCAGCCATCTTGTTGAGATAATGGTTTTCGCCACCTAAAACGATCAGGTTTTTATAAGTAGTACCCTTGGGCTCCAGCATGCGATAGTTTTCAAGATCACCAGAAACATATTCTGCCATCAAGCCGCCGAAATCAACAGTTTGTCGTTCAAGATCAGCCAATATTTCTCTTATTCTAAGAGATCCAAGCAGCATATTCTGCGTAAAAACAAATTCACCCTTATCATATACAGAAGCCTGGATACTGCCTGCACCAATATCAAGAATGAGAGTACCATGTCTTATCATTTGATTAAATTCAGGAATCATTTCCGCAGCGGCAAGCATGTGATAATAGCGTTCTTCACTATTGCTTAGCACCTTTATCTCCAACCCGCATGCCCTATCGATCTGATCGATCGCGAACAGCTGATTGGATGCTTCACGAAAAGCACTTGTAGCCACAGCCCTGCAGTCATCGATCCTATATTCATGCAGCTTATCAGCAAGTCCTGTCATCACCTCACTGCAGGCATTGATCAGGTTCTGACTTATCATACCTGTATTATAAGTGTCTGTCCCAATAGCAAGCGTTCGGCGCACTGTCTCGATAACACGCGGAGCTTCATTGCGCTCAAGCTCAACTATTTTCATATTTATCTCATGCGACCCGACATCGATCGCGGCCGCAAGCTTCTTCCTGCCCATAACTAACCCTTTCAGCCTTATGATTGATTACTCATCGCCAAAAACAGTGCCGATAGCTCGAGCTGATTCGATCAGCAGAGAATCAAGCGGAACCTGTTTGATTTTGCCAGCCACCTCAGATAACGGTATTGGTACGATTTGATGGTTTTGCAATCCCATCATGACGCCAAACTCATTTTTCACAATTTGCTTGGCTGCGGCAGTACCAAGTGATGTTGCCAGGACACGATCATATGGACTCGGTTGTCCGCCACGCTGAAAATGTCCAGGCACAGTAACTCTGATTTCCTGTCCTGTTTTCTTCTCCAGTTCTTGAGCCAGTTGATAGCCAACAGATGGTGTCATTATATCTGATCTGTACTTTTTATATTCTTTTTTACTCATAGCCGCCTCATCAGTAGACAAGGCACCTTCAGCAATTGCGATGATCGAGAATTTTTTCTTCTGAGCTTGTCGCTTTTTCAGCCCGGAGATCAGAGCATCAAGTGAATAAGGGATCTCAGGAATCAAAATAATGTCAGCGCCCCCTGCTATCCCGGCATGCAGCGTAAGCCATCCAGCCTTATGGCCCATCAGCTCAATGATAAAAACACGTCCATGAGATGTGGCAGTAGTATGAATACTATCGATAACCTGAGTGGCGATATTGACCGCACTCTGGAAACCAAAGGTCATCTCCGTACCCCAAAGGTCATTATCAATAGTTTTCGGCAGAGTTATCACATTCAAGCCACGTTTATGCAAAGCATACGCAGATTTATGCGTGCCATTGCCTCCTAAAATAATAAGCCCGTCAAGCTTAAGCTTCTCATAGGTTTTTACCATAGCGTCCAGTCTTGTGATACTGTCAGGCACATTTGGATCCACAGGATCATCTATTATTTTAAATGGCTGTCTTGAAGTTCCAAGAATTGTTCCACCAAGTGTCAGTATCCCCGAAAAATCCTGAGGTTTCATTTCTTTGTAATCATTTTCAATTAATCCTCGATAGCCATCAAGGAAACCAAAAATCCTAATGTCATCGCATTCCTCATAGAGTGCCTTCGCGACTCCTCTTATTGCTGTATTTAGGCCCTGGCAATCGCCGCCACTGGTAAGAATTCCATATTTTTTCGCCATATCTACACCTGCTTTCTTATAGAAATATGGGATCAGGTAACTATATAATACATCAAAACACGGACTATATAATAGCGATTGCTCCATCATTATGTTAAATCAAGATTAAGTAGTATAATAAATCAGACAATAAACAACACTTACAAAAGCCTACACTATAAGGCTGTACCTGAAGATTAAGAGAGGTGCCAGATGGCTCAGGAAACATCAAATACCAAGGAAATCAAGCTAGCGGTTTTAATAGATGCCGATAACATCTCCCATCATAACATCAAAGGGATGATGGAGGAGATCGCAAGATATGGCAACGCAACGATCAAGCGTATTTATGGTGATTGGACGCGGCCAAATTTGAGCGGCTGGAAAAACCTTCTGCTTGATTACGCGATAAGCCCTATTCAACAGTTTGGCTACACTTCCGGCAAAAATTCAACCGACTCAGCTATGATCATTGATGCTATGGATATTCTATATTCTGATAAGGTGGATGGCTTCTGCCTGGTTTCAAGCGATAGTGATTTTACCAGACTTGCCATGAGACTGAGAGAAGCCGGTCGTGTTGTATATGGTATTGGCGAACAGAAAACGCCTAATGCTTTCATCGCCGCCTGTGACCGCTTCATATATATTGAGATCTTAGATGACAGTGAACAGGACGACAGCGAACAGGATGACGAGACGCCCCATGTCAACGGTCAGAAGCAGAACAAAACTCAACAAACTACGACCAAGAAAAAGAGTCTCAGCAAGAT
>CAZHQX010000014.1:0-21733 GCA_964534195.1 uncultured Oscillospiraceae bacterium
ACCTGTGACCCTCTGCTTGTAAGGCAGATGCTCTCCCAGCTGAGCTATGCTCCCGTATCTGGGTTTATTGTCTGCACCGTTTTCTTGAGTGCAAGTGAAAGTATAATAGAAACCGACTACCTTGTCAACAGCCTTTTTTGTTTTTCATAAAATTTCTTGCCGTGCCATTTGACTTACATTTCTGACCCCTACAGTCAGGGCATTACACCTATCATAGGACCAACAAAACGCACATAAATATACACTTATCGATCGATGTCAAGAGAGAACAGTCTAATGGTATTGGCCCATGTAGCTTCAGCTGCCTCGGCCTCATCTATGCCCTTGATCTCGGCCAGTTTTCTACCAATATATGGGATATTGGCAGGTTCATTTCTGCGTCCCCTAAGAGGTTCTGGCGACAAATACGGACTGTCTGTTTCAACTAATATCCGGTTAAGCGGACAAATTTTAATCACCTCTGCCGCCTTGCGGGAGTTTTTAAAAGTAATTGGTCCGTCAAAACCAAGATAAAAGCCCATATCAAGAAGTAAATCAGCTGTCTGAGCGCTGCCGGAGAAGCAGTGAAAAACACCCGGCACCGGCAAAAGCCGACCACGAGCCGCCATTTTTTTCAGTATACTGATCGTATCCTCAGTCGCTTCACGCGAATGAATGATCAGTGGCAGTTTTAATTGCCAGGCCAGCTCTATGTACTGCTCAAATACAGCCTGTTGTACAGGGCGCGGCGAAAAATCATAGTGATAGTCCAGACCTACCTCTCCTATAGCGACTGCTTTTGCACCTGCAGCGCCTTGAGCTAGCTGGACTGTTCTAGCAAACACAACATCGTCAACAGCAGAAGCTTCATGCGGGTGTATCCCTGAGCTGAAGTAAAAAATATCCGGTCTGTCCGCTGACATGATCGCGGCCCGTTCAAGAGAAGGCAAATCAGAGCCGGGCAGAATTATATTTCTGACACCGGCCTGAATGGCTCTTGCTATAACTTCATCGATATCATCCGAAAACTTCTCATCCTGAAGATGAGCATGAGAGTCAAACCAACGCATCAGCCAACCTCAGAACCTGCTGGTACGGGCTGATCAACTGTAAGCACTCTATAGCGCCCCTCATCCATGGCACAGAGAATCATGCCTCGAGACTCAAGCCCTCTGATTTTTCGCGGTTTAAGGTTCGTTACAACTACGACCTGACGTCCGATAAGCTCGTCCGGCTGATAGGATTCCGCGATTCCAGAAACGATCTGCCTGACCTCATTGCCCATATCAATTTGTGAACAAAGAAGCTTGTCAGCCTTCTCGACCTTGCGGCATTCGCGAATCGTGCCAACCTTAAGATCAAGTTTGAGGAAATCCTCAAATTCTATAAGGGCCACACCCTCAACTGATGACTGTTCAGCTGGCTTATCTTCGATCTTTTGCTCTGATTTGCTCTTCTCAGCTGTTGATTCCGCAGGTTTTGCAGTGTCAGCTGCCGCGGCAGCCGATTGCTTGGCAATTATCGCATCCAACGCCTCTATTTCCTTAGCAAGATCAATTCTTGGGAAAAGAGGCTTGCTCTTGCGGACACCTTGCGAGTTGAACAAGCCGTATGTCCGGCTTGCTTCCCAGCTCAGGACGCTGCTATCATCAAGTCCAAGTGTTTCCTGAAGCTTTTTACTTGTTTCAGGCATAAACGGTTCAAGCAGTATCGATATAACTCTGAGAGCCTCGGCCAGATTGAACAGCACAGCCGCCAATCTTCCATGGACCTCTTCATTTCTGGCAAGTATCCATGGTTGAGTTTCATCGATATATTTGTTGCTGCGGCCTATGACACGCCAGATCTCAGCAAGTGCATGACTGAACTGGAGCTTCTCGAGAGAGGCTTCTACCAGCGAAGGCAGATTTCTGATCATAGCGACGAGCTCATCATCGATTGGCTCCGACTGTCTCTGCTCCGGTATTCCGGCAGGGAAGCTCTTCTCGATCATCGCCACTGTTCTGCTGCCTAAATTACCAAGATCATTAGCCAGGTCACTGTTGATTCTGCTGATCAGAGCTTCATTTGAGAAGTTGCCATCAGAACCAAATGGAACCTCACGCAACAGGAAATATCGTATCGAATCAACACCATACTTATCACACAAAATAACGGGATCAATTACATTACCCTTAGACTTGGACATTTTTCCGTCCTTGAACAACAGCCAGCCATGTCCGTAAACCTGTTTTGGCAATGGCAGGTCAAGAGCCATCAGCATAGCTGGCCAGATGATAGTATGGAAACGCACTATTTCCTTGCCAACAAGCTGTACATCAGCGGGCCAATAACGGGCAAGATCGCCATCTCTATCAGGATAGCCCATTGCAGTTATATAGTTGGAAAGAGCGTCGATCCAAACATAAACAACATGCTTAGGATCAAAAGGCACCTTGACGCCCCAGTCAAAGGTAGTACGTGATACACAAAGATCCTCAAGTCCGGGTCTTAGGAAATTATTAAGCATCTCATTCGCCCTTGAGACCGGCTGGATAAACTCAGGATCATTTTCAAAAAGATCGATCAAAGCCTGTTGATATTTGGACAGGCGGAAGAAATAACTCTCCTCGCGTGTTTTCTCGACCGGACCTTTGCAGTCAGGGCAATGACCCTCTTCAAGCTGAGTTTCAGTCCAGAACGACTCGCAAGGTGTACAGTACCAGCCCTCATACTCACTCTTATATATGTCGCCTTTGTCATACAAGGTCTGAAAAATAAACTGAATAGCCTTCTCATGCTCTTCATCAGTCGTTCTGATGAAACGATCATAGGATATATCAAGCAGCTTCCAAAGATCCTTGATTCCCGAAACAATGTGATCAACATATTCCTTCGGTGTTACACCCTTATCTGCGGCCTTGCGTTGAATTTTCTGCCCATGCTCATCAGTACCTGTCAGGAACATGACATCATAGCCGCGAAGCCTCTTATACCTGGCCATAGTGTCTGCTGCTACAGTAGTATATGAATGACCTATATGCAGCTTATCGCTGGGGTAATATATTGGTGTAGTAATATAGTACGTTTTCTTCTCCATTGGTGAGACCTCCCATTGCCGGTTCAAAACCGGTCCATATCATTGTATTATACCTGATAAGCCTACGACTGCAAATCAAGTCCAAGCTTATAAAAGTCATTTTTCTTCATCAAACCACTGGCAGACGCCTGTCTGGCCGCCTCACGCAGCGATAGTCCCTGATCAAGCAGAGCTCGCATCAGCTCCTTCGCCTGCTCTTCGATATCCGCAGGATCGGGTGGACAGCGCATACTGTATTCACGTGTGCCTTCCAAAACTATAACAAATTCTCCACGCGGCTGCTCGCGTTCGTAGTACTCACATGCCTCCGCAACTGACATCCTGAGCCATTCCTCATAGCGCTTAGTCAGCTCCCTTGCCAATACTACTCTTCTAAGCTCGAGACCACAGGAGCGCAGATCATTCAGAGTCCGTTTGAGCCGATGAGGAGCTTCATAAAGAATCACTGTGCGTTTTTCCACCTGAATGATCTCAAGCTGGGTCTGCCGCACCTTATTTTCAACAGACAAGAAGCCCTCAAACGCAAATGAGGTAGTATTCAAGCCTGAAGCAGAAAGCGCTGCCAGAGCGGCATTTGCACCTGGAACGACTGAAACGGAAATACTATTCTCAATGCAAGCTCTAACAAGCATCTCACCTGGATCGGATATGCATGGCATGCCTGCGTCTGATACCAAAGCAATATTCTGTCCATTTAGCATGAGTGATATCAGCTTCTCGCCCTTTTCGGCACGGTTATGCTCATGATAGCTCTCAAGCGGCTTGCCTAAACCAAAATGCTTAAGCAGCTCGATCGTCACACGAGTATCCTCGGCAGCAATCAGATCTGCACGCTTGAGTGTCTCCAGCGCCCGGACAGACATGTCATCATAATTTCCAATCGGAGTCGCGACCAGAGTTAACGAACCCTTGCCAAATTCTCCATTTTCATTTTTACGCTGCTCCATTTAATTCCTCACATCAATCTTCCAACCTGAATTTATTATCGGTCAATTCATTTGAGCCACTGGCAAAAGTCGAGTCCGCTGGTGCAAATTCCTGATCAAGTCTGATCATACCTCGCATAAGCTGCTTATCTGACAAGGATGGCTCATGTCCATACAGAGAAGCTGCTTCCTCAGTCATTTGGCCAGGCCTGCTATACACGATCAGTGGCGCAAGCCAACGAAAGCCACCGCTCTTGATCCCTTTACGTCCAACAATTATAAGCCTCGAGGGGGCTTTTGCCGGTAAGGATTCCATAACCTGAAGAGAAACCGGCTCGATTGCTGTCTTACGCATAATTTCTATGATATCGGGCAATCTTTGTGGACGATGAACCATAATCAGACGTCCGCCTGGCTTAAGTAATCTGGCAGAAACCACCAGAAGCTCCTCAAGACTAATAGCCATCTCTTCTCCAGCCATGAGCGTACTGCGCACCTTATTATCACCGGATTCCCATCTATCTATACTTGTTTTGACAGGTTTCCTATATGGTGGATTCATTACAACAACGTCAAATTCTGAGGGCTTAAGCTCATTGGGCCAGCTGCCATTATTCTTTCTATCGATCAACCTTCTGATGTCAAGCTGCAAAGCAGACATACGATCAGACAATTTGTTTATCCTTATGTTTCTCTGCAAGCAGTCAAATCTATGTGTATCAAGCTCAATAGCGTGAAGATCAAGCTGTCTGTTTCTGGCAGCCATAAGTACAGAAACCGCTCCACTGCCAGCACCTAGATCCACTACTCTTATTCTGCGCGAGGCTTGTGGGCATGACTCTGAGGCGATCGCAGCAAGCAAAACTGAATCTTCGCCAAAACGAAACCCGTACGATGGCTGAATCAGTCTCATGCCATTTCTCTGGAGGTCCTCAACGGACTCATCCAGATACAAAGGTACACTACTCCCAAGTTTATCATCAATCACAGATTCTTTCCCCTATACAAAAAGGGAAAGCATCTGCTTTCCCTTCTTATCTCGATATTGAAATCGATTAGTTAGGCTTGATAGCCTGTGTCGGGCAGACTGCTTCACAAGCGCCGCAATCAATGCATGCATCTGGATCGATAACGTACATTGTATCACCTGCTGAAATCGCGCCTGTCGGGCACTCGCTCTCACATGCTCCGCATGAAATGCAAGCATCAGTAATGATATATGCCATTGTGTACACCTCCGTAATAGTAAATTTAGCGTGTTGGGCTGCGTTTATTCTATCACTCGCACCTTGTACGGGCAAGTATTTCAATCAGAGATAAATATTCAATCCTTACGCTCAACTGGTCTGCCAGCTCCGCCGTCACTATTTCCGGCTTCTCCAGGCTTCCTGATCGGTCTTCTGCGGCCTCTGTTTTTTCTCGATCCGGCAGGTCGGTTTCTATTCTCATCTTCTGGCTTGACTCTAACTGAGCTGTTATTATTGTCACCTGGTCCGCGAGGAGATCTGCCTCTATTCCTATCAGAACGCTGCTGCGAGCCCCTGCGCTGATTGTTTCCCCTATTGCGATTGTTATTTCCTGCAGCAGTGTTTTGGCGTTGATTTCTAACGCTATCTGATTCAGAGGCTTTGTCTGACTGTGTTTGATTCACAGCGGGAGACTCCGTCGCTTCCTGCTGTACTTGAGCTGATTCTTCCATACGGAATAAATTATCTTGTGCTGCTTCATCGGACTCCAGGACGTTGCCATCTGAGTCTAGACGTGGCCACATTGTTTTGTCAGCGTTCTCTTCAAGCCTAGGTGCCGGCTGTCTGGTCTTGTCTCTTGCAGCATGACCCGGGCAGCCTCCAGGAGGACATTTTCTAGCATGCTTATTACCTGTTACTTCAACATCCTCATTAGCAAAAACGATCACGTCATTTTCGCCTCCGCGGTCAAGGCGAACAGTAACTGTTTCCTTAAGAAGATTTATCGAATCGACAACTCCAGGACCCTCTGGCGTATCAACCTGCCACCCCTGACGCGGCATTCTTGAACGTGCGTCCTCATAAGCGTCCTGCTCATATTTTAGACAACACATCAAGCGTCCGCAGATTCCAGATATTTTGACCGGATTCATTGACAGGCTTTGTTCCTTTGCCATTTTGATCGAGACAGGAACAAAATCATTAAGGAAAGAACAACAGCATAATTCTCTGCCGCAAATTCCAACTCCGCCGATTTTCCGGGCCTCGTCACGAACTCCGATCTGTCTGAGCTCTATTCTGATCCGGAATATGGCGGCTAGATCCTTGACCAGCTCTCTGAAATCAACTCTGCCGTCAGCAGTAAAATAAAAAATGATTTTCCGGTTATCAAATGTATATTCAACATCAACCAGATGCATATCCAGTTCGCGCAGCTCAATTTTCTCAGAAGCAATTTTATATGCTTCCGCTTCTTTGGCTCTATTATCTTCATAATGAGCCAAATCATTGTCATCCGCCGGTCGCAGAACAGGCTTAAGCGGCGCTGCAAGTTTATCTTGAGGAATCTCTGTTATCTCATCAGCAACGATTCCAAGTTCAATACCTTGGACTGTTTCTACTATAACCGCATCTCCTTGATGCAGTTTAAAATCAACCGGATCAAAATGGTAGGCCTTGCCTGCACCATGAAACCGGATACTTACAACTTTAGGCATTTGCCAGCTCCTTTCGTAAAGAAAGCAATAATTGACAGATCATAACCTCGAAGCTGGCATTAAGAGCAAGCGCTCTCCCAGCCTCCCTGATTGAATCATAACAGCTGCTCAAGCGGCTGCCGGCATCTTTTGCCGGAATCGCGGCTTGCAGCTTATTTTGCAAATCTTGGTTTACCAGCATGCTGCTATCAGCTTCTGCTGTCATCAGAAGCTGATCTCTAATCAGGCTGGACAAGACAGAGAACATCATACCGCTGTCTTCACGGCGTTCATCAAAAAACCCGAAGCCCAAACTTAGAAGCTCTGTTCGGCTCTTACGTGGAAGCTCAAGATAAAAATCAACTACTTCCTGACGCATCTGGATGAATTTCTCATTACCAGCAAGCTCAAGCGCTCTGCCTGGCAGCCCATTCGCATAACGAATCAGGAACTGCATATTATCGCCGCGATCATAGCCGGCTCTCTCAAGAACAGAGAACAATTCATCGCTGTTGTATCTTTGCATTCTCAACATGATCATGCGTGAAAGCACGGTTGGCAGAAGTTTCTCCGAGCCAGAAACGATCATAAGAAAAACCACATATCCCGGCGGCTCTTCCAAAGACTTCAGCAGGGCATTCTGACCCTGCTCATTAAGATGATCACCATTGATCAGATATACCTTGCGTTCAGATCGCTGCGGCTGCATGGAAATATCTGCGCACAGCTGGCGAACGCGCTCAACCTTTATGTTCTTTTCCTTATCCACAAGTTCAAGTTGTTTGAAATCAGGATGTATGCCATTCGCAAAATGCCTGCAGGCATCACACTGTCCACAGGCACCATCCTGCTTAGGCTGCAGACACAAAAGTGCCTTGGCAAAAGCAAGAGCAAATGTATGTCTGCCGGATCCGGCAGGGCCAGAAAACAAATATGCGTGACCGGCTCCGTCATGCAAAGCCGAAATCAGACGCTGTTTTAGACCATACTGTCCTACTGGTTCGGTCAGGGTCATGTCACATTTTCTCGAAATGCTCTACATTCAGAACAAATACGGTGGCTCCGCCGACCATAACTTCAACAGGATACGGTATATATGATCCGCCCATCGAAGATGGTGTGACGTTTGTGTTGATCGCAGCCTGACGGCTCGAAGAGAATTTTCTAATGATGCCCAGAACTTCTTCCAGCTGTTCATCATCTACTACTATCATCAAAGTGGTATTTCCTGATCTGAGGAAACCGCCTGTTGAATTCAATTTGGTTACGCGATAACCAGCTCGATTAAGCTCAGCCATCAGCCTTGGGCTGTCCTCATCGTGTACGATCGCATAAATTAGTTTCATATGCCTATGCCCTCCCTTAAAATGCTCTTGATCTGCTGTTCTATATCTGCTGAAGAACGCTCTGCGTCTATCACTCTAAATCTGGATGGCTCAGCAGATGCCAGTTCCAGGTAGCCATTACGGGTTCTCTCGGCAAAAGCCTTGCTCTCAAGATCGAGCCTGTCAGATTTGTCAGATCTTGCTGTAAGCCTTGCGCCTGCGGCATCAACCGAGAGATCAAACAACAATGTCAAATCAGGCCTGCACCTGCCAACAGCTATTGAATTCAGCTGACCTATCAGCTGCAGGTCTATCTGTCTTCCATAGCCCTGATAAGCAGTTGTCGAATCCATGAAGCGATCACAGAGCACCCATTTGCCTTCTGCAAGTGCTGGTTCTATTACCTCTCTGACCAGCTGTGCCCTGGCAGCCGCGAATAGCATAAGCTCAGTTTCAATCGACATGGCCATGTTGCCTCTGCTAAGCAGAATAGTCCTTATCTGCTCTCCGATCGATGTGCCACCTGGCTCCCGAAGCTTCAGAACTTCCTTGCCCTGACTCTCCAGATAACCTGCAATACCTGACAGCTGTGTGGTTTTGCCGCTGCCGTCAATACCTTCAAATGTGATGAACGATCCACGTTCTTTTCTCTCATTTTTCACATTCCCATGTATATGGTCATCATTATACATCATAATCTCCCCTGATGAAACTTATCAGCATAGAACATGCAGTTTTTTATTGCTTGTTCCTATGAGATTTACACCATTTTCGCCCAATTTAATTATAAAATCAAGCTTTTCTGAACTTAGTCGCTCTCCCGGCCAAACTAATGGTATGCCTGGCGGATATGGTACAACAGCTGCCGCAGAGCATAAACCAACGGCCGCTTCTATCGCGACCTGCTTCCGACCACCTTTTTGCAACATAGCATCTCCAGGTCTTATCTGAAGGTTTGGCGCCTTGATGATCTGGCGTTTCCATTCCTCGTCCAATTCATTAAGAGTCACCCGATCTCCGAGGCCAGGCTCCGCCAAAGCATGTTGGCGCGCATATTGCAGCAAAGCATCAATAATCACAGAAAATTCAGCTTCAGTTTGATCAATAGCCGGAATTAACACCAGTCGTTTTGTATCGTTCATCTCGACATCTATACCTAGAGAAGCAAGATGTCTCGCAGTTGGATCAATGTCTCTGCCATCCCTATAGCTGACAACTATGCGCAATGGGTCACGATCAGCGCAATAGTCAGAGGCAGATCGATCGACAGGTGCTAAAACATAATCACTTGCCAGTTTTCGAGCCATATCGCCTATCCTGTCAATTAAAACATCCAAATGGTCATCTGCTTGCTCATGAAGCCAATGTACTGCATATTCAGCGGAGGCAGCAATCACAAATGAAGGGCTGGAGGTATGAAATATTTTCAGCGCGCTTTCGACTCTGGACAAGTCAATTCTGCCACTGGCAAAAGCCTTGGCCGAAACATGCAGCATAGCAGCAGAAGTAAGCGCCGGGAGCGTTTTGTGTAAGCTCTGTATACATATATCAGCCCCTTGCCTCATGGCTGATGCCGGCAAGGCTTGATGCTTGAAAGATAAATGTGCTCCATGTGCTTCATCAACTAACACCGAAGCGTTCCTGGCATGAGCAAACTCAGCAATTGCCTCGATTTCAGCACAGCTGCCATAATAATCGGGTGAAGTTAAAAAGACCGCGTCAAACGACCCGAAATCAACAGCTGCCCGCTGAACATCACCGAGACTAACCTGAGGCAATAATGTCAGCGGCTCATTGTGTGCTGTCGGTATAGCCGGCCATAAACCAGGCTTGATCCAGCCTATTTCAAGATCGAGCAAAACAGCCGCATGCATAACAGATTGATGGCAAACCGGGCTCATAAGAATTCTACCACCCCTGCCGGGACAAGCAGCCAACATCGCAAGAACCCCTGTTGTGCTGCCGCATGTCAAGTAGCGGGACCAACCGGCAGAGCACAATTCTGAAATCATCTTCAGTGACTGCAGAGCAGGCCCCTCAGGCGCCAGAAGATCATCGCTGCAAGCCAATTCAGTCGTATCCAGAAGATGAAGATTATTTCTCAGCCATTCAGGCCATTGTCGCCCTCTATTGTGTCCTGGCATATGCCACGAAAAGCGCCCTGCTGCATTAAGCTGCAGCAGAGCGGCGATCAGTGGCAATTTACCATTATCATAAGAATCCATTTGAAGCATATTTATCTTACTAATATTGATTAAAAATCAAGCTTGATCGTATGGATACCGGCTATTTCAAGCCATATTTCCTTCTCGATCCTCTCAATATCTCTTCGGATATCATCTGCTGTTTCTTCCTGCCTGACTCGTTTCTCCCAGCGATTATTCCGATTCTCCTGGTTGTTGCGAGGTTTAGCTGAACGCTGCTGTCTATTCTGTCTGTTATCATTATCAGCAGCTCTCTCTGCCGGTGAGTTCCTCTTAGGAGCATTCGCGGCTTCGTTTGGTTGTGTTTTTGATTCAGCAGGCTGTGTTCTCTGGCGATTTCTATTGTCACGATTCGGTTGTGCTTCTTTACGCTCTACCGGTCCGCCGGCACCAGCTTGTGCAGGCTTGCGATTGCGCGGCCGACGATTGCGCGGTGGCTGATTGCCGCCCTGCCGTTTCTGCTGACCTGAACCCCTCTGCTGTTGAGCGTTTTCATTTTGTCCGCCTTGAGCTTGCCTATCCTGATTGGACGAGCCCGCATCGCCGATCTCCCGATAATGACGCTTAGGATTTCGGTTCTGACGATTCTTCTGATCACTGCCGTCCTGGCGGTTGTTCTGTCTGTTATCATTAGCTTCCTGACTCATGAATACCTCCGGTATAGGTCCAAAATTACTTCATAGTAAATGTTATCTAGCATAAGCTTAATACCAGTTGGAGTACAAAGGCCTGACACTCTGCGAGGCCTGTATTTTACCTGTCATCAACTCCGTGAGCGGCAGTGTCACGAACTCACGCTCATGCATCCGCGGGTGTGGTATTGTTAGTTCCTCACTGTCCATTTTAACATCATCATAACTTATGATATCAATATCTATTGTTCTAGGGCCCCAGCGAACCTTACGTTCACGATGGAACTTCTTCTCTACCCTCTGACAGGCGGCAAGCAACTGGAGCGGTTCAAGTCTGGTCCTGGCTTTTACCACAATATTGTAAAAAGCCGGCTGCTCAGTGAAGCCTACTGGATCAGTCTCATATACTGATGATACCGCCTCTATTTCAATATTCGGATCAAGCTCAAGCTGCTGAACTGATTCCCTGAGCAGTCTAAGTCTGTCACCTAAGTTCGAGCCTAGCGACAAGACTATTTCCTGCCAGATCTCAGTTATCTGTTTCACGTTGTTATCAGCCTCGTTTCTGCCGGTCAGCATCATTGAACTACCTCCTGACCTGCCTTAACAGGCTCTGTCATGCTGGCAAAAGCCGATGCTCCATCAGCTGCCAGCTTTACCTCGAAGCATCTCTCCTCACACAAGCCTGCATCGTGTCAAAAGAACCATTGATCGGCGCCTGTGGTTTGCTCACACATACTTCGACTGAACGTATCAGCTGCCAGTTCTCAATAATAGCATCAGCTATATAACCAGCTAGCCTCTCGATCAGGTTGAAGCGTCTGTCTGACATTATACCACGGATGAGTTCAAATACATCAGCATAGCTTACAGAGTCTTCCAGGCAATCTGTATATGAGGCTTTGTTATCATTTATCTCCATTGTGACGTCAAGTACAAAGCGCTGTCCAAGTGTTTTTTCCTCAGGCAGCACACCCGTATAACCATGGAAAATCATGCCTTTCATCATTATGCAACTATTCGCAGCCTTACGCCCGCTGAAAGTGTCTGCCTGCACTTTTGGATCTGGTACTAACTCAGTTTCGCCGCCATACCGCAATTTAGCAGCTGTCAGAGCGGCCTGACGATTACTGCGGATGTCATGCACTCTTACAATATCAGCACCTCCGGCAACGCAGGCTGCAGTTATTACAGCTGTAGCATGATCGCGTTCTGCGGCTGGCAGGTCAAGCAGATCGCCGATAAAACGCTTGCGCGAATGAGCAATCAAGATCGGCAGCTCCATGACCTTGAGTTTAGAGAAATTTCTGATCAACTCCCATGATTCGTCTGAGTCAAGCCCGAACCCTATACCTGGATCCAGTATCATTTGATCATGTCTGATACCTGCAGCAGCAGCGATATCAAAACTGTCCTGCAGTTGACGAATCACAGCAGGCCAAAGATCAAGCTTCCGATAACGATCAGCCTGTTCCTTCTTCATCCTCCAGGAAGATGTGAAGGGCCTCACAGCCTTATGACCATCTCGATACATGACCGCGTTATGCATCATTATTATTGCCGCATTATGACTGCTTACTACTGAAGCCAGTCTTTTGTCAGCATGAAGACCATATATGTCATTAATAATTGATGCGCCTGCCTCAAGTGCTGACTGCGCAACTTCGTGCTTCCATGTATCCACTGAAATCGGAATTTCCGGATGAGCCTTGCTTATAGCTTCTATAACTGGGACAATTCTTGATATCTCTTCGGAAACGCTCACCGCATTGCTGCCTGGTCTTGAGGATTCCCCGCCAATATCAATAATATCAGCGCCTTCAGCGATCATCAGATCAGCATGCTCAAGCGCTTGTTCTAAGGACAAATGCTCTCCGCCGTCCGAAAAAGAATCAGGAGTCACATTTAGTATCCCCATAAGCAGTGTTCGCTTGGAAAGATCGATCTTATGCCTGCCGGCATTAATCAAATTCATCAGGCTCTCACCTCCGCCTGATCAGCGCCATTGCCTCCGACCTGGATCTGGCATCCTTTTTACACAGGCCGCGCAAAGCAGAAGTAACAGTCACGGAGCCGGGCTTTTTGATGCCGCGCATAGTCATACATAGATGCTCTGCCTCCACAACTACGGCAACACCCATTGGGTCAACAGTCTCAACTATCATATCAGCTATTTGCGATGTCAGACGTTCCTGCAGCTGAGGCTTTCTTGACATCATATCAACAATACGCGCAATTTTGCTCAGTCCAAGTATCTTACCCTTTTGAGGAATATAAACTACGTGGGCTTTGCCAAGAAAAGGCAGCAGATGATGCTCACACATCGAGTAGAACGGTATGTCTCCAACCAGGATCATCTCGTCATGGTCCGCTTCGTCGAAAACCTTTATACTGTCTCTTACATCCTGATGTAATCCAGCAAAAATCTCCTCATACATGCGGGCAACACGATCAGGGGTTTCCAGCAGACCCGGTCTTGTGGGATCCTCACCAATAGCGTATAGCAGTTCTGTTACGGCCTTGCGAACACGATCCTGATCAACTCTGCCGGAACTCAATTCGCCTTTCTGAGCATTATCTGAAGCATTACTATTATTCATTAAATATCACCTATCTTTTTTGACTTCCTTGTTCTTGTATCATGCGTCTATAGGCCATCGGCGTCATTCCAATGTGCTTACGAAACGCTGCGTTGAACCTTTGAGGGCTGGAAAACCCGACCTGAGAAGCAACGCCACTGACTTTTATATCCTGCTGCTGCAGCAGCTTGCATGCATGGTCAACTCTGACCTGCATCAAAAATGCCATAGGACTGATCCCTGTTTCGTCGCGGAATGCCCTGGTGAAGTAGCCTTGACTCAAAAAAACATACGATGCTGCCTCGGCCACAGATATATCTCGGTCATGATTTCTAATTATATAATCACGTGCGATCTTAACAAGCTCTCGGGCTTTACCTGTCCTAACTCTTAAGCTCTCTTCCCACTCTTCACGCAAGCCCCTCGCTAGAGCAACCAGAAGCTCCATAGCCAGAAGCTGCATCATAATATCCTTGCCATATGAATCTTGCCTGTTTTCCTTCAAAATTCTCTCAACAAGAGCGGCTATATCCTGCCGGCTCTTACCCTTGATCAAAAGGTAAGGATCGTTTTTCCTTTCATCCTCGCTTGTCTTCTCTTTGCCGCTGGCAAAGCTGATAAATTGTTCCAGGGTTTCCGGAGCAAAATCCTTAGAACCCGGCCGACCGATCGTATCTAATGATCTATTTGCCATATTATCGGAATAGGATTTTGAGAAGCCGAAATAGAGGACGATCATATCAGCATAACTATCCTTCAGCTCAATAGAATGTGCCATATGTGGACGGATAACAATGGTAGCACCCTTTTCAAGTGTTACCTTCCGACCCTCAATTTCAAATTCAGCCCGGCCGCTGCGCATATATGTCAGCTCATGATAATCATGTCTGCTGGCTGCAGACTGAACTGTTCCCTTCTCAAAAGCTCTCTCAATACCTTTAAAGACCACGGGAATAGATCCTGCAGCGTCGAGCACACCACGTTCAACCGCCGGTAAAAGTTCTTCAAACATAAAAATCACCTGCCCTTCATAATAGCAGAAAAGCAGGTGCATGTGAACTTATATCAACAGCGGACAAACAAGCCGGCTAATCAGACAGTATAATCACAACCTATCAATTATTCACACAAATAACACTTATACAAACTTGCCTATTAACTAATCCATCAGCTAGTTGGAGCGCCTGTTCTCTGGTAAGAGCAATGCAAATCAGTGGTTTTGTTGAACCATAACCGGAGTTTGAAGTTGCTTCCATCCCACCTGCGGACAAAACAGCCACGACCTCAATATTTTCTAAACTGATTATCTGCTCTTCATCATTTGGTGACTTAGCAATCATATCGATATCGACCAGACTGCCTGCAGCCAACCAATAGCCATTGGCAAAAGAAGCTGGCAGCTCGATCGTCATCAATCTAGTCCCTGTTTTTTGATTAGGATAAGTTAATCCTTGAGGCTTATCAGTGACGTGATTTGAGCTGATCAACTCACCTGCTGATATATCAAACGAAGCCACACGGCCAATCAGCGGCTCCGCTCCATATTTATATTTGTCTGAAATAATTCCTGCTGGAAGCTCAATTGTCTCAAAATGCCGTTGAACGATCTCCTGTCCAACATCAATATCCTCAGATGCAATAATATACTGTTCGAAATCTGTTTCGGCCTTAACAGGCCGAAACAGCCAAACCAATAAAATAATACAACCAGTGATCATGATAGCTAAAAATATTTGCTTAGTTCTCTTCATTTACAATTTCCTCGTAATTATCAAGCAAGTCATAGGGCGCAAGTACTCTATATGCATTTATTACCTCGCGGCCAGGGCTGCAATTCTGATCGACAATTTTCACATAAACAGCAGGCACACTAAAATCTAGTTTATGTTCTGACTCTATGAAGGCATAATCAACCTCGACTGAATCAATATTGTATGCTGTTAATCCATTTCCGATAAAATTCAACTCAAGCACATTTCTAATAGCCTGTTCAATATTTGAGTCTGGCTCAAGCTGAAGCATGAGATTTTGATTATCATTTTCAACATACCTTGTTTCTACGTTCATATTTTCAGTATCAATCAGACTCAACCTCAAAACCTTGTCAAGTCTTGTTGCATAGGCATACTCGGATAGACATCTGGCCAGTACTCCCGTAATGCCTATTATCAGCATGACTGTGGTCATTACTACTATTACAGCAAATTCAATCTGTCCTTTTCTATTTTTAATCATCTTGCTGTCCTGATTTGTGTCAGTGAAGTTACTCGGAACTTAAGAGGCAGAATATACTCTTCCATTGATAGGTCAAGTGAAATAATCTTCATAGGATAACAGCTCCAAACATTCATGACATAGAAACTGTTATCCTCTGCGCTTGGAAAATCACAGTAGGGATTTGCGAAGCCCTTCTCTTCGAGTTCTTCACTCAACTGTAGTTTTCTTGAATCATCGAGCTCCCCATCAGTTAAAAGCTTTGATGAATATTGATTGCATATCGCATCAAACTCAATTCTTTTTATAAAGGGAAGCAGAAGCAAAATCGATTGTACCAAGATAATTGTCATTATCATGATTCCAAATGCAATAACTATAACGCGTCCCACTTCATTTAACCCTGGAAAATATCTGTGGCAAGCGATGCCCACCATGAAGTAAGCTGCGTCATAATGCCACCTGAAAACTCTTTTAACCCAGGAATAATAACCACTGCCGCAATAATTATACCAGCAGCAATTCCAATGACTTCATTTATTCCAAACCCTCCCTTTCTCATTAATTTTGTTCTCATCCATTCATTTTTTGAACCTTTGTTTTTTCTTGATTCAGTTTTGGTTCTCTTAATCATTTCTTGTTCCATCCTTTCTTTATTAAACGGCTAAGCCATTGGTTAACACAATTAGTCTGTGAATCAGTTGAAATTACTCAATATATCTGATTATGTTTATCGGCTGAAGATGCTCTCAAGAGCCTTTAGCATCTCAGCTAATACTGGCCAGAGCATAGATATCATAAGTGGCATGAGAGCAAACACTGAGCAAATTATCAAACTGCCTTGTAGTCGTCTGCTGATTTGCTTTATATGATCGACATAACGTGAGAAGAGAAGGTTCTCCATCTGCACAAATGACTTACCAGTAACGCCGGTCAGCAGGCATTGCCGGATATTGTTCGAAAAAAGTGCTGTTTCGTGTCTGCCGAAAACGATTTCAAGCTCACTTATCGCAATATCAAGATCTCCCGTTAACTGCCAGGCTGCTGACATTTTTTCCAGTATGATATGTAACTCATGATCATGAATAGCTTCTGGAAGCGAATAAATCACATCACCAATACCAAGACCAGATTCAAGTTCCATATTAATAAATCGATAGAGTTTGAATAAATGACCACCAAAATATCGTAAGCGCTTCTTTTTATAAGAAGTCATGATGCTGTTGATCAAGCACCACCAAACAATCACATACAGCCAGATAAATCTACTACCTGTAATTAGTAGCAAAACCGGAATCGAGATGTATGAAAACACAAAGCAGAATAGTTTCTTTTTATTGTTTATTCCCATACGGACAAAATCGTTATTTAGCCGAATAATTGTCTTCTCAGCAAAACCCTTTGGGGAAGTTACATCAAAATCACGTGTCAGCTGCTTCTTTATGTCACGCATCAATGTGTCAGATTTGCATAGGATCATTGGCAGCAGCCTGTAAACTAGAATTATTAGGATAATTATAGTAGTGACAGAAGCGATGTACTTATTCAAATTGAACCTCTCTTATTCGTTAATTCGTTTTATGATGGCAACAAGTAAAAGCAGACCAAAAACAAAGCTTACGACTGAAACTGACATCAATATCAGACCCATATTAGATGATGTAAACGCATTTCTAATATTTGAACTGCCGGCATATCTGATACCTGTCAAAAGCATGCCAAAGACAAAACACAGAATGACACTGCGAAGGTCGGCTCTATTACTGATTCTTCTCTGCTGATATGCTTCCTCTAATTTGAAAAACTGCAGTTCAAGTTGTTCCATTAGAACTGGCAAATCACCCCGATGTATTATATTTGCCTTTACGGCGCCAACCAGATCAAGAAACTGCTCCTGATTCGAATATTCTCTGAATTTATCTAGGGCAAGATCAATAGGCATCCCACCATGAATTCTGTTTAGCATAGATCTGATTGCCAGCTTAAAGTCATCATTAAGATCAGCTTGCAATGACTGCTCAAAGGCGTAAATAAGATCGGCTTTAACTTGGCACCAGCGACTCAGTGCTGACGTAAGTATGATTACTTGCTTTCTCATTTCTCTTCTTCGTGATAGTTTTAAAAACATATTCGCCTTTCTCCTTGTTGTAACAATCAACCTTTATGATCTTTTCTATACAAAACGACTTGAGAAAAATCACTATATCTACACTTCTAGCTAACATCTGACGCAAGGAATTATCATCTTCACCAGAAGATACAGTACTGGCAAGAGATCTTAGTCGGTCAAGAGCGTCTTCAGCACTGATCGCATGTATTGTTGCAAGACATCTATGTCCCGAATAAGCAGCCCTCATGAATTCATAGGCTTCATCACCAACTATTTCACCTATACAATATGTATCAAGCGACATAGTCAGGCCATCAGAAATCAGATCGCGCAAGCTGACGGGACGGCCGCCTTCATTCTTTCTTCTAATACGTTGACTCATACAGCATGGTTTGTCTGCATAGATTTCCGAATCACTCTCAGCAATCAAAACACGTTCTAGCGGCGGCATCGAATTTACCAGGGCCCGTAATAATGTTGTTTTACCTGAACCTCCTTTGCCACAAATAAGAACACTATGCTGTGAAGCAGCAAGTTCAGCTAATAATGCAATGTCTTGTTGATCGAACATACCTGCATTGGCAAGAGCTTCAAGGTCCAGAGGTACTTTGGGATGTTTGCGAATACTGATACTTGAATGAGTTGTACTTCGCGGAGGAACAGTAACATTTATTCGCAAACGTCTTGCAGCATCTGTGACACGGCAATGGCTGTCATTCTCGTTTATCAAGCCTCCTTGCCTTATAATCAGAAGGCGGCAATAGGTTTCGTATGCTGCTGAGCTTTCAAAAACGGTGCTGACTCTCATTCGAACACCAAATTTTTTCACTGTTATTTCTGTTGGTGATATCGCATCAATATCTGTGACATCCGGGTCATCTATTAAGTACTGTAATGGTCCGTATCCAAAAAGCGAATCAAGTACTTGCTGTTGTAGTTGATGCCGATACAAGCCGGCTCTTATGCTTTGCTCCTCAGCATATTGCATGATAAGTTCCTTTAGAGCGGATTTGTTATTCTCCTGGTCACTAGACTTCGCCATATCAGGATGTTCATCAAGAATCCTGATACATACTTTGCTGATTAAATCTGTCAGACACGTCTCTTCAGAACGATCTTTAAGTACAATAGGATTATTTCTGGTATATATTTGACAATCGGCAATTGTTCTAGCAAGTAGTTCCGGTGATTGAATAAGACTCATAAAGCTCTCCTTGTGTTAAGTTACTAATTAAATGCTATTCAGGCTCCTATTTGAAGCAACAGGTTTATTTGATTTTTAGCTTTTTTAGAATTAATTGATATTCTCTTCTATTAGCGGATGAAAGCGACAAAGCATATGGTCTACCTGATCCGATCTTGTGATGACGCTTTTTATCATGCGAAATAGCACCAATAAATCTTTTGTCACAAAGCTCAGAGAGGGAGGTCAAGCTCAAATCATGTGTTTTCTTATAATCGTGTGCTGCTATTAGAATTTTTGATGTATCAGCAAGTTGGTTCAGACGTAAAAACGTCAAACTTCTTCCAATAGCTCTCAGATCAGCGGTGTTTGCATGAATCGCAGCTATAATTCGGTCTGCTATTGCAAAAGATACACAGGCAAGATCATCATAAACCAGTGGACCTGCCAGTATTACAACTAAATCAAAATTCTGTCTGGCTAGATTTACTAATTTACAGAAAGCAGCAGATGTATCACGTTCATAGTATTCAAGGCGTCCCGAAGGCATCAATAAAGATAAGCCTGGTATTGATGTTTTCCTCACCAGAGTCTGCAATCGCTCACCATCAAGATTATCTTCACTCGCTTCGGATAGTGCCGTATCAAGATATGCTGTTAACACAGGTCCAATACTTTTGCCATCGATTTTTTCTAATCCAGTAAGCAAATCTGTTCTCGGATCGAGCCAGTCAGCATCTATCAATAATACCTTTTCTCTATGTTTCAAGGCAGCAGCAGCGAGTTCACATGCCATCTCCGCAGACAGCCATACACAAATGACAGATGTTTTGTCAAAAGCATCTTCTATTTGATCGTCTTCTTCTGAAATTTGGAGTCTGTTGAGTTTTTTCAATGTTACTGAGACTTCGCTTGGAGTTGGACGCTCAAGCGGATCACTCGCAAGACAATTTGCAAGGATTTTCTTGAAGGAAATAATATCATCAGGTAATCTGTCAAGTGTATCTCTAATTGGGTTTGCGATAATATCTTGAATATCATCCTCAAGCAAATATTGAAGCATCACTAACGCCAAAGAGTAAACATCACTGCCGCACTCAGGCTTGCCTCCCTGATGTTCAGGCGCTGCATATAAGCGGGTACAACTTAACATGCTTTGCTGATCAATAATGGCCGAGTCAAAATCTATTAATACGGGTATTCCGTTATCCTTGATAATTATGTTTTCTGGCTTAATATCTAAATGTAAAAGTGGTCGTTCAAACATAGTCTGCATAAATTCGAGTAAATCAAAAAGTTGAACGAACATTGAGATAACGGCATTTCTGTCTTTATGTTTATAATTTGCCAAGTTCTGCCCTTCTACATATTCAAACATATAACAGGATTCTTCTGTAGGTAAAATATAAGAACAGCCAAAACATCGCGGCAAGGATACATGGCAAGTCTGCTCAAGTACTTCAGGTACCTTGCAATCAGTAAAAACCGTTCTTTTCTTAGCGATATACTCTGGTCTGCCATTGTCAGAATATACTATCCAGGCAGATCCTCTTAACCCAATTGAAATTAAGTTTTCAGCGGATATATTATTAATTTGTTCTGTTTCATAAATAGTCATGGACCAACTGCCTCCTGACCGCAAATTACTTGTGAGATGCGGATAACTTGGTAACAGCATACAAAAAGCAGGTGCCCCTGCGGGAACCTGCTTCATGACAATACTCGTCATTATATGACAAAATAACAAATTTCAGCTCTGTTAAGCCATTATGCTGACTTTTCTTCCTTCAATGTAAGATGCGGCTGCTCCTGCTTAAGAACGCAGGCTTTTGTGATCGTGCATACAGCAACGTCGTCTCTGGAAGGAACGTCAAACATTACAT
The DNA here is from genome assembly GCA_964534195.1 of uncultured Oscillospiraceae bacterium. Taxonomy (GTDB): domain Bacteria; phylum Bacillota; class Clostridia; order Saccharofermentanales; family UBA5734; genus JAAYFZ01. Next base: position 20,777 of record CAZHQX010000014.1, read on the forward strand.
CAAGCATGATTTCTTCCAGAATAGCTCTCAACCCTCTAGCGCCTGTTTTGCGCTCCAAAGCCTGTCTGGCAATTTCACGAATAGCTTCATCTTCGAAAATAAGCTCAACATCATCGAATTCCAGCAATTTTTTATACTGCTTCACGAGTGCGTTTCTTGGTTCTTGCAATATTCTTACAAGAGCATCCTCTGTTAAGCCCTCTAATGAAACTATAACCGGCACTCGTCCGATAAATTCGGGTATCAAGCCATATTTAAGCAGATCCTGCGGCATAATGCTGCTAAGAAGATTCACTGCTTCCTTTTCCTGCCTGGTTTCTATTTTTGCGCCAAACCCAATTGACTTCTGACCTATTCTATTCTGAATTATTTTCTCCATGCCATCAAAAGCACCACCACAGATAAACAGAATATTTGTAGTGTCTATCTGGATGAACTCCTGATGAGGATGCTTGCGGCCACCTTGCGGCGGAACATTGGCAACAGAACTCTCAAGTATTTTAAGCAAAGCCTGCTGAACGCCTTCGCCGCTGACATCACGGGTGATAGAAGGGTTGTCAGACTTCCTTGTGATTTTGTCGATCTCATCAATATAGATGATGCCGCGTTGAGCTTTCTCAATATCAAAATCCGCATTCTGGATAAGCTTCAATAGAATGTTCTCTACATCCTCACCGACATATCCTGCCTCTGTAAGCGCAGTTGCGTCAGCAATCGCAAATGGAACATCAAGTATCCTCGCCAGCGTCTGGGCTAACAGAGTTTTACCGCTGCCAGTCGGACCTAGAAGCATGATATTACTCTTGGACAGCTCTACATCCTGAGATTCGTTTTTGGTATCTGCCTTGGTTTTATCTTTCTGTTTCTTGTTTTTACGATTATCGCCACCTGTTGTAAACACTCGCTTGTAGTGATTGTAAACAGCCACAGACAATGCTTTTTTGGCACGATCCTGCC
>CAZHQX010000015.1:0-1690 GCA_964534195.1 uncultured Oscillospiraceae bacterium
ACTCACTTAATGCAGAGTTTATAAACATTCTCGATATCCTGTGTATCGAGCGGCTGAAATGAGCCCAGCTTATTGCCATCCTTCAGGCCGACTTTTGCAGCCATCTGAGGTATATCCTCTTCCTTGGCGCCGAGTTCCTGGAAGCTTGTCGGCAATCCGATCGAAGACCAGAACTGCTCAAGTTTAGCGATACCCTCGCGAGCGGTCTTCTCAGGATCAGTATAATCCATCTCACAGTTCCAGACTCTGACAGCCAGCTGCGCATAGCGCATTATATCCTGCTTAAGTGTGTACTTCATAAATGCCGGGAATACAGTTGCCAGACCCGCACCATGTGCAACGTCATAGAGTGCTGACAGCTCATGCTCGATGTCATGACTGGCCCAATCCTGCTCTCTACCGACACCACAAGCGTTGTTATGGGCGATCGTTCCTGCCCACATGATATTAGCTCTGGCACCATAGTGTTCTGGATCCGCCATAACGATTGGCACGTCGCGAATAAGTGTCTGCAGAACTGACTCACACAGTCTGTCGGTAAACTCAACATCAGGTGTATTGGTCAGATAGCGTTCGAAAATATGAGCCATCATATCAGCACAGCCACAGGCGGTCTGGAAAGGTGGCAGGGTATAGGTCAGCTCAGGATTCATGATCGAGAAAACAGGTCTCAGCGACTGGTGACTGCGGCCTCTCTTGAGCATTCCATCCTCTTGAGTGATAACACTGGATTCGGAGCCTTCGCTGCCAGCTGCCGGTATTGTAAGAACAGTAGCTACTGGCAAAGTATTTTCCGGATCTGCTGTCTGCGCATAGAAATCCCAGAAATCACCGTCGTACTTGACGCCCATCGCGATCGCCTTGGCTGAATCGATCGCGCTTCCGCCGCCAACAGCCAGAATGAAATCAACATTCTCACGTCTACAGAGCTCTATACCTTCATAAACCAGGCCACTGCGCGGATTTGGCTTAACACCACCAAGCTCTACATAGGCGATACCTTCTGCAGCCAGTGATTCCTTCACTCGATCCAACAGACCGCTGCGGACTACTGAACCGCCACCATAATGAATGAGCACCTTGCTGCCGTTGAAACGCTTAACATAATTACCAGTTTCACGCTCTGTATCCTTACCGAACACGAAGCATGTCGGACTCCAAAATTCAAAATTTAGCATAGTTAGGCCTCCTTATATAAATAGTATTCTATATATAATGATATGACTAACTATCTGAAATAACAAGGTCACGTTAGTGAACACTAACCTGGCAAAAGCCGGGCTTTGTTTCTTTTTATTGCGTTCAGCGCTTTATCACGCTAAAATGGTTCTGTTTCGTTTAAAATCAAAAAACGCGGGGGAATACAATCAAATGAATCTAAGGAAACATGTAAGCGGCTCCAAGGTAGCCGTGATCGGATCAGGAGCGGTAGGCGCTTCTATTGCTTTTGCGATGTCAATCAAGCAGCTCTGCAGCGAGCTGGTTCTGATCGATATCAATCAGGACAAGGCCGAAGGTGAAACCATGGATATTAATCACGGCCTTCCTTTTTTGGGGCAGATGTCTGTTAGAGCCGGAGATTTCAGTGATTGCGCCGATTGTGATGTAATTATCATAACAGCTGGCATTCCAAGGAAGCCGGGCGAGACCAGACTCGACCTTGCAATTAAGAATGTAGAGCTTGGTAAAA
>CAZHQX010000015.1:1790-19807 GCA_964534195.1 uncultured Oscillospiraceae bacterium
AGAAGCTAGATATTGATGTCAAAAATGTACACGGCTACATTATCGGCGAGCATGGTGATTCACAGCTGCCGGCATGGAGCGCTACTAATATAGCAGGACTCACTGTTGATGATTACTGCAAAACAGCAGGTATTGAGTTTACAGCAGCCGATAGAATAGAAATAATAGACGCGACAAAAAAAGCCGGAGCTGAGATCATCAAGCGCAAAGGCGCCACATATTACGCAATCGCGATCGCGGTCAACACCATCGTTGAATCCATACTCAAGGGAACTAGCACGATTCGCACAGTTGGCACAGTTATGAATGGTGAATATGGTTTGAATGATGTAGTTGTAAATGTACCATCTATAGTCGGAGCTGACGGTGTAGAACGAGTACTCGAACTGGATCTTACAGAACAAGAGCTGCGCTTCCTGCAGCACTCGGCAGGTCAGGTACGCTCAATCATTGAGAAAGTACAAGATATCTGATAATTCATTAATTACCCACATATATCCTGGCAAAAGGCCGCTTCCCTCGAGGGAAGCGGCCTTGTTGTCTTTTGCCAGTGTATAAGCGTTTTATCAGTTATCTGTTTCTTCTGTATCTGTGGTCGCCACCGCTGTTGTCTCGCCTGCCTCATCATCGGACTCATCTTCATCCTCACAGGCCTCACGGTCAACACAAGCCAGATCGACGACTTTGCCATCGCGGACACGCATCAGCGTTACACCTTGCGTAATTCGTGATAATACAGGCACCTCAGAAGCCGAGATTCTGATCATGATGCCGAGATCGTTAATGATAACAAGATCATTGTCATCATCAACCAGGGCCAGTCCAACCAGCAGACCGGTCTTCTCTGAAGGCTTATAGGTGATCAGGCCCTTGCCACCGCGCGTCTGAATACGGTATTCATCAAGCTCTGTACGCTTACCGAAGCCTTTCTCCGAGATAACCAGAATTGTTTTGCCTTCGATAGTCGGCGCCATACCGATGACAACATCATCGTCAGCAAGATTAATACCTCTGACACCCTGAGTGTTGCGTCCGGTAGATCTGACATCGTCGCTGCGGAAGCGTATAGACAAGCCATTCTGAGTAACCAAAATTATGTCATCTGTATCGTCTGTCAGTTGAACACCGATCAGCTCATCCGCATCGCGCAGATTGATAGCTATCAGTCCGTTGCGATTGATATTGCTGTAATCAACCAGCTCGGTTTTTTTGACGACACCACGTTTGGTCGCCATCATCAGGCATCCACCCTGGTCAAAGGATTGGATCGGAATGATCGCTCTTATTTTCTCACCGGCATCAAGATGCAGCAGATTGACGACAGCCATACCGCGAGCCTGTCTGCCGGACTCAGGTATTTGATATCCTTTCAATCTGAAAACTTTTCCCTTGCTGGTGAAAAATAGAAGTGTGGCGTGCGTTGACGTCGTAATTATTCTCTCAACGAAATCTTCCTCACGGGTCTGCATGCCTGTTATGCCGCGTCCGCCGCGATGCTGAGCACTGCAATTGTCCATCGACATACGCTTGATATAGCCGAAGTGTGTCAAAGTGACCATGATATCTTCTTCCTGAATCAGTGACTCATCATCGATATCATCATCCTCACCCACCTCGAAGCCTGTACGGCGCTCATCACCATAACGATTACGTATAACAGTGATCTCGTCCTTTATTACGCCAAGAAGTGTTTCTTCCTCGGTCAGAACCTTGTTAAACCAAGCAATTTTATCATTAAGATCATTAAACTCGCCTGTCAGCTTCTCCTGTTCCAGTCCGGTCAATCTACCAAGTCGCATATCAACGATATGCTGTGACTGTTTGTCGCTGAAACCGAAGCGGTCGGTCAAGCGCGCCTTGGCCTCGTCCTCATTTTTCGAGCTGCGGATTATCTTGATAACTTCATCGATATTATCGCTGGCAAGTATCAGGCCCTCAACAATATGTCTGCGTGCCTCTGCCCGCTCAAGCTCAAATTTTGTACGTCGGCCAACAACATCCTTCTGATGTGCGATGTAATGATTAATGATATCAACCAGATTAACTATGCGCGGCTCGAACTTACCCTCTGAATCCTGAATCAGAGCCAGCATATTGGCGTTGAAAGCATCCTGAAGCTGAGTATGCTTATAAAGCTGATTAAGCACAACATTTGCGTTGGCATCGCGCTTAAGCTCAATAACAATTCTGACAGGATCGTTTCTATCCGACTCATCACGAATATCGGAGATGCCTTCTACCTTTTTATCCTTGACCAGATCGGCCATGCGCTCGATAAGTCTCGCCTTATTAACCATGTAAGGCAGATCGTTAACTATGATACGCTGACGATTGTTGCGCATTTCTTCAATGTCTGTACGGGCACGGACAACGATACGTCCACGTCCTGTTCTATATGCGTTCCTGATTCCAGATGTACCCAGAATAACGCCGCCGGTCGGGAAATCAGGACCCTTGATCACTTCCATCAAATCGTCGGCCGTTGACTCAGGATTATCGATCATCATGATAACGCCGTCTATAACCTCGGTAAGATTATGCGGCGGTATATTTGTAGCCATACCAACAGCTATACCGGTAGAGCCATTGACCAGCAAATTAGGGAAACGTGCAGGCAGCACGACCGGTTCCATAACATGCTCATCGAAGTTCGGCCTGAAATCAACAGTATCCTTGTTGATATCACTTAACATCTCCATCGAGATCCTAGCCAGTCTGGCCTCTGTATAACGATAAGCCGCAGCTGCGTCACCATCGCGCGAGCCAAAATTACCGTGGCCGTCTACGAGGGTATGGCGCATGGAAAAATCCTGAGCCAGTCGTACCATTGAATCATAGACAGCTGCATCACCATGTGGGTGGAATCGTCCTAGAACATCGCCGACACTGGTCGCGCATTTTCTGTATGGTTTATCAGGCGTGAAGCCCTGAGTAAACATAGAGTAGAGAATTCTACGATGAACAGGCTTAAGCCCGTCTCTTACATCCGGCAGAGCACGATCTGAAATAACACTCATCGCGTAATCGATAAATGATTTCTTCATTTCGTCTTCTAAATCAACCGGAATAATTGTATTGTTTGGGTTTTGAAATGCAGCATCTACAGCTGCCTCTTTGAGTTTTTGCAGGTCCTTTTTATCTAAATTTTTCAAGTCCTGATTCTTGTCAAGCTCATCCGCCATTCAAGTACGTCCTCCTGTCATTACCGTTCACATCATTGTTTCTATTATATCATAAACAGCTTCTGAAAGCTCGCTAAAGCAGTGGTGAAGCATGAGGTTTTCCCGCTTTTCTAGGATAAGCCTGAGGCGTTGATCCTGTTTTGCGGATTACTATAAAGCTACGCTTCATATCAGTACCGGGCAGTGTAAATTCTTTTATATCCTCTAGCTTGCCGGATAACAGATGAATAGCTTTTCTCGCCTGGTTAGCCTCTTCGGAAGAATCGCCTTTCATCGCGATAAAAAATCCACCGGTTCTAACAAAAGGCAGACAATATTCGCACAATTCCGGCAAAGAAGCCACCGCTCGTGCTGCTGCGATATCGAAGCTGTCGCGGTATCCACTCCTGCGTCCCGCCTCCTCCGCTCTGCCGTGAATACACTCAACATTTTCCGCTCCAGCCACCGCTGCAGCCTGTTTGAGAAAATTCACACGCTTCTGCAGCGAGTCAAGCAGGACCAGACTAATGTCAGGTCTAGCGATCTTAAGAGGCAGACCGGGGAAACCGGCACCTGTCCCAACATCGATAAGACGAAGACCCTTCTTATCCGGAAACAGCTCATCTATCAGAGGCAGCATCATCCAGCTATCAAGAAAATGTCGAACCGCTACATCTTCCGGCGAAGTCAGTGCGGTAAGATTCATGACCTGATTCCATTCCAACAGCAATTTTGTATAGGCAAGCGAGCTATCAAGCATGCTCTGATCCAACTGAAAATCTGCTCTGGCAGCCACCCCGGCAAAAGCCTCCCTGTATTCACCTATTGGTTTGATCGGCATTTGCTCTTTCATCCCTTACTCTCCCTCTTAACACTCTCCAGATAAACCAGCAATACGGAAATATCGGCAGGCGAAACACCTGATATTCTGCTGGCCTGGCCAACAGAAATAGGCTTGATCTTCTCAAGCTTCTGCTGAGCCTCGATACGCAAGCCTTTTACCAGTTTGTAATCGAGATCCTGAGGTAATAGTTTAAGCTCGTTGCGGCGGAATTTCTCGATCCTGCTGGCTTCCAATCTGATGTAGCCCTCATACTTGATCGCGACCTCAACCGCATACATAACGGCAAAAGGCAGCTCCGGGCGATCCGGATCGATCGGCGCGAGTGCTTCATAGGTAATCTCAGGCCGGCGCAGCAGGTCTGCCAATGAGACGCCGCTCTTGATCATTGTGCTGTTATTGGCAGCAAGAACAGCCTCAACCTCAGCTGATGGTCTGACTCTAGTCTGTTCGATTCTGACGGTCTCCAGCTCGATCTGCTTCTGCTTATCCTGGAACATTTGCCATCTATCGTCATTTATCAAGCCAATTTCCCGGCCAAGCGGGGTCAAACGGGCATCTGCGTTATCCTGACGCAGCAGAAGTCTGTATTCCGCACGAGAGGTCATCATACGATAAGGCTCTTGAGTGCCTTTTGTCACCAGGTCATCAATCAGGACACCAATATAGGCCTGTGAGCGGTCAATAATCACCGGCTCGAGTCCGCTAAGCGAACGCGAAGCGTTTATCCCGGCGACAATGCCCTGTGCGGCAGCCTCTTCATAACCCGAAGACCCATTGATCTGACCAGCCATAAAAAGATTATCGACTGCATGTGTCTCCAATGATAGGTGTAGACAGGTTGGATCTATGCAGTCGTATTCGATCGCATAGGCACTTCGCATGATCTGAGCGTTTTCAAGCCCTGCTACAGAATGAAGCATTGTCAGCTGAACATCCTCCGGCATACTGCTCGAGAGTCCCTGGACATAAAGCTCACTGGTGGAGGCGCCGGTTGGTTCAACGAATATCTGATGCCGTTGCTTATCAGGGAACTTGACATATTTGTCCTCGATCGAAGGGCAATAACGCGGACCAACGCCTTCGATGACACCACTATAGAGCGGCGATCTGTCCAGATTATCCATGATGACCGATTTTGTACGATCGCTCGTCCATGACAGCCAACAAGGAATCTGCTTGTCCGGATCAAGCAGAGGCTCATTTTCATTCTCGTAGGAAAATGCCGTGATCCTGGCGTCACCGGGCTGCTTCTCCATTGCCTCGTAATTTACTGTATTGCTGTTTATTCTGACCGGTGTCCCAGTTTTAAACCTCACGATCGGCAGTCCAAGCTCACGCATTGAATCTGTTAAGCCTTTTGCCGGGAATAACCCGTCAGGACCTCCATCATAAACGCATTCGCCGATGATGATACGGCTATCCAGGTACGTTCCCGTCGCGATCACTACAGCGTCGCATGGCTTGATAGCATGGGTTCTAGTCATAACACCTACAATTCGCGGACGACCGTTTGCGTCAGAAGGCTCAGTCAGCAGCTGAACTATTTCACCCTGAATCAGCTCTAGACCAGACTGGCTCTCAAGCACATCCTTCATGACAGCAGAATAGGCACGACGATCGATTTGCGCGCGAGGCGAGAGGACGGCAGGCCCACGCGAGGCGTTCAGCATGCGAAACTGCAGCATAGTCTGATCAGCCGAACGACCGATCTCACCGCCAAGTGCATCAATTTCTCTTACCAGCTGCCCCTTCGCGGTGCCGCCGATATTCGGATTGCAAGGCATATTAGCCAGACTATCCAGGTTCATAGTGTAGAGCGCGGTACGCTGTCCGAGCCTGGCCGCGGCCAAAGCCGCTTCGCAGCCTGCATGACCGGCACCGATCACGACAATATCACAAGCCGGCGTCAGCCATGCACCCTTATGCTCGAGAGCTTCACTAATATTCATACATTATCACTCCATAACCTTATACATATCTACTTGCCGACACAAAAGCGCGAGAAAATTGTTTGTACGATTTCATCAGAAACTGACCGGCCGGTAATTTCAGCAAGATTTTCTGCAGCTGATCTCAACAGCATTGAAACCAGGTCAAGCGTCAGACCCTGATCCATCGCCTGTCTGGCCTCAGCCAGCCTGCGGACAGCCGACTCAGCGGCTTCCCGATGCCGGCTATTGGTAATAATGACCGAATCGCTTCCTTGACTGCCTTTTTCTTCATACACCGCACGAATCGTACTCTTGATCTCTCTTAGACCCTCTCCGCTGATGGCCGAATATGCGGTTATCTCGTCATTATCAAATTGTTTGTTCAACCATTCAGTCATAGCCGCACTATCAGGCAGGTCGTCTTTTCCCCGGATGAGCTTGACCGGCAAACCCTCTGATCGCAGCCGCTTGATCTCAGCTATTTCCTCTTCCGCATCGGCAAAAGGCGGCGAAAGGAGCCAAATAACCAGATCTGCTGTTTCGATAGCACGTTTTGCTCTCTCAACACCGAGCTTCTCAACCGGATCATTTGAGTGGCGTATACCGGCTGTATCAGTCAAATGAATCGGCAGACCATCAAGATCGACAGTCTCACGAACTGTATCACGAGTAGTTCCAGGGATCGCTGTTACGATCGCCCGCTCATAGCCAGCCAAATGATTAAGCAACGATGATTTCCCGGCATTTGGACGTCCGGCGATGACAACATTCATACCTTCGCTGAGAATTCTGCCCTGGCGATAACTGGCTATAAGCTGCTCCAGTTTGTTTTTTACTACACTTATTTGATCAGCCAACGCAATAAGATTTTCGTCAGTTTCTTCGTGCTCAGGAAACTCCAATATCAGTTCTGTCTGGGCCAACAGATCGTATATCGCCTGATCAGCTCTTGCGACCTCCTCAGATACGGCACCCTGCAGCTGCTTCATCGCAGCAGCAGCCTGTAACCGCGCTTCTGAATTGATCAGATCCATGACTGCTTCTGCCTGGGCCAGATCAAGCTTGCCGTTGAGGAAGGCTCTTTTTGTAAACTCGCCCGGACCAGCTGCCATAGCACCAGCTGCAAAAAGGCTATCTAATATTGCCTGCTTGACAGCCGACGATCCATGGCAGGATATTTCCATTACATCCTCACCGGTAAAAGAAGAAGGGCGGATAAATTTTGTAATAACAACTTGATCAATACGGTCACGCATCCCTGAGTCATTAATCTGTCCAAGCCAATAACCCGGCGCACAGCTATACTCCTTCATCTGGCTGAAAATCGGGAATCGCTTGGACAAAGGCTCAAAAAGCAGATCTCCAAGCCATGAGACCGCAGGCCCGGAAACGCGGATGATCGCGATTCCACTCTGACCTGGCGGCGTTGATACGGCCGCAATTGTCTCGAGAAGAAGTTCTCTGGAAATTTGCTCAGACATGATATTTAACCTTTCTCATCAAAACAGCCGCAGGAGTCTTATACCCCTACGGCTGCCAATACTCATCTGCTCTTGTCGGGGTCAGCCCGATGGCTTAGGATCAGTCCTGCTTATCTGGTGCTACTACGATATATCTATCAGGATCAACACCTTCGCTGAAGGTCGTAATGCCCGGATAACCCTGGAGCGCCGAATGGATGATCCTTCTCTCTGCTGGATTCATCGGATCGAGCTTTTGCATCCGGCCGCTGCGGCTTACCTTGGAGGCTGTTCTCTCAGCTATGCCAACCAAAGTCTGTTCCCTGCGTCTGCGGTAGCCGCCAATATCAACTATTACACGAACATGCTCCTCAGAAAACTTATTAGCTACTAATGAGGTCAAATACTGAATCGCGTCAAGTGTTTCACCATGTCTGCCGATCGCAGCGCCGCAATCATGTCCGGAAACATCAATGCGCAAATTACCATCCTCGTGATAAGAACTGATCCGACCATGAATGCCTATTCCCTTAAGTATATCTGCGACATAATCCATGGCAGCAGCCTCAACCTGAGACTCAGGCTCATCTGTGTACTCATCATCGCCATAATATACAGGCTCTTCGTCAGATTCTTCTTCTGACTCTGAAAGCTCTTCATCTGAGTTATAATCATTCCCGGAGTCATCATCCGACTGATCATCAAAATCAGAATCGATATCATCAGCATAATCAGCTGCAGGCAGTCCTGCCTCCTGATCAAGCTCCGCAAGACTAACTCTTACACGTGCAGGCTTCCTGCCAATGCCAAGCAAGCCTCCGCTCTCACCCTCATCAAGGACTTCTATTATCGCGTTATCCTCATTTATGCCCAATTCTTCAAGCGCATCATTGATCGCCTGCTGAACTGTCTTGGCAGTCTTTTCTACGAAATCAGCCATCTCAAACCTCCTGAATGACGCTAACCGTCCGCATCACAAAAATTAATGAGCTACTTCAGCATCCTTAACTTCTTTGATAACAGAACCGGATTTATCCTCTGGCTTATTCAAACCAGCTTGTTCCAATTTTTTGGTGAAGAGGAAATATATGATCACAGACTGCAGAATCATCATCATATTGCCAATGATCCAGTAAAGACCCATTGCAGCCGGGAAAGTAAAGGTTGTCCATAGCATGAAGATAGGCATAATGATATTCATGCTCTTCATCATGGATTCAGTACTGTCCTGCTGTGTCTGTCCGGCACGCGCAGGGTTTTTCTTATCACGCTCTTTATCTATTTCCTTCTGTTTACGATTGAGCATCGTTATTCTGGATATTTTCATCTGTATCAAAGTTGTAGACAAAACAAAAAGCGGAATAAGAAGAAGGGGCAAATATGTCCACATTGAATCCCCGAACAGAAGATTGGGCTTATAGGTTGGAGTAAGTCCCAGATTAATACCAAGGAAATCAACGTTTATCATTTGATCTAAGTTGATCAGGCCTTCATTCACAACACGTGACAGGGCTGCAGCATTAGCTTCAAGAGCATTCAAAAGTGGAATGTTCATCGTAGCGCCAGCCTTGGCGGCAGCATCAGAAATGAGAGGCTCACCTGCAGCATTAGTCATTCCATTAAGAATCTGACCAATCTTGTCCAAATTCTCAGATGAAACATGCATTATATGCTTAAGAGGTGCCTGAATTATTCTGAAAATAGGCCATATGATGATAAGCTGAATGATCGAAGGCAGGCAGCCGGCCATCGGAGAAGCACCATGATGCTTATAAAGCTCCATTTGCAGCTCGCTCTGCTTAGCCTTGTCATCAGGATAGAGTCTCTTGATCTCTGCGATCTCACCAGACAGAGCCTGCTGCTTCAGCGTACTCTTTTGCTGATTGATGCCAAGAGGAATCATCAAGCCTCTAAGAATGATCGTAAATACAATAATAACCAGACCATAGTTGCCGATTATGTCATACAAAACTCTCATTACCCAGCCGAAGGCTGTGTAAAGCGGATCCATCAGACCCAGCGAAACAATGGCAAGATCCATGAATTGGTCTCCTTTCATTTAACGGGGTCGTATCCCCCCCGGGAAAACGGATTACAGCGAAGAACACGCCATATAGCCATTCCCAGACCCTTTACAGGTCCATATTTTGTAATTGCCTCAACCGCATATTGCGAGCATGTCGGCATATACTTGCATTGACTACCCAGATGACTGGAAATATGTTTTTGATAAAACCTGATCATAGCAAGCATTCCTCTAACAATAAGAGAACGGATTTCCCGCCTGATCATATCCCATCACACTTATCCTGCCACAAACCTGCCCTTTTGAACAGGCTGTTCATGTCTTGTCTTACAGATTCATAATCCGGAATCTGTTCATACAGCTTCCCCATTATGATAATGTCATAGCCTGGCTTAAGATCAGATCTTACAAGTCGTAAGCTCTCTCTGATCAAACGCTTATACCTGTTGCGTTTGACGGCACCCTTTAAACGACGACTAACCGTGACCCCTGTTCGTAGGCCACGGTTTGGCCTTTTCAGGTAATGTACTGTCAGTACCTTGCCCGAGACACGTCGGCCTTTCTGATAAACCCGGGAAAATTCATAATTTTTTACGAGCCTGCTATTTTGTTTCATAAGCTCCGCATTCCTTCACCCTAAACGCACAAAACGCCCGGATAACGGGTATAAAAGAAGAAAGACCACTTGATGTGCGGTCTTCAGGCAGATAACTGCTTTCTTCCCTTGAGTCTGCGCTTACGCAGTATTTCACGGCCTGATGCTGTTTTCATTCTTTTTCTGAAACCGTGTTCTCTCGATCTCTGTCTCTTCTTGGGCTGAAATGTCATTTTCATTTTATGTTCACCTCCATGAGTTTGTTTACATTAGCTTAAGCATTATACAAGGCATAGCCTCAGACTGTCAACCTCGATCGATCAGGCTGTATCAAAGCAGCTGCATGACTAATTGCCAGCAGCTGTCAGGCTGATCTTATCACTGCTGCCATTGGCATCCATTACCGCCTCAGTTCTGGCCAAAGAAGCGTTCATCAACTCGCTTGTCGTCTCGTAAGCAGCCGGGTCGGCAAGAGCGTCCAGAACCGGTACAACTCGATGTGAAGGGATGCCGTCAGCCACAACTCTTACTACATGAATCGGTATATATTCTGCAGATGTTATAGAAATATCATTCTCTGTTTTTGTGATGCTGACTCTTGCTGTCAGACCATCCTGGCCTCGACCCGAAGCGTTTCCCGTATCAAAATACTGATTGCTGATAAAGTTACCAAGAGAATAGTAAACGAGCATTTCATGATCTGAATTTGAAGCCTTAACAAAATCTATCTCCTGAACAACGTGAGGATGATGACCAATTATCAGATCAACTCCTGCATCAGCCAGAATCTGCGCCAGTCGTTGCTGATATGGGCTGCTGCTGATATGATACTCCTCACCCCAATGCATGACCATGCATATGAATTCGGCACCCTCCGAGCGCATAGTTTCTACGCGTTCAAGAATTCTCTGAATATCCTGGTCAAAGACACCTTCTCTATATGGGTTGAAGGAATCTATCAGAGGCTCCGCATCCTTAGGAATAAGGATGCCGTTGAGTGCTCTATTCTGCTCTGTACCGATAGTTTCGAAGGAAAACGAGCTAAACCCGATCTTAATTCCTTGCACATCTTCTACCCGGTAGCTCTTAGCTTCAACAGATGTTTTTGTACCAATATTCGGCAGACCGTTTTCCTGAAATACAGTAGCGGTTCTGATCAGTCCATCATATCCTCTGTCTATAGAATGATTATTAACAGTACTGGCCAAATCAAAACCAGTATTCAGCAGAGCAGGGACTATGTCGTCTGGCGCTGAAAACATAGGGTAGCCTGTGTATGGAGGGCCACCTAGTGTGCCTTCAAAATTCAAGACAGCATAATCTGCCGAGTGAACTATATCCTTTATATAACGAAAAACAGGATCAAACTGATAAACTGTTCCTCCTTCTACGTTTCTAGCGACACCATTAATGACAGGCATATGAAGTAAAACATCACCAGTTGCAACCAGCTCGATCTCTATATCCTTATAAGGCTCAGTTTCAGCTATCGTTGTTTCTGTTTGTTCGGCTACAGTCGACTCTTCAGCAGAGGAAGCAGCAGGCGTTTCACTCGCACTGCCTGAATTATCTGTTTGGGAAGGAGCATAACCATTACTTATCTGCTCAGGACGCAGGACAGAAGCAAGGCTGCTTCTGATCGATGGACTGATCACGAGTATAACAGTCATTGCCAAAACAATTGTTGTGACTGTCAGTGCAGCAGTTCTTAAGCTGCCGCCTCTTTTACTATTCTTCCCATACTTGCTTCTATTTCCAGACATTGCCCACTTCTCCTAATGGAATTGAGATCAGAGCTCAGATTCAGCTCTCTCTTTTGCGAATCTTATATAGTACGCAGTAATAATAGCAGATTAGAGTTTATTTGGCACGAACAGTCACTAAATAATTCTTCTGTTACAGCTATTTCAAATAACTGATGAACATATGAGCTGAGCTTTTTGGCCATATGACTCGAAAAGGCTCGCGGCTGCCCGGTCCCTTGAATCCTCATTTTCAAAAACAGCGTATATGCAGGTTCCTGATCCGCTCATCATAACCATTTCAGCATCAGTCCCTCTCATGGCATCCAGGTATACTGATAATTCAGGTTCTATTCTCAGCGCTGCTGCCTCAAGAACATTACGGCTGACGCGTCCTAAATTCCGCCAGCTGCCTGAGTTAACAGCCGCAGTGATTTGATCATGATCCAGCTCAGCCAACCGAGTCATCTTGTCTGATTCGCGAAATACAGCTGGTGTCGCTAATCCAAAATCCGGCTTAAGCAGAAGCAGTGGTCGTCGTGGCAGCGGTGTCAGCGGTGTGATAATCTCTCCGATACCTTCACAAAGAGCAGTTCCGCCATTAAGACAAAATGGTACGTCAGCGCCTGTCTTAGCGGCCGCTTCCAGCAGCTCTGCTTGATTAAGCGGGTTGCCGGTCAAGCTGTTAAGCCCGTTCAAAACAGCTGCGGCATCAGCGCTGCCTCCGCCCAAGCCTGCTTCTGACGGAATGTGTTTTTCAATATTTATCATAATGTTATAGGAGTTGCCGCACTTCTCAAGCCAATACTCGGCGGCTCTATAGCATGTATTTTTACTATCGAGAGGGATCCCCGGGCGATCAGCACTCAATCGAATCGCTGCTGGACCATCAGCAACTGTGATTCGAAGCTTATCTGACAGACTTATTGACTGCATTACTGATCTTAGCAAATGATAGCCATCATCCCTGATTCCAGTTATATCCAGCGAAAGATTTATTTTTGCCGGTGCTTCTATCTCTTTAGTTTTCATAATCACCTATCCTGACATATACTTCAGCTTCTTGTTAAAGCTCTTTGGTCGTTTTTACTGGATATTGAAATCACAGACTGCAGCTTATGTATTTTCCATTCCAACAGTCATTATACTATAGAAAAAAGGACATCCTGCAGTTTTAACGCTGTAGAATATCCTTATTAACGTCTCTTAGTAAAATCAGATAAGCATAAACCTGTATATCAGGTTCATCATTTTCTCATCTATAGCTTAAGCAATATTATCTTATCCTGGTGCTGGATTCGATTATATCAGCATTTGCAGGCTTCAACCTCTGCATCAACGGCTATCTCTACGACACGGGTCAGCACATCTATGTAACTGAATGAAACAAGCTCTGAATACTTGTTCATTTTAGTGCAGCGTACCGTGAATACATTGGGATAGCAGCTGTCAAGAATACCTTCCTGCACGATCGTTCTCTTGCGTCCGCCATTTGATCTCAATCTGATTCTCTTGCCGATATTCGTCTGCATGTCCTTGCGGCAAGTTTCCAGGTCTGATTTAACTATCATTTACGTTACACCTCCGGCTGCTGATTTCTCCTTCATATCAAAAAAATCAGGCCCCCAATGCGCCGATTGTAACACTTTCACTAACTAAAGTCAAACTGTCATGACAGCCGTGACACTATAAATTGTGGTTTCGAATAAAAACCAACGCAAAATGTTGTGTGAAACGTTAACAACAGGTCAACAGTCAATGTAAATTTTTTGCTAAACATTGCTAGAGAGGTCAAAATATGTTATCAAATTAGCATATGTCTTACAAAACAGGAGCTCAGGGAGGAAATCAATGCTGACTGATATTGAAATAGCTACCAGAACAAAAATGATGCCGATAAAAGAAATAGCCGCCGAACTAGGCATACAGGATAGTGAGCTTGAGTATTATGGCCATTACAAAGCCAAGCTAAGCGATGAGTTGGTTGCCAGAACCTCAGGCAATCCAAACGGCAAGTTAGTATTGGTAACAGCTATCAATCCTACTCCGGCAGGTGAGGGTAAAACAACAACTACTGTTGGATTGGGTCAGGCACTGGGACTTATTGGCAAAAAAGCTATCATCGCCTTGCGTGAGCCTTCGCTGGGGCCGGTTTTTGGAATTAAGGGCGGAGCTGCCGGAGGCGGCTATGCTCAGGTCGTGCCTATGGAAGATATCAATCTGCATTTTACCGGTGATCTCCATGCAATAACAGCAGCCAACAATCTGCTGGCCGCTATGCTTGATAACCATCTTCAGCAGGGCAATCAATTGCAGATCGATCCCAGAAGAATAGTCTGGAAGCGTTGTCTTGATATGAACGACCGCGCGCTCAGAGATATCATCGTAGGTCTGGGCGGTCCGCTAAACGGCGTTCCCCGCCAGGACAGCTTCCAAATATCAGTAGCCTCAGAAGTAATGGCTATCCTCTGCCTGGCAGCTGATCTGGAAGATCTTAAATCCAGGATTCGCAAAATAGTAGTCGCCTATACCTATAATAATGAGCCTGTTACAGCCGGTCAGCTAAACGCTGATGGCGCGATGACAGCACTTCTGAAAGACGCGATGAAGCCAAACCTGGTACAGACACTTGAGCATACTCCAGCAATCATGCACGGCGGTCCTTTTGCTAATATCGCTCATGGCTGCAACAGCCTTAGAGCAACACAACTGGGACTCAAGCTAGCGGATATCGTAGTTACCGAAGCTGGATTCGGCGCAGATCTGGGAGCAGAGAAATTCTTCGATATCAAATGTCGAGTCGGCGGACTCAAACCTGACGCTGTAGTTCTGGTCGCAACGATCAGAGCACTTAAATACAATGGCGGTGTGGCAAAAGGCGAGCTAGCCGCAGAGAATACGGCAGCCTTGAAGGCTGGTCTTGTAAATTTGGAAAAGCATCTCGAGAACATCGCGAGCTTTGGTCTGCCTTGTATCGTAGCTCTTAACCGCTTCCATACTGATACTGACGCTGAAATAGCGATCGTCAGGGAGGCTTGTGCCGCAAACGGTGCCAGACTAGCGCTTTCGGAAGTATTCACTCATGGTGGCGAAGGCGGCCGGGAGCTGGCCGAGGCCGTAGTGGAAACACTTGAACAGAATAGATCTGATTTCCATTTCCTATATGAAACAGATATACCGCTCAAAGATAAGATCAATAAGATCGCCTGTGAGATCTACGGCGCTGACAGAGCGGTTTTGACCGCTGCGGCCGAGAAGGAGCTTGCTGCTATTATCGCGCAGGGCTATGACGACTTGCCCGTATGCATGGCCAAAACTCAGTACAGCCTTTCAGATCAGCCAAACCTGCTTGGTCGGCCAAGAGGATTTGAGATAACTGTTAGAGAGCTTAGACTCTCGGCGGGTGCCGGTTTCGTCGTAGCTGTTACTGGAAACATCATGACCATGCCGGGATTGCCGAGGAAACCGGCAGCGGAGCAAATTGATGTTGTTGATGGACAGATAACAGGGCTATTCTGAAAAGCGAGCAGTTGATACGTCCTTGGAATATAACGAGCCGATACTGATCTTGAAGTATCGGCTCGACTTTTGCCAGGATATATAAAAATAAGTCTTGTCTGGAAATACTAAAGCAAGTCAGACGCTGAGCCGAAGCCTTCACCAAGAACCTCTCTTGCCTCCCCAACTATGACAAAAGCATCCGGATCAATATCCAGCACGATCGCTTTTAACAGAGGTATCTGCTTACGGGACAGAACGCAGAGCAGAACCTTCTTGCTCTTGCCTGTGTACATGCCTTCGCCATTCAAGGCAGTAACACCTCGCTGCAGCTGATCCATCACACGACTGCCGATCTCCTGACTGTGATCAGAGATAATAAACGCGGTTCTTGTATAGTCGAAGCCTTCGAGAACAATATCGATGCTCTTTGAGGTCAGGTACATGGCAATAAAGGAGTACATTGCCAGCAGCACAGCTGATTCATCGTGATTCCGATAGACAAAAACTGTCAGTATAACGATTGCGGCGTCAATGACCATCAGGAATTGTCCGATGCTGAGATGCTTGATTCTGCGCTTGAGCAAAACGGCAATAATGTCAGTGCCGCCAGTTGTGTAGCCGGCACGGAAGATAAGTCCGAGGCCAACGCCATATAGTATTCCGCCGAACAAAGTGAACAGCAAAGCGTCTGGCACTCCATCGGACAGGGGTTGCCTGATGTATTCATCGTACCACCCGGCCATTGCCGGTTCAGTCAAGTCGATGACAACAGAATAAGCCAAAGTTCCGATTATGCTGCGCCAGACGAAGCCTGAGCCGATATAGATCCAGCCCATGATCAGGATCGGTATATTCATCATAATGACCATGATACCGAACGGCAGCAGCTCACCCTGTCCTGTCAACTGATAGATGATCGAAACCAGACCTGAAATACCACCCATAGTCAGCCTGGCAGGTATAAAAAACACATTAAGCGCCAGTGCCGATATGATCGATCCTGCGATAAGCATCACGACTGCTCTGATTCGTGGAATAAGCTGAGCTGTTTTCGGCGGACCTGGAAGCTTCTGTTCAGTCATAATATTCACCTGCTGAGAATAATGGGTCAATGTAGATCCAGAACCATTGTAGCACAGGAGGACCTTGTATGTTATAATGGTTCGGCGAACAGTCACCGCCGTGTCTGATCTGCAGCCGATCGCTGGTCCTGTGCGATGTGGCCCGTGAACCCCGTCAGGTCCGGAAGGAAGCAGCGGTAAGCGGTCAACCGCATGTGCCGCAGGGTAGCCTGCGTCGGTTGCAGGTCAGGCATGGCGGCTTTGCATTGTAATCAAGATGACACTTGCGAGGTACAACATGTCTTATCTGGCACTATATCGTGAATGGAGACCTAAAACCTTCGATGAGGTCGTAGAGCAGAAGCAAGCGGTTTATGCTCTGCGTCAGGCTGTTAAGAATAAGCAGATAGCTCATGCCTATCTCTTCAGCGGCACAAGAGGCACCGGTAAAACGACTCTTGCCAAGATCTTCTCCAGAGCGATCAACTGTCTCGATCCGCAGGACGGTAATCCATGTAACCAGTGTCAGATCTGCAAAGGTATACTTGACGGATCTTTGATGGACGTTGTCGAAATGGACGCGGCCTCAAATAACAGTGTTGATAATATAAGACGTATCTGTGACGAAGTTGTCTTCATGCCTTCACTCGCAAAATATAAGGTTTATATAATTGACGAAGTTCATATGCTTTCTACCGGAGCTTTTAACGCTCTGTTGAAAACGCTTGAGGAACCGCCTGCTCACGCGGTATTTATTCTGGCTACAACTGAACCGCATAGACTGCCTGCGACTATTCTCTCGCGTTGTCAGCGTTATGATTTCCGCAGAATACCTCAGGATGGCATCGCCGCAAGACTGAAGGAAATAGCAACAGCCGATGGTATCGACCTAACCGACGAGGCACTTGAGGCTATATCTTCTTTTGCCGATGGCGCTATGCGTGACGCGATCAGCCTGCTCGATCAGGCTCGCGCAAGCATACCCGGCAAAATTGAACGAAATGATGTATTGGCTCTGGCTGGTATAACCCAGGATGATTTCATGCTTAATATGGGCGCCGCTGTTATCAATGGCAGGATCAGTGATCTGCTTGCCGGTATCGATGAGCTTGTTATGGGAGGTCGTGATCTCGCGAGATTTATCAGCGACCTGGCTCAGTTTTTCCGCAATCTCTTGATCTGTCAGGTTTCGGCGACACCTGAGAAGCTGATTCAGGCAACTGATCAAACAATAGCCGAGATGAAGCAGCTTTCCGCGCAGACCGGATATAAGCTTTTGATCAAGCTGATAGAAGAGCTCTCCGAAATCGGTGCAGAGCTTCGCTGGTCGAGCGATGCCAGAACCTCGCTCGAGGTTGGACTAATACGTATAATTGCGAAAAACAGTGAAATAAGCTTGGATAAAACATATTTACCACAACCTCAGGCACAACCAGTACAAATACCCGCACAGCCACAGGTGGAAGCCGTACAGATACCTGCTGAGCCAAAGGAGCAGGCAGCACAGATATCTGCTGAGCCTCAGGCAGCAGAATCAGATTCTGAAGCCGTCGTTTCTGATACTGAAGACTCAGAGGTTCCTCAAGAGAAGGCAACACAAGCTGCTGAGTCGGCTTCTGCTTCCGAACAGGATGATGAATATGAATACCCGGAATTTTCCGATGATGACGCTCCACCGATGTCTGATGAGGATTAT
>CAZHQX010000016.1:0-19719 GCA_964534195.1 uncultured Oscillospiraceae bacterium
TTGTAAGACACCCGCTGGTAACTCTGGCGTCAGTAACTACTATGACACTGATGCTGTTTTTGCTTGGTGCTTTTATAGTTATATCACTTAATGCAAGACATATGGTTGAACTGGCCGGACAGAAACCTCCGATTGAGATCACGATGAATATTGGTGTGATTCAGGAGGATATTGAAAGGGTCACGTATTCTCTGGAGCAGGATGAGAATGTTATAGAATATCAGCTTTTCAGCCCGGATGAGAATCTGGAGATATTTAAACAATCAATGGAGAAGGAAGATCTGTTTGAGGATTTTTCTGCGGAGTATATTCCATACACCTATACAGTCCGTTTAGACGACCCTGCAGGCGGTGAGGATTTCAGCAAACGAATTACCGCGCTTCCCGGTGTGCGGGAGGTTTCGCTTGAACAAGCTGTCATGGAATTCCTTAACAATGCGATCCGCTGGGTAAACTATGCCACACTGCTGGCTTTTGCCGTTCTGGGTATAATTGCCTTCTTCATAATCTCTAATATGGTTAGAATTGCTGTGCTGGCACGAGCTGAAGAGATCGGCATAATGAAGTATGTTGGCGCGACTAATTGGTATATCAGGGTTCCATATATCCTGGAAGGTGCCGTAGTAGGATTGTTGGGAGCTTTGCTCGCATCTGTGATCATTTGGATCTCCTATATTCAGCTGTATGATAAATTCATGCCAGGTATGGAGGCAGACAGCGTGCTCAGCATGCTGCCGGTAGGGCATCTGTCATCTGTGATCCTGTTAATAACTATTCTTATCGGTGTTGGTGTCGGCAGCCTTGGCAGCGCTCTTTCTGTGCGCAGACATATACAAGTGTAGAGGTGAGTACGATGAGTTCTAGAAACAAACTGGCAAAAGCAGTCGCTCTTGTTTTGGCTATAGCCTTTATCGTGATGACATTTTCCACCTTGCTGTCCGTTAGTGCTGCCAGCACGAGTCAGGAACTGGCGAGCGCTCTCGATAAGCAGGAAGAGATCGCTAAGAAAATGGATGAGCTGGAGGGCAAACAGGATCAGTTATCTCAATCCAAAACACAGTTGACAGGTGATCTGGAATGGCTTAATCAGCGTTCTGAGGAGCAGAAAGCTCTTTTCGCCGAGAAATCAGCGCAGCTTACTGCTGCTCTCAAGGAAATGGATGACGCGATCACTGCTTTTTCTGACGCAGAGCAGGTGCTTGCAGACAAGAAACAGCAATACAATCAGCGCCTTCAGATCATGTATGATCATAAAAACAAATCAATGTTTTCGGTATTTATTGAATCGAACAGTCTGCATGGTTTTTTCACAACCTTGCAGATGATGTCTATAATCGCTGATACTGATGAGCAAATGCTCGAGGATCTGGAAATTGCCAGAGATGATGCAGAATTAAAACGAGAACTTGCTCAGCAAAAAATGAAGGATATGGAGCAGGTCGTAGAACAGGTTCAGGCCGAGATGGCTCAGATTGAGCAGGACGCTGCTGTTACTGCTGAGAGTCTGGATCAGGTAAACTACGAAATTTCAGAGTATCAGGCTGCAGAGGAAGAGCTGAATGTTCTGTCCCAGCAGCTTGGATCAGAAATATATGCACTGCAGCAGAAGCTGGCTGCCGAGAAGGCAGCGGCTGCTACCAAGGCAGCTGAGGCAACACGTGCGGCAGAAGCGACCAGAGCGGCAGAAGCAGCCCAGGCTGCACCTGTTGTTGAGACACCACCCGCCAATTCTCCCAATGGTCAAGGCTGGGTCTGGCCGGTACCTTCCAGCAGAAATATCACATCTAACTATGGCAATAGAATGCATCCTGTATATCACTACATGAGATTCCACAGCGGCATAGATATAAGCGCCGGCTACGGACAACCCATTGTATCATCGCGTGCAGGCACAGTTCTAATTGTCCGTAATCCTGTAGAAGGCCAAAACTGGGGTGGCTATGGCTATGGAAATTATGTTGTCGTCGATCATGGCGATGGTTATGCCACACTTTATGCACATATGAAGAATACGAAGGTCTCCGTAGGCCAGGCAGTAGGCGCCGGAGAACTGGTGGGTACCTGCGGCAGTACAGGAACATCAACAGGCTCGCACCTTCACTTCGAAGTTATGAAAAACGGCAGCACGACCAATCCACGCAATTATGTTGGTTAAGCCAAATACTATGGCTGCCTCTAAGGAGAATAAATGACAGAGCAATCACCTTACAGACATGAAGCAAGTAATGAGACGATGAATCGACCAGCCAGTACACCTAATACATGGAAATATGTTTTGACGGCTCTTATCAGCGCTATGTTTACTTTTGTAATTACAGCTGCCATCCTGGTCGCTGTATTTCTTAGCTTCGGCCCGCAGGGCGGATCGTCAGGCAGTTTCAGTATAGACTTGCGGAGCAATGATGAAGAAACACTTAAGGCAGCGGATAAGCTGAAAACGGTATATCACTATATTTACAATGAGTACTACCGTGAACTGACCGAGGCAGAAATGCTGGAGGCGATGTCAGCAGGCTTGGCTTATTCGATGGAGAGTCCATATACGATGTACCTGACCGCTGAGCAGAATGCTTTGATCGAAGAGTCGATGAGTGGTGAGTACAGTGGTATTGGCGCGATCGTGGCAATGGGCAATGACGGTTTGATAGAGATAACGGAGCTGGTCGAGAATGGCCCTGCGATCGAAGCAGGTTTACAGATCGGCGATGTTTTTGTAAGTGTAGATGGAGAGGATGTTACAAGCCTGCCGGATGTCTCAACCCTTGCGGCAATGGTTAGAGGCCCGGAGGACAGTACGGTTGAGCTTGAAATCTACAGACCATCTGAACGCAGTAATCTGACATTCTCACCAGTTCGCAGAAAAATCGAAAACGCAAGTGTCCGTTATAAAATGCTGGATGAGAAGATTGGTTATATAAGTATCAGTGAGTTCTCGCATGGTGTAGCCCAAAATTTTATCGCGGCTGTGGACAAACTGCAGCAGCAGGGGGCGGAATCAATTGTTTTTGATTTGAGAAATAATGGCGGCGGTCTGGCTGATGAAGTGGTTGAAATGCTTGATTATCTGTTGCCTGAATTGACATTGGCAACCCTTGAAGGCCGTTCCAGTGGTCGGGCTTTTGAACGTTCATGGGAATCAGACGCTAAGATGGGTGTGCCAGAAGACATGGAGTTCGCTGTGCTGATCAATCAGTTTTCTGCCAGCGCTTCGGAGCTTTTCTCTGGCTGCTTGCAGGATCATGATAAGGCTGTCTTAGTAGGCAAGCAAAGCTTCGGCAAGGGTTCAGGAACTATAACTTTCCCTATGAGTGACGGATCAGCCTTGACAATTACGAATTTCCTATATTATCTGCCAGATGGCGAGAGTATTGAGGGCAAAGGTCTGACACCGGACATTGATATTGAGCTTCCGGATGAAGCCAGAGTAAAATCTGTTGCACAGCTAACACCTGAGGAAGATACTCAGCTCTCGGCTGCGATCGAGCAGCTGCAGAAGGACTGAGGTGCGGCGATGACTCAGTATGATCAGATCGCTAACTGGTATGATCGTCTGCAATCATCTGTTGATCATGAAGCATGGGCAGATTTTCTGACAATGCTTGATCAGAGACATGGCAGACAGAGCAGAGCGGGCGATGGGCAAGATGGCAAACCTCTGATGCTTGATCTTGGCTGCGGTACAGGAAGAAATGCCTTCGCTATGGAGGCAAGAGGCTATGATGTAATTGGCATTGACCGCTCGGAAATGATGCTGATGGCAGCAAGAGAAGAGGCTGCTGATAGTGACAGCACCGCGCTTTTTTTGCATCAGGATATTTGCGGTTTTGAACTCTACGGTACGGTTGATCTGGCAGTCTGTCTTCTAGATACAGTCAATCACATAACTAGAAAAGATCAGCTTAGGAAGCTGTTCAGCTTATGCATGAATTATTTAAATCAGGATTGCCTGTTAATTATTGATATCGGCACAGAGAAGCATTTCGCGCGTACTCTTGGAAATAACGTTTTTTACCAGGATATAGCGGGATCACCAGAGGAGCCGGCTTTTACCATGTTGTGGCAGAATCATTGGCAGAGAAGCAGAGGTATCAGTATTTCTGAAATAACCGTATTCACTGAAACGGACAGCGGCCTTTATGAACGCTATGATGATGTCGTCAGAGAAAAGTACTATGATTGGCGACAGATAAGAGATTTGGCAGAGTCCGAGGGCTTAAAGCTTGTGGCTCGCTACGGAGAGCTTGCGGATCGCAGACCGAATGCCGGAGACGAAAGATCTTTCCTGGTATTTGTTCAGCCGGCCGCCAAGAAGGCATATATAGAAGAGGACAATTAATTCAATGAGCAGTGATAATAGAAATAGATCGAATACTGGCACACTGATACCAGAAGGTGACTATATTGTAAGAGCAACGGCAAAAGGCGGCATGATCCGTGCTTTTGCCTGCAGAACAACAAACTTATGTCGTGAGGCTGTAAGAATTCATGGTCTGTCGCCGATTACGGCCGCTGCGCTCGGCCGGCTGATGAGCGGTGTTCTGATGATGACGCAAGACTTGAAAAATGACAATGATACGATCACGGCAATTGTTCGCGGTGATGGACCGATTGGTGGTATAACTGTTGTCGGCAACGCGCAGGCTGGAGTTCGAGGGTATTGCCATAATCCGACTGCGCCGACAAGCTATCATAAGCCCGGCAAGCTTAATGTTGGTGAGGCAGTTGGTCAGGGTACGTTGACGATCATTAAGGATATGGGTCTCAAAGAGCCATACACAGGTCAAGTCGAGTTGATTTCCGGCGAGATCGCTGAAGATCTGACTTATTATCTGGCAGTTTCTGAGCAGACGCCTTCTGCTGTCAGTCTTGGTGTGAGTATGGACAGAGATGGAGTCATGCATGCTGGTGGAATGATCATTCAGCTTATGCCGGATGCGCCAGATGAGCTGATAGAATGGCTGGAGCAGAGGCTTGGAGGCTTCCCTGAGATCAGCTATTTGATGGAGGAGGGCTTCAACCCGCATCAGATTCTGGATCTGTTGTTCGGAGACCCGGATATTCAGTATCATCAAACAACCAGATGCTCTTACAGCTGCCCGTGCAGTCGTGAAAGAATGGAGAGAAATCTCATGACACTTGGTCTGGAGGACTTAAGTCATCTGGCAGCGGACCCGGCCGGGATATCGCTTGAATGTCATTTCTGTGATCGTAAGTACAAATTCAGCAATAATGAATTAAGAGAGATGATAGATCAGCTCTCACAAAAGTAGAAGTTTAAAGACCCCAGCATATGACTATGTATTATAAGTTGAATGAGGAAGAAAGATGAAAAAGAATCATCCGCAGCGCCGGCCTGAGGCATTGCGAAAAACCACTGTAAGACCAGATCGAATATTGCCGGATCGTCCGCAGAACCGGTCTTCTTATGTGCAGCGAGATGATCTGGTTATAAAAGAGGCACGCGATCATAGCTCGAATTACAGAGGCAGAATAATCATTGTTGCTGCGGCGATCGTGTTGCTGGTCATTATAATTCCTCTTAGCTTTAGATTGATTCCAGCGGGCGGCGGCAATCAAACAACTGTGTCTTTTCCACCAATATCTGATAGCATTGATACTACATATGATAATGATGGCTCTGATCCGGCAGTCACGACAGCTGTTGTACCGTCTTCGGAAACAACTACTGAACCATCACCTTCTGATACTGTTGAGTCCAGTGGAGCCACCACCACACCCGGACAAACCGAAACTCAGCCGGCAGGCATCCCGGATTATCCCCGTGCTGACAATTCACTTCTGCCGGTACTTAAGCAATATTCAGAAGAAGAAATCGCAGGAGTGCCGTCTGTGATATATGGATGGTCTTTTAACAGGCCGGCTGAACGCCACAAGGATCTGCCATCTGGTCTTGCAGAAGAGATACATGAAACGATCTCGTCTTTTGCCGTGATATGGCAGCTGCCCAAAACTGATAAACCTACAGTTTATCTTACGATGGATGAGGGTTATGAGTTTTCAGACAATACGACCAGGATCCTCAATACTGCTCTTGAGAAGAAGGTCGGTATCACCTTCTTCATAACCGGTGCTTTTATTGGCGATCATCCTGAGCTTGTTAAGCGTATGGCTGAAGAGGGCCATCAAGTTGCTAACCATAGCGTTAACCATCCATCTCTACCGAAATTGCTCCAATCAGAAGGCTCAGCTGCGATGATGCAGGAACTGACTGAGCTTGAGATATCATATGAGAAATTGACGGGAAGCAAACTCTCCAGACTCATCAGGCCGCCGATGGGTGAGTATTCGCCGCAGATGCTGGCTGTACTCAATAATAATGGCTTCATCCCTGTGTTCTGGAGCTTCGCTTATGTCGACTGGTATGTAGACAATCAACCTGCTCCATCAGCGGCTCTTGATCAGATCCTGGGCGAGCTGCATGACGGCTCTGTTATCCTGATCCATGCTGTATCAAAAACCAATGTTGAGATACTTCCGGAGTTGATTGATGGTATCAGAGAACGCGGCTACGAGATATCGCTTCTGCCTGAACCTTGATTAAGTGTTGTTGTGCACCAAAAACACAATTCAGGTTACAGAAATTTGTACTTGTCATCCAATAGATCCTGTTGTATAATGCTTCTGCGTGGCCTCAGGGAATATTATGTCCATGAAGTCACACATGGCGATGAAACCGGAGATTGCCGTCGGCAGCCGCTGCGGTCGCAGACGGGTAACTTTGGTGGAGTAGTCCGATTCAAGAAATTGGGCGGCAGATCTTATTGTGCGCAGCGTGTGCCTTTTGTGGCATGTGCCCAGTGCGTAGGTCTCCAAGTGAGAACAGACGACTGGGTTTTATGTTGAAGGAAAAAGGAACGCCCGGCAACGTTGAGATTTGCAAGCAGCAATCAAGGAGGTTTAACCAATGGCAGTTAATCAGAAAATCAGAATCAGACTCAAGGCATTTGATCACAACATTCTCGACGAGAGTGCAGAACGCATTGTTGGTACAGCTAAGCGTACAGGTGCAAGTGTATCAGGCCCGATCCCGCTTCCCACAGAGAAAGAGATCGTAACAATTCTGAGAGCACCCCACAAGTACAAGGATGCCCGTGAGCAGTTCGAGATCCGCACGCATAAGCGTCTGATCGACATTCTTGCTCCTAATTCCAAAACGGTAGAGGCGTTGATGAAACTTGAAATGCCAGCCGGTGTCAACATCGAGATAAAGCTGTAAAGCTTTTGAGTAGCTGAAAAGCTGCAAAAGGTCATGTTCACGCGAATGTGAACCAATAACCATGGAGGTAAAGGAAAAATGGAGAAATTCATGCTTGGTAAAAAAGCAGGTATGACTCAGCTGTTTGATGAAAACGGCATAGCTATCCCAGTCACAGTAATTGACTGCGGTCCTGTCGTTGTTGTTCAGAACAAGAACGTTGAGACAGATGGCTACAAGGCAATTAAGGTAGGCTATGGCAGTGTTAAAAATGTCAATAAGCCTAAGAAGGGTGAATTCGCAAAGGCTGGCGCCGAGCCGTGCCGCATTTTGCGTGAGTTCAAGACAGAAGCTGAATTTGAAGCAGGTCAGAAGATCAGTGTAGCTGATATGTTCGAGATCGGTGATCAGGTTGATGTAAGTGGCGTATCCAAGGGTAAAGGCTTTGCCGGCGTCCAGAAGCGTTATGGACATCGTACAGGACCTAAGACCCACGGTTCAATGTATCATCGCCGTGTTGGTTCAATGGGTGCTAATACAGATCCTGCCCGCGTTTTCAAGGGTAAGAAATTGCCAGGACATATGGGCGCAGCAAATGTAACAGTACAGAATCTCAGTGTCGTTCAGGTGGACGGTGAGCGTAATATCCTCGTCATCAGAGGCGCTGTACCTGGACCAAAAGGCGGACTCGTAGAGATCAAGAGCTCCGTCAAGTCCAAATAAGACGGCGTAAAGGAGGAACTAGGAAATGGCAAAATTAGATGTTTATAACATGGAAGGCGCTGTTACCGGCAGCATCGAGCTTTCTGATGACATCTTCGGTATCGAGCCTAATCAGGACGTCCTGCATCGCGTCGTTCTGAACCAGCTGGCCAATCGTCGCCAGGGTACACACTCTACCAAGACCAGAAGCGAAGTGCGCGGCGGCGGTAAGCGTCCATACAGACAGAAGGGTACAGGTCGTGCTCGTCACGGTTCAACCCGTTCAGCTCAGTATGTAGGCGGCGGCATAATCTTTGGCCCAAAACCACGTGATTATAGCTATACTCTTCCGAAGAAGGTCCGCAGACTCGCAATGAAGTCAGCGCTTTCCGGCAAGGTAGCAGCCAGCAGCGTGATCGTAGTCGATAAGCTTGAGCTCTCAGAGATCAAGACCAAGACAATGGTAAAAGTCCTGGAGAAGCTAGGCGCTGACAAGTCAGCACTGGTCGTAACAGCTGCTCGTGACGAAAATGTAGAAAAATCAACAAGAAACATTGCTAATATCAAGACAGCTCTTGTCAATACGATCAATGTTTATGACATCCTCAAGTACGACAAGTTCGTTATCACTGAAGAGGCTGTCCGCAAGGTTCAGGAGGTGTATGTCTAATGAAAACAGCACATGACATCATCATCAAGCCGATAATCACAGAGAAGAGCACATATGACGCAGCAGAAGGAAAATATACCTTCGCAGTAGATGTGAACGCGACCAAGACTGAGGTCAGACAAGCCTGTGAAAAGCTGTTTGATGTAAAAGTTCTTAAGGTCAACACAATGAATTATGACGGCAAAAACAAGCGCATGGGCGTCCATCAGGGTAAGACAGCATCTTGGAAAAAGGCTATCGTCACCATTGATATGGAACCGAAGGCAGAAAGCTTCCTGACCAAGGGCGGCAAAGTAAGCCAGTCATCACGTAAGTATAAAACATCGATCGAAGAATTCGGGTTCGGCCAGTGATGCCGGGCGCCCTAGAGAAGGAGTGAACCAACATGGCAGTAAAAAGCTATAATCCTACTTCTCCCGCCAGAAGGCAGATGACAGTGGCTGATTTTTCTGAACTTACGGATAAGCAGCCCGAGAAGAATCTTCTGGTCAAGAGAAGCAAAACAGGCGGCCGTAACAGCTATGGCCGTATCACAGTCCGTCACAAAGGCGGCGGCAACAAGCGCAAGATCCGTGTCATCGATTGGAAACGCGCAAAAGAGGGAATGAAGGCAAAAGTCGTCGCTCTCGAATACGATCCAAACCGTACAGCGAATCTTGCTCTTATTCAGTACCTTGATGGCGAGAAAGCTTACATACTTGCTCCAGAGGGTCTGAAGGTAGGCGATTTCGTCGAAGCAGGCGCAGCAGCTGATATCGTTACAGGCAACTGTCTCAAGATCGAGAACATTCCTGTAGGTACAATTATTCACAATATCGAGCTCAAGCCAGGCAAAGGCGCTCAGATGGTGCGTACAGCAGGTGCAGGTGCACAGCTGATGGCAAAGGAAGAGAAATACGCTCAGGTTCGTCTCCCATCTGGTGAGGTCCGCATGGTTTCTGTTAATTGCAAAGCCACTATCGGTAATGTAGGCAACAGCGAACATGAGAATATCAGTATTGGTAAGGCCGGACGCAAACGCCATATGGGTATTCGCCCGACTGTCAGAGGTGTTGTCATGAATCCTAATGACCATCCTCATGGTGGTGGTGAAGGCAAATCTCCTATCGGTAAGCCAGGCCCTGTAACTCCCTGGGGTGTTCCTACACTCGGTAAGAAGACCAGGGATCGCAAGAAACCTTCTGATAAGTATATTGTCAGAAGAAGGAACAAGTAATCGAATGGAGGCTTGCGACTAATGAGTAGATCAGTAAAAAAAGGATTTTTTGTTCAGGACTCGCTGATGAAGAAAATTGAAGCGATGAATGAGAAAAATGAGAAGAAAGTAATCAAAACCTGGTCCAGAGCTTCTGCCATTTTCCCTGATATGGTAGGTCATACCATAGCAGTATATGATGGCCGCAAGCATGTCCCGGTTTATATCACAGAAGAAATGGTTGGTCATAAACTGGGTGAGTTCGCTCCTACCAGGACCTATAGAGGCCATGCTGGATCAGAGAAATCCTCTGGTTCACGCTAATGGCAGGCCAAGGACAGAAGGGAGGAACAATTTGTGGAAAAGAAGGTCATGAGCAAGGAATATCTGCTTGAGAACCGTGAGGAAATCCTGGCAAGATATAACCGGACCGAGAGAAAATCTCAGAAATCAGCTCTGCTGACAAAAAAAGAACGCAAAGTTCTTGGAATCGGCAAGGATGAAGGTCGTGCGATAGCTAAGAATATCAGAGTTACACCTCGTAAAGTTAACGTAGTTGTAGACCTGATCAAGGGCAAGCAGATCGATGAAGCCTACGCCATCCTTAGATATACACCTAAGGCTGCATCTCCTGTACTGGAGAAGCTTCTGAAATCAGCTGAAGCAAATGCGGTGAACAATAACAATTTGACCCGTGACGCTCTCTATGTAGCTGACTGCTATGCCAATCAGGGCCCAGTGCTTAAGCGCATTATCCCCAGAGCCCGTGGCAGCGCGTCAAGAATTCACAAGAGGACCAGCCATGTTACTGTCGTCCTCAAAGAAAGAAATTAAGGAGGGTGACAGATGGGCCAGAAGGTAAATCCGCATGGTTTTCGAGTAGGTGTCATCAAGGATTGGGATACTCGTTGGTACGCCGATAAAAAGGACTTCAGCAAATTCCTGGTAGAAGACAAGAAAATTCGCGACTTCGTCAAGGAAGAGCTGTTCAAAGCTGGTATTTCAAAAATTGAGATCGAGCGCAAGGGTGAGGAAAAAGTACTTGTTTCCATCACAACTGCTAAACCTGGTATCATTATCGGACGTCAGGGCGCAGGCATCGAAGATATTAAGAAAAAGCTTGCTTCGAAGTTTAATAGAAACTTTTTCATCAATGTTAATGAGATCAAATCAATCGATACTGATGCTCAGCTGGTAGCTGAAAACATCGCAAGACAGCTTGAAGAGCGTGTATCTTTCCGTCGTGCCATGAAGCAGGCCATGGGTCGTGCCATGAAGCAGGGCGCAAAAGGTATCAAAACCGCTGTAAGCGGACGTCTCGGCGGTGCTGAAATTGCCAGAGGCGAGCATTATCACGAAGGAACAATACCTCTACAGACACTGCGTGCTGATATCGACTATGGCTTCGCAGAAGCTAAGACGACTTACGGCAGAATCGGTGTCAAAGTATGGGTATACAGAGGTGAGATTTATCCCACCCGTAAGAAAACAGTTAATCCGGAAGGAGGCGAAGCCTGATGTTGCTTCCAAAGCGCGTTAAATACAGAAGACAGCACCGTGGCAGAATGACAGGCAAAGCTACACGCGGAAACGTAGTAGTTTATGGTGATTTTGGCCTCCAGGCTACAGAGCCATGCTGGATCACAAGTAATCAGATCGAAGCTGCCCGTATCGCTATCAACAGATTCATCAAACGTGGTGGTAAAGTCTGGATCAAGATTTTCCCTGATAAGCCCGTATCATCTAAACCTGCTGAAACTCGAATGGGTTCAGGTAAAGGTTCACCTGAATATTGGGTAGCAGTAGTCAAGCCCGGCAGAGTTCTCTTCGAGATCGCCGGTGTATCTGAGGAAGTTGCACGTGAAGCCATGAGACTTGCTTCACATAAGCTGCCTTGCAAGACCAAGTTCATTGCTCGTGAAAAGGATGGTGACGTCAATGAAGCCGAGTGAAATTCGTGAAAAATCAATTACCGAGTTGAACGAAGAGCTTGTTGAATTAAAAGAAGAACTCTTCAAGCTTAGATTCCAGCACGCCACCAACCAGCTCGAAAACCCCTTGAAGCTCAAGAGCGTCAAAAGGGACATAGCACGTGTCAGAACTATCCTGCGCGAGCGCGAGCTCCAGGGCATTAAAGAGTAAGGGGGATTCGTATGAGTGACAGAAACCTCAGAAAAACCAGAGTTGGAACGGTGACCAGCGATAAAATGGATAAGACGATCGTCGTATCTGTAGTTGAGCAAGTCCGTCATCCACTGTATAAGAAGATCATCAAGAGAACTTACAAGCTTAAGGCTCATGATGAAAACAATGATTGTAAGCCCGGTGACAAGGTCAGAGTGATGGAGACCCGTCCTATCAGCAAAGATAAGCGCTGGAGACTGGTAAACATTATTGAGAAGGCCAAATAACTCTGCCGCTGGTTTTCGGGAAGGAGGAAGATTATGATTCAAGTTCAATCAACCCTTAAATCCGCAGATAACACCGGCGCCAAGAAGCTGATGTGCATCAAGGTCCTTGGAGGATCATGGCGCAAGTATGGCAATATTGGTGATGTCATTGTCTGCTCGGTCAAAGAAGCAACACCCGGTGGCGTTGTGAAAAAGGGTGAAGTAGTAAAAGCCGTTATAGTTCGTACTAAGAGAGGTGTCCGTCGGGCCGACGGTTCCTATATCAAATTTGACGAGAACGCAGCTGTTCTGATCAAAGAAGATAAGAATCCACGTGGTACACGTATCTTCGGCCCAATCGCCAGAGAGCTGAGAGATAAGGATTATATGAAGATTCTGTCTCTAGCACCTGAGGTTCTATAAGGAGGGATAAGCGCGATGTCAAAAGTACATGTAAAGAAAGACGATAACGTATTCGTGCTCACGGGTAAAGATGCCGGCAAGACCGGTAAAGTGCTGGAAGTTCTCTCCGATAAGGATCGAGTGATCGTCGAAGGCGTGAACATGTCCACAAAGCACAAGAAACCCCGTGGTCGCAATCAGCAGGGCGGCATTATTCATCAGGAATCTGCCATCTCCAGTTCAAACGTAATGCTGGTATGCAGCAAGTGCAAGCGTCCAAGCAAAGTTGGCCGCAAGATTCTCGAGAATGGTGAGAAGGTGCGCGTCTGCAAGGCTTGTGGCGAGGTAATCGATACAGTTCGCCAGGCTAAGAAGTGATGGCAGCAAGGAGGAATAATTAATGTCCAGGCTGAAAGACAAATATATTTCAGAAGTAATGCCTGCACTGCAGGAAACCTTCAAATACAAATCAGTCATGCAGGTACCTAAGCTTGAGAAAATAGTTCTCAATATGGGTGTCGGTGAAGTCAAGGATAATCCGAAAGCTCTCGACAATGCGGCCCGTGATATGGGTATCATCGCAGGTCAGAGGCCGGTTATAACCAAGGCTAAGAAGTCAGTATCCGCTTTCAAACTGCGTGAAGGTATGGATATCGGGTGCAAGGTAACGCTGCGCGGTGAGAAGATGTATGAATTTCTTGATAAATTTATCAGCATCGCTCTTCCAAGAGTTAGAGACTTCCGCGGCATCAATCCTAATTCCTTTGATGGACACGGCAACTATGCCATGGGCGCCAAGGAACAGCTGATATTCCCGGAAATCGATTATGATAAGATCGATAAGATCCGCGGTATGGATATCATCATCGTAACGACTGCTGAAACAGATGAAGAAGCAAGAGAGCTTCTTGGCCTGCTAGGCATGCCGTTCAGCAAGTAAGCGGGAGGAAAACGAACATGGCAAAAAAGTCAATGATTCTGAAACAGCAGAAGCCGGCTAAATTTAGCACGCGGGCATACAATCGCTGCAAGATCTGCGGCCGTCCCCACGCTTATATCCGCAAATATGGAATCTGCCGTCTGTGCTTCAGAGATCTTGCATACAAAGGTCAGATCCCTGGCGTACGCAAGGCCAGCTGGTAATTGGACGTCAGGAAGGAGGAAGATTTATGCAGATAACAGATGCTATTGCTGATATGCTCACCAGAATTCGTAATGCCGGCACAGCCGGACATCCAACCTGTGAGGTACCGGCTTCCAACATCAAAAAAGAGATAGCACGTATCCTTCAGGAAGAAGGTTATATCACGAAATTTGAGTACACACCTGACAACAAACAGGGTGTAATCAAAATCACACTTAAATATGCAGGCAAGAAACCGGTCATTTCCGGAATCAAGCGTATATCCAAACCAGGCCTGCGTGTTTATGCCAACACAGAGAAAATGCCTAAGGTTCTTGGCGGTCTCGGTATAGCGATCGTATCAACTTCTCAAGGTCTGATGACTGACAAGAAGGCAAGACAGGAAAACGTCGGCGGAGAAGTTCTAGCATACGTTTGGTAATTGGTAAAATAATAGTCTCTGAAAAGAGGTGACAGCTGAATGCCGTCATCTCCCAATATTAAGAGCAGGAGGAAAAAGATATGTCAAGAATTGGCAGAATGCCGATTGCGATCCCAGCCGGGGTCGAGGTCAAGATCGAGGATCAGATCGTTACTGTTAAGCGCGGTAAGGATGTGCTGACTCAGAAGATTCATCCTGATATGACTGTCAAGGTCGAAGACCAGAGCATTGTTGTTTCACGTCCAAGTGACGAGAAGAAACATCGTGAGCTTCATGGTTTGACAAGATCATTGGTCAACAATATGATCGTTGGTCTTTCAGAAGGTTTCACTAAAAATCTGGAAATCAATGGTGTTGGTTACAAGGCTACCAAACAGGGCAAAAAGCTTGTTCTGAATGTAGGATTTTCACATCCTATCGAACTGGAAGAGCCAGAGGGAATCACTATTGATGTACCTGCAGCAAATAGAATTATTGTTAAGGGTGCTGATAAGCAGATGGTCGGAGAAACCGCAGCAAAGATTCGTGCCTTCAGAACACCTGATCCGTACAAGGGTAAGGGAATCAAGTATGACTTCGAAGTTCTGAGACTCAAAGAAGGTAAAACCGGCGCCAAGGGCAAAGGTAAATAAGAAAGGGTGAGTAGACATGATAAGCAAGACGTGCAGAAATGAAGTACGCAGGCGCAAGCATCTGCGTGTTCGTAAAAAGATCAGCGGAACCGGTGCTCGTCCGAGACTCTGTGTCTTCAGAAGCCTTTCGCATATTTATGCCCAGGTGATTGATGATACAAAGGGTGTTACTCTGGCAAGTGCCTCTACACTCGACAAAGAACTCAAAGATAAAGTTGGCTTTGGCGGTAATGCAGAAGCTGCTGCAGAGGTTGGTAAATTAGTAGCACAGCGTGCGATCGCAGAAGGTATCGAATCAGTTGTTTTCGACAGAAGTGGATACATCTACCATGGCCGTGTAGCGGCTCTGGCAGAAGCGGCGCGTGAAGCCGGACTGAAATTCTAAGCAGGGAGGTAATGTCATGCGCATAGATCCAAATACACTCGAACTCAAAGAGAAGGTCATTCATATCGGCCGTGTAGCCAAGACCGTTAAGGGTGGACGTAATTTCAGATTCACCGCTCTTGTAATCGTCGGTGACGAGAACGGACATGTTGGCAAAGGTCTCGGTAAGGCAGCTGAAATTCCCGATGCTATACGTAAGGGAATTGAAGATGCTAAGAAGAATATGATCGAAGTCCCAATGAGCAACGACACTATTCCTCACGAGACGCTCGGTCGTTTCGGTGCCGGCAAGGTCCTGCTCAAGCCTGCTACAGGCGGTACTGGCGTTATAGCTGGTGGTCCTGTACGTGCAGTTCTGGAACTGGCTGGTATTAAGGATATTCGTACAAAATCGCTCGGAACAAACAACCCTAACAACATGGTTAATGCAACCATCGAGGGTCTGAAGAATCTGAAATCTCTCGAGCAAGTAGCAAAGCTTCGCGGTAAATCCGTCGAAGAGATACTGTAAGGAGGTTCAGGGACGTGACTAAGGTAAAAATTACTCTGGTGAAGAGCACAAATAGTGCTAATAAGAATCACATCGCAACAGTTGAGGCTCTGGGTTTGAGAAAAATCGGACAGAGTGTTGAGAAAGAATCAAACGATGCTATTCTCGGCATGGTCCGCAGTGTTGCTCATCTGGTCAAGTGTGAAGAAGTATAAGGAGGTGTCCCGACATGAAGCTTAATCAACTGAGCCCTTCTGAGGGCGCAAGACAGCTGGCATATCGCAAGGGTCGCGGCGCCGGTTCGGGCAATGGCAAGACAGCTGGCCGTGGACATAAGGGTCAGAATTCTCGTTCAGGCGGCGGTGTTCGTCCTGGATTTGAGGGCGGCCAGATGCCAATTTACAGAAGACTGCCAAAGCGCGGTTTCAACAACAGCCGTTTTGCTCTTGACTATGTTGAGATCAACGTCAGTGATTTGGATCGCTTCGAGGACGGAACAGTTGTTGACGCAGCAGTTCTCAAAGAATCCGGTGTTATCACACTGCCTAAGGTAAATGATGGTATCAAGATCCTCGGCAATGGTGAACTGACCAAGAAACTGACAGTCAAAGCTAACGCTTTCACAGCCAGTGCTAAAGAAAAAATCAGCAAGGCTGGAGGAACGGCCGAGGAGGTATGACATGGGAGGCATGATCGACACCCTGAAAAATGCCTTTAAGATTCCTGATCTTCGTAAGAAGCTGTTATTCACATTAGGTATGTTGGTAATATACCGTGTTGGAATTGCAGTGCCGGTTCCCGGCATCAGTTCAGCGGCGTTTACAGATCTGATAAACCGGTTGGGACAGCTTGGCAGTTTCCTGGACATCATATCGGGTGGTGCCTTAAAACAGGTCTCCATTTTCTCAATGGGTATTACACCATACATCAACGCATCGATTATTATGCAGTTGTTGACGGTTGCTATACCTGCACTCGAACGATTACAAAAAGAGGGCGATGAAGGCCGTAAAAAGATACAACGCTATGTGCGCTATCTAACGATAGGTCTTGCGTTAATTCAGGCAACAGCCTTCTGGATGGCAACAAGAACTGCTTCGTCCAGCATATTGCCCGCAGTTATAAACGCAATTTTGATCATTGTGAGCTTTACAGCTGGTACAGCGTTTATCATGTGGATCGGCGAACAGATCAATGAGTCTGGTATAGGTAACGGCATATCGCTGATTATCTTCGCTGGTATCGTTGCCAGAGGCCCAAGTGCTGTTCAGTTGCTGTTTGCATATTTCAGAAACTGGAGTGTAACCAGAAACATATTTGTTTCCATTATCGTTACGGCACTCGTAATAGTAGTATTTGTACTGATCATAGCTCTTGTTGTGTTCGTACAGCAGGCAGAGCGTAGAATACCAGTACAGTATGCCAAGAAGGTAGTTGGACGCAAAATGTATGGCGGACAGAGCACATACCTGCCAATCAAGGTTAATCAGGCTGGTGTTATTCCTGTAATTTTCGCTATGTCAATTGTTTCTCTGCCGTCAACTTTGGTATCGTTGTTTGGAAGCAACGGGCCGGTTGCGCAGTGGTTCATGAACTTTTCAGGAAATCCATTCTACTACTTGTTTTATGCAATGCTAATTATTGGCTTCACGTTCTTCTATTCGATGATTCAGTTCAATCCAATAGAGATCGCCAATAATCTACAGAAAAACGGTGGATTCATTCCAGGTATCAGACCAGGAAGACCTACATCCGATTTCATAAATGCGACATCAAGAAGACTGTCATGGTTCGACGCGATGTTCCTG
Source organism: uncultured Oscillospiraceae bacterium (assembly GCA_964534195.1). GTDB lineage: Bacteria > Bacillota > Clostridia > Saccharofermentanales > UBA5734 > JAAYFZ01. The sequence goes on from CAZHQX010000016.1 coordinate 17,456, forward strand.
GTGATTATCGTTTTGTTCCCAATACTTATGAGTGCTGTTACAGGTATGCAGGGTATATGGTTCGGCGGTACAGCAGTTCTGATTTTGGTTGGTGTAGCAATTGACCTGGTAAATCAGATGGAATCTCAGATGGTCATGCGCCATTACAAAGGATTCCTGGATTAAGACATTAACAACATAGTGCTAAGCAAGGGGATCCTGTCAAATGACAGGATGCCCTTTTGCTCAGAAAAGGAGAAAGAGTCATGCAGCTGGTATTACTGGGTGCGCCGGGTTCTGGCAAGGGTACTTTGGCCGCCGACCTTAAAAATATCTATAATATTCCCCATATTTCAACAGGTGATATATTTCGCAAAAATATTAGCGATAATACCGAGTTGGGATCTAAGGCAAATGAGTATATCAGCAAAGGGCAGCTTGTGCCTGATGATATAACTATAGATATGGTCGCTGAAAGGCTTTCAGAACCTGATTGCGTCAATGGCTTTTTGCTTGACGGATTTCCGCGTACGATACCACAGGCTGACGCTTTGGCTGATATAATGAAGAGGTTGGACCGGGATATAACTGCCGTTATAAATGTGACGATATCTGATGAACTTGTTCTTCGCAGGTTAACTAACAGAAGAGTCTGCTCAAAATGTGGATTCAGTTACAATTTAATAAGTCTTCCGCCTAAAAAAGATGGAATCTGCGACAAGTGTGGCGGAGAAGTTATACAGCGTGAAGATGACAGCGAGGATACTATTAGGAATCGTCTGGCGACTTACCATAAACAGACACAGCCTCTTGTTGAATATTACCGTGATCTTGGTTTGATATTTGATGTCAGCAATGAAGGTAGACCGGAAGAAGCTGTCAAGAAAGTACGTCAACATTTTGAGTAAAGGAACTAGAGATGCTTAAGATTAAAAGTGCAGACGAAATCAGGAAAATGCAGAAGGCCGGGGCTATTGTAGCAGATGTTTTAACTATGATCGGAGAGATGATCAGACCTGGTCTGTCTACTATGGATATTGATCAGGCTGCGGAAGAGTTGATCCGTAGTTCCGGTGCTGTACCTTCTTTTAAGGGATATGGCAATCCGCCCTTTCCCGGTTCCGTATGTGCTTCAATAGACAGCGAAGTTGTACATGGAATCCCTTCTAAAACACGAATTATAGAGGAAGGCATGCTTGTTTCTATAGATGTTGGTGCTTATATTGATGGGTTCCATGGAGATGCTGCCAGAACATATGCCGTTGGCAAGACCTCTGCAGAGAAGATCGAACTGATGAAAGTTACAGAAGAGTGTTTTTGGAAGGCTATGGAGTTGGCCAAGCCGGGTTATAGGCTCGGTGATCTTTCAAATGCTGTACAGCAACATGCTGAGAAGCATGGATATGGTGTTGTCAGGGAGCTCACCGGTCATGGGATTGGCAGAGATCTGCATGAAGATCCTGATTTGCCTAATTATGGACGTTCAGGTCATGGTTTGAGACTGGAGCCTGGAATGGTACTGGCCATGGAGCCAATGATCAATATGGGAACCAGGAGAATAGCTCTTGAGAGTGATGGCTGGACAATTGTCACCGCAGATGGACGTCCATCTGCTCATTATGAAAACACATTTGCTGTCACTTCGGATGGTCCTATTATTCTAACAATGCGTTGATTATGATGGAATACACGGTATTTGAAGTTATCAAGCATAGAGGAATAGTACCAGGGATGGCTGTCATATCTCTAAAAGGACATGACAAGGGAAGTGTCTATCTGGTGATAGATGTTGAGGAGAGTTTCGTTAAATTGGCAGATGGCAGACTACGGGGATTAGGCAGACTGAAAAAAAAGAGAAACAGTCACATTAAACCTTTGGGACAAGCTGTTGATACATGCCTCGTTGAGCAATGGTACAAGCTGCATGAAAACGAGGCTGATACGAATATCAGGAAAAGTCTGTCTGATTTCCTGATTATGAACCAGTAGAGGAGGGATTACTTATGTCAAAAGAAGATATTATCGAGGTAGAGGGTATTGTTACCGATTCATTACCCAATGCTGTATTCAAAGTTAAACTGGAAAATGGTCATGAGATCATAGCTCATATTTCAGGTAAGCTGCGTCAGCATTATATCAAGATTCTTCCCGGCGATCGTGTTACTATGGAGCTTTCTCCGTACGATCTAACACGTGGTCGGATAACATGGCGAGCAAAGTAAAAAATAATACTTGATTATTTCGTCAAATCTGGTAAACTATTTTAGCATGTGCCTGCATATGTG
>CAZHQX010000017.1:0-19091 GCA_964534195.1 uncultured Oscillospiraceae bacterium
ATCGATGACAAATCTCAGTCGATCTTCCGTGATGCCAGTAAATGTATTCTCTGTGGACGCTGCGTTGCTGCCTGTGAGAAACAGTCAATTGGAGTTCTTTCTTTCCTCAATCGTGGTTTTGATACAAAGATTGGACCTGCTTATGATATCAGCATGGCTGACGCACCCTGTGTATACTGCGGACAATGCATTATTGCCTGCCCTGTTGGTGCTCTTCATGAGAAGGAAGAAGATCAGAATGTATTCGATGCCATCAATGATCCTAAGAAGCATGTGGTAGCACAGGTTGCACCTGCTGTACGTGCTGCTCTTGGTGAAGAATTCGGTCTGCCTATGGGCACCCGTGTAACCGGCAAAATGTTTGCCGCACTTCATCGTCTGGGCTTCGACAAAATATACGATACAAATTTCGGTGCTGACTTAACGATCATCGAAGAAGGAAATGAGCTGCTTAATCGCATTAATAATGGCGGGAAACTGCCTATGATTACTTCATGCTCACCAGGATGGGTCAGATTCGCTGAGTTCTATTATCCTGATTTCCTTGATAATCTTTCAACCTGTAAATCTCCTCATCAGATGGAAGGCGCCATCATCAAATCATATTATGCTCAGAAAAAAGGTATTGCACCTGAGGATATCTTCGTAGTATCTGTTATGCCTTGTACTTCTAAGAAAACTGAAGCATCGCGTGAAGAGATGTTCAACCCGACCACTGGTCAGCGCGACGTAGACGCGGTCGTGACGACTCGTGAGCTGGCACGTATGATCAAAACAGCTGGTATTGACTTCTTAAAACTGCCTGACGAAGGACCGGATAATGATCTGATTGGTGAGTATTCTGGTGCCGGTGTTATCTTCGGAGCTACTGGTGGTGTTATGGAAGCTGCGCTCAGAACTGTTGCTGATATTCTTGAGGACAAGGATCTGCCTGAGTTTGAGTACAAGGTCGTACGCGGCGTTCACGCAGGAATCAAAGAAGCTGAGCTTAGTATCGGTGGACACGATATCAGAATCGCTGTTGCTCATAGTACAGCTGCCGCACGCAAGCTGCTTGATGCTATACGTGCAGGTACAGCACCTGAATATCACTTCATCGAAATTATGGGCTGTGATGGCGGATGCGTATGTGGTGGTGGTCAGCCTCAGGTCAAAGCTCAGGATCTTATGGATATTGATGTTCGTGCTCTCAGAGCGCAGGCGCTTTATGAAGAAGACGAGAGCAGAGAGATCCGTAAATCGCATCAGAATCCTGACATAATTGAGCTCTATAAGAATTTCCTCGGCGAAGCTAATGGACATATGTCACATGAGCTGCTGCATACACATTATCACGCTAGAGAAATCTATCCTGATAGCGTTCTCGCTGAAGATTAACAGTAATATTTTCCGGATCTAAACATTTTTCACAAAAAAATCTGGTAAAAACAAAATATTATGCAAAGAGCGGTCTGGCATTTCAGCCAGACCGCTTTATTTTGTTGACAATATCCATATAGTTTCTATAGAATGTAAAGGATACAGACGCAAAGTTAAATATTGAATCTGTTGCAACTTGATAAATAAATATGGGGGTGATTGCCATTCACTGGCTAGAACTAATTATCGGTCTGGTCATTGGGCTAATTTTTGCAACCGTTGGGACGGTAATATATTATCGTGCTGGTTTCAGCCGCAAGAGCAAAGAGCTTATAGCTGAACAGGAAAAAGCAGAACATTCTGCTGCAGAAATGGCCTCAGAGGCTCAGAAAACCGGTGAAAACAGAAAAAGAGAGCTCCTCCTGCAAGCCAAGGAGGAGATTCATAAAACCAGGCTTGAATTTGAAAAAGATGTTCGTGAGAAGAAAACAGAACTTCAGCGTGAGAGAAATCGTATCGACCAGAAGGAAGAGACACTGGAGAAGAAGCTTGAAACTCTTGAACAAAAAGAAGAAGCTCTAGAGGGTCGTGTAAGCGATGTTCTGGCTCTGGAAGAAAATGCCAGAGAACTCGAGAGACAAAAAGTATTTGAACTGGAACGCATTTCCGGACTGACTGTTGAGGACGCCAAAACTTTGGTCCTCGATGAAGCCAGATTGGAATACCGTCATGATATGGCGGTAATGCTCAGACAAATGGAAGAAACTGCCAAAGAAGAAGCTGACAGAAAAGCCAAAGAAATCATTGTCGGCTCAATTCAAAGATATGCAGCCGACTATGTATCTGAAACGACAGTTTCTGTGGTCACATTGCCTAATGATGAAATGAAGGGGCGGATCATCGGTCGTGAAGGAAGAAATATTCGAACGATCGAAACACTCACCGGTGTTGATCTGATCATTGATGATACACCTGAAGCTGTGATCCTTTCCAGTTTTGACCCTATTCGCAGAGAAATTGCCAGGATCACTATTGAGAAGCTCGTACTGGACGGAAGGATCCATCCAGCAAGAATTGAAGAAATGGTCGAGAAGGCAAGAAAAGAAGTCGACGCGACTATTAAACAGGAAGGCGACCGTGCTGTCTTTGAGACTGGAATCATGGGACTGCATCCTGAGATCATTAAACTTATGGGTAAACTCCGTTATCGTACAAGCTACGGACAGAATGTTTTACAGCATTCGATAGAGGTCTGCTGGCTGACAGGTATGATGGCGGCTGAACTCGGTTTGGATGTTATGCTGGCAAAACGTGCCGGCCTTCTCCATGACTTAGGTAAGGCAGCTGACTTCGAAATGGAAGGTTCACATATTTCTCTAGGCGCAGAAATCGCCAGAAAATACAAAGAAGGACCTGACGTAATTAATGCTATAGAATCACATCATGGCGATGTTGAGCCTAATTCCATGATCTCAGTACTGGTTGCTGCTGCTGATGCTATATCGGCCGCAAGACCAGGAGCAAGAAGAGAAAACCTTGAAACCTATATCAAACGGATTCAGAAGCTTGAAGAAATTGCAAATTCGTTTGAAGGTGTCGAGAAAACTTATGCGATACAGGCTGGTCGTGAAATCAGAGTTATGGTTAGACCAGAAAACGTTCGTGACGACGAGATGATACTGAAAGCCCGTGAGATCTGTAAAAAGATCGAAGAAGAGCTTGATTATCCAGGACAGATCAAGGTTCACATTATTCGTGAAACCAGAGTCACAGAATTCGCAAAATGATACTGAACAAATAGTATTATGATCGCAATGTAAAGGAGGGGTCTTAAGACTCCTCCTTTTTTTGCCTGCGTTCATGAATAATGCTAAAATAGAGAAAATAATCAGGAGGAAATTACTTGAAGATATTATTTATAGGCGATATAGTCGGATCATCCGGCCGACACCTCCTCAAGGATCATCTAGCGGTCATAAGGGAACGTTTTGATATAGATGTTTGCATCGCAAACGGCGAGAACGCGGCAGCTGGTTTAGGTATAAGCGCACAGCTTGCTGAAGAAATTGCTGAGTTCGGTGTAGATGCAATTACTATGGGCAATCACACCTGGTCAAAAAGAGATCTGATCAGAACGATCGATGATCTTTCATATGTCGCAAGGCCGGCCAATGGACCGGCATCCTGGCCAGGAAGGGATCATGTCATAATCAGGCATAGTCTGGGAAACGTTGTCGTGATAAATCTTCTCGGAAGAGTATATATGGATGCCCATAATGATCCGTTTCAGATGATCAGGCCATTAGTTGACCAGCTGAAGAAGAAATATCAAACAAAAATAGTCATCGTTGATTTTCATGCTGAAGCAACCTCCGAAAAAATAGCTATGGGCTGGTATTTGGATGGTGAGGTCACCTTGGTCGCTGGTACCCATACACACGTTCAAACAGCTGATGAGAGACTTCTTGAGGCGGGCACAGCTTATATAACGGATGTTGGCATGACCGGACCAGTAGATGGTATAATCGGCATGGACAGAGAATCTTCTCTGCGACGTTTTGTTGAACGTCTGCCTGCTCCATATGAAGCTGCCAGAGGAAGAGGCGCTCTTCATGGTGTGGTTGTTGATGTCGACCGTGCAAGCGGGCAGGCAAGAAGCATAAAGAGAATCAGCTGGCCGCATTCGATTGGGAGCGGGGAATAAAGATTGAACATAAAAGCTGATGCAAATTATTCAGGTGCGATCTTGAGAAAGTTCATATCAAAAGCAATAGTAATTACAGCGTTGCTGCTAACAATGTCGATGCTTCTTCTGTCATGCGGCAAGCCTGCTGAGGAATCATTTCCTCAGGCTAGCGAAGCGATGCCGACGATCCAGGATGACTACTACGACAGCCTTGAGAGAGGCCCTTCGGCTCCATTAAGGCTATTCTGGACCAACAGAAGCAGCTTGAATCCTGTTCTTGATCAAACATATACAGGTAAAGCAGCATATAAACTGGTATATCGCTCATTGTTGGCCAAAAATGAAGATGGATCATTGACTTATGATCTAGCAGAGAGAATCATCTGGACAGAGGATGGACTCAATTTGATCATCATGGTTCAAGAGGACCAATACTACCATGACGGTTCTAAGCTTCAGGCTTCAGACGCGGCCCTTGCTTTGTCCTATCTGTGGTCGCAACATGGTGGGCCGGCTTTTTCCCCTGACAGGTTCCAAATTGGTGACCAGGCAGGCGCTGAAGATCAACCGGGTGATTTGGAGCAAAATGAAACCGAACCAACAGGGGCTTTGGATGATCAGACAAATGACATTGATGATGAAGATAACGAAACAAGCGATAACGATCAAGATGATTTAGATATTTTGAATGATTACCCAAAAACAAGAAGTACAGCTGAAATTTTCAGTCTTTTACAAGAGATAAAAATTATTGATGAGAAAAGCTTCAAATGTGTATTCAGTGAACCTGTAATTGAGTTTGTCTCTTTGTTAGATTATGCAATCATTCCTTCATCTTCCTGGCAATCAGATGATCCCTGGCAGATAATACCTGGAAACGGCCGATACAGGATAAGCAGCTACGATGAAAATGGAGATATCACTCTTGTCCCGTCTAAAAATTCCGATACAGGACCCGAGGAGATTGTACTGAAGCAGTATTTTGATGAAGCAGATGCCATGCGTGCACTAGAGGAGGACGCTTTGGATGTAGTTCTGCTGATGCCTAATAGCTATGCTCTCTATCATACGCGCAATAATCTTGAATTGATCAGGTTTACTGGCGCGTCATCAGTGTTTCTAACAGCAAATACTGATGAAGGCATTGTCAGTGATCCGGAAGTATTACTTGATATAAAAAGGATATTGCAGAGTAGTAACCTTAGGTCCTACTATAGCACCTGGCCGGGCGAATTAGCTGATTATCCTTTGCCTGCATCTTCGTATATGATCGAGCATGATCTAACTGATCTATCCAAGCTGATTGGCCAGCCTGAAACAATTGAGTCACAATTGAATGTAGATCCGCCGAATACTGAGGTTCAGACAAGTGAGACCGTAAATAGCAGTGATGATTCAGACATCGAATCCACCTTGGATTCTGAATCAACTATTAATGATACAAGAAAACAAGTCAAAATTATCGCCCCTTATCAAGATCATTTGATTGCTGCCGCTGGTATAATCCAGGATGTACTTAATGGTTATTATAGAGCAGAGCTTGAGATGCTAGCTCAGGACGACTATATTACTGCATTACAGAATAAAGAGTACGATCTGGCACTTTGCCAATCCAATTTGCCTGCAGCCGAGGATCCATCCTGGCTCTATGGGCCTAATGGATCAGTGTCTGGTATGGAGAGCATATCTATGGGCGGTATCAACAATTACGCACAAAAAAGAGTTGAGCTGTTTAACTTCCATGAAATCTGGTACAAGCCTAATGAAACTGATAGAATAGACTTTACGGATAAAAAGAACAGCTTCAGCGAGCTGATAATAAGAACAGCAGCTGATTCACCATATATTCATCTGTATCTGCCTTATGCTGCTTTGGCTTATGGTGATAGAGTGAAGGGGCAGAGTAATCCGAATAAGTATGATCCTTATAAAGGAATAGAGGAGTTGTGGATATGGTCTGGGCAATAATAGTACTGCTTCTGGCAGGTGCCGATCAATTAATAAAGTATTTCATAGAAGCGAGAATCAATTATGGTGATTCGATAACTGTCGTTCCATCCTTTTTTTATCTGATCAATCGCAAAAATACCGGTGCGGCCTGGAGCTTTCTTGCTGATCAAAACTGGGGCATATATTTTCTGGCAGGAGTTTCCGCATTGGTCACTTTGGTTTTGATTTATATAATTTTCAAAACACCCTATATTAAGCTCAAGGCTGTTTTAACCATTTTGGTTGCCGGGAGTCTGGGTAATCTGGTTGATCGGGTTTTTAGAGGCTACGTTACTGATTACCTCGATTTTCACTTTGGAAGCTATGCTTTTCCAACATTTAATCTGGCAGACATTTTGATCGTTTGCTCGACTGCTGTGCTATGCATATTGCTTTTTGCTGATCACAGGATCATAGACCATCCATTCGGTCTTGATAAGAAGGACGAAGAGGTCTCATCTAATGAAACTATATAATCTGTTAATGGACAATAGCGGTGCCAGACTTGATGCCTGGCTCAGCACTCAGCTGCCGGATATATCAAGATCATACGTACATGATCTCATTACGGATGGCAGAGTTGAGATAACCGGAATAACAAAGATCAAGCCTTCTCTTAAACTTGCAGAGGGTACATCAATTACTGTAAGCGTACCAGAGCCTGAGATGATGACTGTTGAACCACAGGAGATTGCTCTGGACATAGCATTTGAGGACGAATGGCTGCTTGTTGTAAATAAGCCACAGGGAATGGTCGTCCATCCAGCTGCAGGTCACAGAGACGGTACTTTGGTAAACGCGCTTTTGTCCTATTGCCAAGGCCAACTCTCCGATATAAATGGAGTGATCAGACCTGGAATCGTGCACCGAATTGACAAAGACACATCTGGTCTGCTTCTGGTTGTAAAGGATAATGTTGTACATGGGAAAATCGCCGATCAGATCAGACGTCATGAGGTTAGGCGGACATACCGTACAGTAGTGCACGGCCAGATGCCAGCTGATAGAGGAACGATCGACGCGCCGATCGGACGCGATCATAAGCATAGACAGAGAATGGCCGTAGTAGCTGAGGGCAAACCATCTATTACTCATTTTGATGTTATTGAGAGACTGGCAAAAGCCACGTACCTTGAGGCTGAGCTGGAAACCGGCAGGACACATCAAATCAGAGTACATATGAAATATGCAGGACATCCGGTAATAGGAGATCCGTTATACGCACCGGGCCGCCCGAATTATGATCTCGATGGACAGGCATTACATGCCTTCCGCTTAAACTTCAGGCATCCTGTAACAGGCAAGCAGGTTGAAGTTGAGAGTCCATTGCCTGATTGGTTTAAGGAGCTTCTGAATAAGCTAAAATGACTGAAAATAAAACAAGTAAAACTCTTAAGGATAAATTAGGACCAATCAGCAGGCAGAGTATCATGCTGATGATACTTTTTCTGCTTTTCGGAGTGGTTGTAAGCAATCATATTAGATCTGTACAAAAAAACTACAAGGCAAACAGTTTGACTTCGAGCTATAATGAAGTTCAAAAAGAGATAGAAAAGCTTGAAGCGACATACGCGCAATTGCAGCTTGAGAACGAGACTCTTCAGGCTAAACGTGAAGAAGCTATAAATACTTTACTCGAGCGTGAAGGTTATGATGAGTTGTCTGCAGAAATCAATAAAATCAGAACCCTTGCTGGTTTTACAGAGGTAAAAGGCGAGGGTATCGTAGTTAAGCTGGATGACAAGCCCGATTACGATCCGTTGAGAGATCCTGTCGCATCCATAATACATGATGGTAATATTCGTCATGTGGTCAATCTGTTGATCAATAACGGAGCCGCCGCGATCTCAATAAACGGCATCCGTGTAGTAAACACCTCTGGTATTTATTGCATTGGTCCAACAATACTGTGTAACAGAGAGAGAATGACACCACCATATCTGATTACAGCTTTGGGTCCATCTGACAGGATGGCAAAAGCGGTGCAGGATGATCAGACAATAAACCAGCTGACAATTCCTGAAATTGGAATTATTTCAGAAATCAACAAATATGAAGAGGTGGTCGTTCCACCTTTCAAAGAAGCAGATAATTTCGGTCAGTATATTAATCTGCTGGAGGTTGTGAATAATGAAGATTAACGCGATGCGCTCCATAGCATTTACACTTATTTGTATGGTTTTAGGAGTTCTGATTGCTCTGCAGATGAAAAACGTAAATGCTGATAATGTAACTGAGCAGAAGTTGGAAAGTCTCTACAACAATCTTGTTGATTACAGCAAGAAAAATGAGGAGCTGTCCAAGCGTAACGCTGAACTGTTTTCCTATATCGAATTACTTGAGCAGGACTATGCTTCCGGCAACGCATATATAGAAAGTATCATCAAAGAAAGAGAAAGAGCTGCGGTTTTTGCCGGTTTGAGAGAGGTCAGCAACTTCGGACTGACGATTAGAATAAGCTGTCCGCCGGATGTAATGGTCAGAGACAGCGTCTTACGGCAGTTTGTCAATGAGCTAAGGGCTCTAGGTGCCCAGGCAATCTCTATAAATGATGAGAGAATGGTCGCTATGTCTGAGATCAGAGCCAGCAATCAGGATATAATCATCAATGGCAAGAACTATGACAGAAGAACTACTTTTGAAATCAAGGCAATTATTGATCCGGCCAAGGAAGCGTATTTTCTAGACTATCTCGACAAGGTCAAAGTGTCAGTCCAGACAGATTTAAGTACTGATCAATATGACATCGCGATTCAGACAGTGGAAAGTGTTACGATTCCTGCTCTTAAGGAAGATAGCATTGCCTTCAAAATAGATCTGCTTATGCCTCAGGCGCAATGATTCTATTTACTATATACTTAAGCAAGGAGATTTATGGAAAAAAGAATTGTACTTGATCATGCTCAGAACGCAGTAGAGCTTTTTGGCAGTATAAATGGCAATCTTACAATGGTGGAGCAGCTGCTGGAGGTTAGCGTAAATGTAACTGAAGATGGTTTCATCATCAGTGGTGAAGAAGCAAATGTGACCAAAGCATCTGTCGTTTTTGATCGATTGATTGAAATGTATCGCAAGGGGCATACCGTTAATTTGCAGCTGGTAACATATTTAGCTGATTCGGCCAGACAGGGGCTTATGGATCAGGTTGCGGCTTATTCGCCGGATAATGTATGTGTTACCGCCAAAGGCAGACCGATCAAGAGTAAAACTATCGGCCAAAAACAATATGTTGATGCAATATCTTCAAACGACATAACTTTTGCCATTGGTCCTGCTGGAACAGGTAAGACCTTCTTGGCTGTGGCCATGGCTGTGAATGCTTTTCGGGCACAGCAGATCTCCCGGATAATACTTACCAGACCTGCTGTAGAAGCCGGTGAGAAGCTTGGATTCCTGCCTGGCGATCTTCAGAACAAGGTTGACCCATATATGCGCCCGCTTTATGATGCCTTGCATGAGCTTATGGGAACAGAGCAATACCTTAAGAATTTGGAAAAGGGACTGATAGAGGTATCGCCACTGGCATATATGCGAGGCAGAACCCTTGATGAAGCGTTTATAATACTAGATGAGGCTCAGAACACAACACCAGAGCAGATGAAGATGTTTCTGACCAGGCTTGGTTATGGCTCAAGAGCTGTAGTCACCGGTGATATAACTCAGATAGATCTGCCGAAGGATAAGCGATCAGGTTTGATAGAAGCAAGAAGAATTCTGCAGAAGGTAGAAGGATTGGCTTTTGTCGAACTTACTAAGCGTGATGTCGTTAGGAACCCTCTTGTTCAGAGGATAATCGCAGCTTATGAGAAGGCAGGCATGAAGGGAGGGTGATTACCCACTATGCATATTTCGCAGAAACTTCAGAGAATAGCTATGCTCGTTATTCTGCCAGTTGCTTTTTTGGCAGTTGCGCTTGCGATATATTATGGTTCAATACCTGAGAAATTTCAGCTGGAACCTGGTGATGCCAGCCCTTACGATATTACAGCTCCAAGAAGCGTAGGGGATCCGGTCGAAACAAGGCAAAGAGCTGAGAAGGCCGCCGCAGAAGTGCCTGACGTTATGCTCCGCTCCGAGCAGATCGTTACCGAAGTGACTGCCAAAAAGGATCTTTTCTTAAGCATCGTAACTGAGCATAGAGATTTGTATATCAGTGCTCTTGCTGAATATGAGGCAGCAGTCGCTCAGCTGGTTGGAGATGACAACGAAACAGCTACACCAGCAGGACCTTTGCCTACCGCGCCTGATCAACAGAAATTTGCTGATGCCCTGATCAAAGATATTAATGATAAATTGCAATCTGTTATTATATCTGATGATGCCTTGTCCCTCATAAAAATGGAGGATAGCAGATTTGAGAGTGTTTCCGGCCATGTCTCCTCACTGACATCACTGATCATGAGTCAGCCTGTTGACAATTCCGCTTTGCGATTAGAGCTGAATCAGAAAATACAAACTTTATCACAATCACTAACGTTTTATAAAGAAGATGCAGGGTTGATCGAACGCAGCCTCGGACTGCTTCTCCGTCCAAATGTTGTTTTTGACGCAGTCGCAACGGCAAATGCCAAACAGGCGGCTTATGAGAGAGTTCTCAGCAATCCAGTCATGATCGAGCGTGGCACCAGAATAGTGCTGATGGATGATATTATCACTGATGAGACATATGCCCTGCTCGAGCAGTTGGATTTGATCGATAGTGGTGGTTTCGACTACAGGCATTTTGCTGGTATTTTATTTTTACTATTGATATTGATATCGATCGCTATCTTTTATCTCAATAAATTTGAGCCTGATATCATCAATAGCACTGGCAATCGAATATCATTAATACTTGCTATTCTGATACCACTGATCATTTCTATTTACGTTGTCAGAGATTTTCCTCTAACACCACCTGTTTATTTCGCAGCTGTATTGATAGCGGCCTATTTTGGCTTCAGAACAGCGGCACTGATGACTGTTTTGCTAATACTGGCTATTATGCCTATGACTGGCTTTGACCCATTGTTCCCGCTAATAGCTTTCAGCGGAGGCGTTGTTGCTGCCCTCTTTACAAAAGGTATAGCCAGGCGCGACAACTATGCTTTTATCATTATTATGACTGCCGGTACTAATCTGGCAATGACTATGGCTTACGGCCTGCTGCAGAAGGAAAGCTGGTCAACGATATCTGTACAGGCCGGACATACGGCAATCAGTGGTACACTATCAGTAATTGCGGCCATTGGGATTATGCCTTTGTTCGAAATGATGTTTAACGCGGTCTCGCCTTTGAGATTGATCGAGCTGTCGCAGCCAGGTCATCCCTTGCTTCGAAGATTGTTTGTTGAAGCACCGGGCAGCTCACAGCATAGTATGATGGTTGCTAATCTTGCTGATGCGGCAGCTGACGCTATTGGTGCAAACGCCCTGTTAGCCAGAGTTGGCGCATATTATCATGATATAGGCAAGCTGGAGAATCCAGTCATGTTTACTGAAAACCAGCAGGGAGAGAATCCTCATGATTATCTGCCGCCAGAGCAGAGCGCTGATATTATTTTAAATCATCCTGAACAGGGTGTAAGAATTGGAAAGCGTTACAGGCTACCGGCTCCGATCTTGAAGATAATACATGAACATCACGGTTCATCATCTCAGGCCTATTTCTACCACAAGGCTAAAAAAATAGCTGAAGAAAAACATTTGGAAGAACCAGATCCCAACAGATTTAAATATCATTGTCCGACACCAAGCAGCCGCGAATCGGCAATCGTTATGCTGGCTGACTCAGTTGAAGCAGCTGTTAAGTCAACAGGAGTCAATAAACTTGACGAGCTTGAGGCACTTATCAGAAAGATTATCAAAGGTAAAAATGATCAGGACCAGCTGGTTAAGTCAGGCTTGTCCTATCAGGATGTAGAAGATCTTGTAAAATCCTTCCTGCAGGTCTATGCAGGGCATTTCCATGAGAGGGTGAAGTATCCTGAAGAGCGTACAGTACAACAACCGTCAAAGTAAATACACTATCAAAGATCTCAAGATGTTGATTGACAGATCGGTCGCGGTGATTTTTGCTGATGAAGAAATCTGCAAGCAATGGCAAAAGGATGACATCATCCTGCAGGTTTCCGTCAGCTTCGTCGGACCAAGAACAATTCGCCAGTTAAACAGAGAGTACAGAGATATCGATAAAACGACAGATGTGTTGTCTTTTCCCATGTTGGAAATGAAGGATGGCAAGCTTCAGCAAGATCTTGAGTCTGCTGATTTTGATCAGTCAGATACTTCCAGGATTCTATTCCTTGGAGATGTAATCATCAATCTTGATCAAGCTTATAAGCAGGCTGAAGAGTATGGACATAGCAGGGAACGGGAGGTAGTTTTCCTATGTGTTCATTCAGTGCTGCATTTACTGGGCTATGATCATATTGAGGCATCAGATGAGAGTATAATGAATAAGAGACAGGATACAATAGTGGAGCTTATGCAGATAACAAGGTGAACGCAAATGCTTCAGTCAACAATCAACCTATAGGGGGAAATTATGGAAGAAATTGGTTTTCGTTCTGGTTTTGTAACACTTATCGGCAGGCCGAATGTCGGCAAATCTACTTTGCTCAATCACTTATCAGGTGCCAGATTAGCGATTACATCTCCAAAACCGCAAACAACACGTAATGTCATAAGAGCTGTTTATGATGATGAACAAGCTCAGATAGTATTTTTGGATACACCAGGCATGCATCAGCCGAAAACTCGTCTGGGTGATTATATGGTATCTTCAGCCAGGCATGCCATGGCTGAAACTGATGTTGTACTGTTGCTGATTGAAGCTGGTTTTGAACCGAGAGTAGGTCTGCTTGAAAAGAAGATACTTGAGATGGCATCGCAATTCAAAAAACAGGTCATATTAGTGATTAACAAGGTTGATATCGCGGTAAAAGAAGGCATGCTCCCGCTGCTCGAGGCTTTTGCCAGTACTTATCCTTTTGCGGCGATGATTCCTGTATCAGCGAAAACCGGTGATGGTGTTGATGTTTTGGTTGCTGAAATCAAAAAGCTGCTGCCTGAGGGGCCGCGTTATTTTCCTGAGGACTCATATACAGATCAAACAGAGCGAATGTTGACAGCCGAACTGATCAGGGAGCAGATCCTGCGTTTAACACATGAGGAAATACCTCATGGAACAGCAGTGGCCATCGAATCGTTTGAAGAGATATTCGATGAGAATGATCCTGAGGAACGTAAGCATGTTTCTATAAATGCAGCCATCCTCTGTGAGCGATCAACACATAAGGGTATTATAATTGGTCATCAGGGTCAGAAAATAAAAGATATCGGCAGTGCAGCACGCAAACAGATTGAGGAAATGCTGGGCTGCTCCTGCTACCTGCAGTTGTTTGTCAAGGTTCGTGAGGATTGGCGCAACCGCAAGGGAATCCTTAATGATCTTGGTTATGACAGTCGTAATCAATAATTTTGTTTTGATAAAATGAGTCATATTAATGTTCGCGGTTTTGTATTACGTGATCAGCCTGTTGGAGATGCTGACAGGCTGATTAGCGTGCTGACAGCTGATCATGGTTTGATCACTGCTGCTGCCCGAGGCGCAAGAAGGCAGAAGAGTCCTCTCCTGGCTTCAACTCAGATCTTCGCCTTGTCACAGTTTCAGCTCTTTCAGCATAGAGGCAGGTATACTGTAGATTCAGCTGAGCTTGATGAGTCTTTTCAAGGACTTCATCAGGATATATACAGGCTGATCTGTGCGGCTCACCTGGCAGAAGTGTTTATTGATCTTCTAAAAGACGACCTGCCTGACCGAATTGCTTATGAGCTCTGGGCCAGAGCAGCAAATGAGACAAGTAGAGGAGAAGAGCCTCTATTGTCAATTCATATAGCACAGCTTAGATTATTGTCATATGCTGGACTGAAACCTCCCATTGAAACCTGCGGAAAATGTCACGGCCCGCTTGAAGCACCTGCTACTTTTTCCTTTTCAGAATCAAAGGCTTATTGTGCCAATGGCTGTCAGAATTATGCCAGAGGACAGTCTATGTGGTTATCTTCCGGGACTTTGGCTTGTCTGAATTATGTTTTTACCAGCCCTCTGTCTAAGCTATTCAGTTTTTCACTCGCGCCAGAAATTAAACATGAGGTGATAAGCTTTGCCGATAGGTGGCTAACTATGCAGATGGAGAAAAAGTATACTAAGCTTGACATGCTTCGTGATTTGGACTGAAGGCTATTTGTAGATTCTAAGGTTTATTTGTAGATACTATGGTTCAAATGATATCAAGAGTCCTGCCAAAAATCTCTGATAGCAGTGCTGACCTGATTTTGATCTTTCAACTCAATCGGCTGCCATTCATTTGGGAATAATTGCTGATACTCATATTTCTCATAACGCTCGTCGATCAGCAGCACAAAACCACGATCATTTTCGCTCCGGATCACTCTGCCTGCGGCCTGCTGTACTCTATTAAATCCGGGATAAATATAGCTATAGGCGTAGCCGCTGCCAATACCTGCGTCATAGTATTGACGAAGTATTTCGCGTTCTGGCGATATCATTGGCATCCCAGTGCCTGCTATTATGACGCCACTTAGCTTGTCACCCATAAGATCTATTCCTTCGTTGAAAAAACTACCCATAACAGCTACTGCCAGCAGAGTTTTATTTCCGTGCTTATCAAACCTGCTTAAGAATCTCTGCTTGAGTTGATCATCCATCCCAGGTATCTGCAGCAGACAATCTATGTCCTGAGGCGATATTATCTTAAGCATCTTTCTGAATCGCTGCAGATATGCATATGATGGTACAAATAGAAGATAATTACCAATTTTCTGCCTGACTACAGAGAGTACAAGGTCGAGCAGATCCTGCATGGTATTATCACGGTCCTTAAACTTCATAGATATGCTTGTATGAAGCAGAAGCAGCATATTCTCAGCCGGGAAGGGAGAAGGCAGGTTCAGCAGTTCAGGAGGATCATCAGCAGCATTACAGTTGAGCAGTCCAATATAGTATGACATTGGTGTCAATGTAGCTGAGAAGAAGACTACCGGTCTTTTTAAATAGTATGTATCTGTTAGAAATGGTGCTGCGTCCAGACAAAGCAGCTCGATGATCAACTGATGAGTTTTGTTCTCCAGCCTGGCTGTTGTTATATGGAAGCCCTTCTCAAACAGTTCAGCAATTCTTGTGAAAAAAGCAAGGCTGAACATGAGGTCGCGAAATGGTTTTTTGTATTCTGTCTCAGATATCTCATCAAGGAAGCTGCTAAGAAAATATCGGCAGCGTCCTAACATTCCAAGTAAACTAGCCGGGCTCTTTCTCATGCCAATAAACCCAGGCGATTTCATGCTGTCCTGTTCACGGCAATCCTTCTCAACGAGTTCAAATCCAGCTTCTGGTTTGCTCTCATTTAATTGAGGTCTAAGCAGATCAAACCATGCCTTGATCTGCTTAAGCGACGAATAAAGATAATTGAGGATACGCTGATCTCCTGTAAAAACGGTTGCCTTTGTCTTAGAATGAGCTTCAATAGGCTTTGTTTCTATGTCACCTTCTTCTGCCTCGGAATTGCCTTGTTTGGGCATCAATGGCTTCAGAAGTTCAAGCGCTTCGTCAATTAGTTTTTCATCAAGCTCGGCACTGAACATTTCTCTCGATCTTGCAGGGAGATTATGAGCCTCGTCAACTAATAGCATGCTGCTGCGAGGCTGCTGTCCGAAGAAACGATCCAACTTAACTCGAGGATCAAAAGCATAATTATAATCACAAATGATCACATCACAGAATAGAGAGATATCAAGAGATAGCTCAAAAGGACAGACCTGATATTTTTTGGCAGCTGCCTGAATTATTTCCGGAGTTATCTCTTCTATTGTGAGCAAAGAAGCAATAGCGTCAGGCAGATTATTGTAGTACATAATGGCATAAGGACATATTGTAGTATCACAGTAGATCGATGGCTCAAGACACGATTTTTCTTTTGCCTGAAGCTCAATGCTGCGAATATGCAAGCCGCATTTCCTAAGATCAGCCAAGGCTGCAACAGCAGCCCTGCGCGTAGAGGTCATCGCTGTCAGGTAAAAAACGTAATCAGTCAGATGATGACCTAGAGCTCTAACTGCAGGGAATAGGGTCGACATTGTTTTCCCAGTTCCGGTTGGCGCCTGTGCGAACAAAACGCTGTTTTGCTTAATTGCCGCCAGAACCTCATTCATGAGTTCTTTTTGACCTGCCCTCACAGTCGTATAGGGGAATTGGACTGTTTTCGCGGATTCATCTCTCAATTTTTGCCATTTAAGCCAGTTCCCGGCAGTTTTTAAATACTCTTCACAGCTTTTTGTGAAAAATTCAAGAAGAGCTTTGTAATTTACTTTTTTTCGCCAATATTGTCTGCTGCGATCATTAATTGATAAATAGATCAGTTCCAGTTGGAGTTCATCCATATAAGAGTAATTCGCCTGGACAAAATACATCCAGCCATAGATCATCAGCTGAGCCCAATGAAGTTCATCACCGCCCTGTGGCAATTGCTGTGGCTTAAGCGCATGTGTTTTTATCTCTGATATAGTTATAATGCTGCCGTCATAACGGTCAGTTTGCATGATACCATTGCTTGTCTGACTTGAGGCAACGCTCCCATTTATTTCTGGTCTGACGGCCGGATCTGCTTCATGCTTATTGGGAGCTGAGTTATCCGGATGAATAATCAGATCGCAACGGCCGCTGATTTGCAATATGTGATCTGCTGTTTGAAATTCAGCCGTTAGCGATTTCTCTGACTCGATACGAGCTCCGTATTTCTCCTGCATGGAGCTTGTATAAATTGAATGTAGTCTTACCCCTTCAGCTGCCTCACTGCCAAGACTATTACCAGCAAGCCCTCCATGCCTGTAAACTGTCTCTGCCAGAAGACGGGCAGCAAGCTTGATCACAGGTTTTTCATCAGGAGTCTTATCCATGATAGTTTGCCTCCATCCCAGCGTTTGTTACTGAATCGAATTGTAGCAGAAAAATCAGACAATAACAAAAACCCCTCAGCCTTAGCTGAAGAGTTTTCGTTTGGTGCGGGAAACAGGACTTGAACCTGCACAACCTTGCGATTACTAGCACCTGAAGCTAGCGCGTCTGCCAATTCCGCCATTCCCGCGGAACGATGTTTATAATAACTCAGAGCAAATAAAAAAGCAAGCCCTGTTTTTCAAAAATATCAGAAGAAAATTTCAATTAAACAACATTATGATTATTACAACATTACTATTTGTTCGCCGACCTTGAAAGCGATATAATATGTGCTTGTATACAATACTTCATAAGGTGGAAATAAAATGAATCACAAGTTGAACGATTTTAAGAATATGATCAAAGGTAAAAAAGTTGCTGTTCTTGGTGTAGGCATCAGTAACAGACCGCTCATTAGATATATTTACGCACTAGGCGCTAGAATAACAGCTTTTGATATGCTTCCGGACGATGACCCGGTCCTGGCCGCCAGCCGCAAGGCTTTTGCCGATGAGGGAATAGATATTGAATGGAGTACAGGACCTGATTATCTAAACTATCTTATTGGTTTTGATATTATTTTCAGGACACCCAAAATGAGAAGTGATGTACCGCAGCTGCTTGCGGAGAGAACAAGAGGAGCTGTGATCACATCTGAAATGGAAGTTTTCATGGAGCTATGTCCGGCTAAGATCTGGGCTGTTACCGGCAGTGATGGCAAGACAACAACTACCACGTTGATCAGTCTTATGCTTAAAGAGGCTGGCTTGCGTGTACATCTGGGCGGGAATATCGGTACGCCGCTCCTTGACCGGATCGATACGATTGAGCCAGATGATGCCGTAGTAATTGAACTGTCCAGCTTCCAGCTCATGAGTATGCGTAGGAGTCCTGATATTGCGGTAGTTACAAATATCTCACCAAATCATCTTGATGTACATACTGATTATCAAGAGTATATTGACGCTAAGAGGAACATTTATTTGTATCAGCCTTTTAACGGTCGTTTAGTATTGAACGCCGATAATTACGAAACAGCTGTCTGTGCGAGTGAGGCACGTGGCTTCGTTTCCTGGTTCAGCAGAAAAAATCCAACTGCCGAGCCTGGTGCAGTATTGAAGGAAAATTGTCTGTGTTGGAATCAAGAAGGCAAATGCGAGAAAATTATATGTAAGGATGAGATCTTAATTCCCGGTAAGCATAATGTTGAGAATTATCTGGCTGCAATCAGTGCTGTTTGGCAATATGCCGATATCGATGCTATAACAAAAGTAGCAACAACTTTTGGCGGCGTTGAGCATCGTCTTGAGCTTGTTCGCGAGCTTGAGGGTGTCAGATACTATAACAGCTCAATTGATACCAGCCCGAGCAGAAGCATTGCAGCACTGAACGCTCTTGCTGATAAAAATGTTAAGGCAGTGCTTATTATGGGCGGGCAGGACAAAAAATGTAATTATACGGGACTTGGTGAAGCTATACTAAGAGTCAGTGACCGGATTATTTTCTGCGGAGCAAACTCTGATCTCATACTGGATAACCTGAAGCAGGAAGCTGAACAAGCTGATTATGATCTCTCTCATCTACGCATTGTAAAATGCGGCTCATATGCTGATGCGGTCGACAAAGCAAGAGAGTTGGCTAAACCTGGAGAAGCTGTTGTACTGACTCCGGCAGGAACAAGCTTTGACTTCTTCCGACATTTTGAGGAGAGAGGTAATTTGTTTAAATCGCTTGTCAACGAGCTGCCGGAAGGCTAGTATCCAATGGCAATAAAATAAATTTTGAAAATGGCAGAAATATGGGTTGACACTTATCGTTGGGTTATATATAATCTCCCTTGTCGCTTCGGTCGGGTACCGCAAGCAGACAGAAACGCTCATTGGGGCCTTTAGCTCAGTTGGTTAGAGCAACCGGCTCATAACCGGTCGGTCCGGGGTTCAAGTCCCTGAAGGCCCACCATTTTCACAATTCAATATGGGGGAATTCCCGAGCGGCCAAAGGGGGCAGACTGTAAATCTGTTGTCGACGACTTCGGTGGTTCGAATCCACCTTCCCCCACCA
>CAZHQX010000018.1:0-18889 GCA_964534195.1 uncultured Oscillospiraceae bacterium
TGCTTGGCGGATCTGTCGTGTTCGATACCGAGAAGGATCAGGGATTTAAAATGGAAGCACAGGTACCTGTAAGGTGGGGGAAAGCATATGATTAAGATTTTGATCGTTGATGATCAGGAGTTGTTCCGCGAGAGTTTATCTCTGATTTTGTCGGCACAAGTGGAAATCAAAGTACTGGGAACGGCTGAGAATGGCCGCGAGGCTGTTAAACAGGCGCGTGAGCTTAAACCTGATGTTATTCTGATGGATATCAGAATGCCGGAAATAGACGGTATTGAATGCACCAAGATAATCAAGGAGCAGCATCCTGAAATTAAGATAATTGTTCTGACCACCTTCGATGATGACGAGTATATATTCGAAGCCCTGAAAAACGGCGCCGATGGCTTCCTGCTCAAGGGAACCACAAAAGGAGATTTGGTAAAAGCGATCGAGACGGTTTACAATCAGGGTGTTTCAGTCGATCCGGACATAGCCAAGAAGGTTTTCTCAATGTTTGGCAAGCTGGTAAAAACTATGCCATCCTCTCAAACGAATGCTAAGGATGATTCATTATCAGCTGATCTAACCAAAAATGAGATCAAGATCATTCAACTGATCGGCAGAGGTTTATCAAATAAGGAAATTACAAGTGAACTTAACTTCAGTGAGGGCACAGTTCGAAATTACATAAGCATGATACTCAAAAAGCTTGATCTGCGCGATAGAACACAGATAGCTATATTCGCGCTGCAATCCAGCCTGATGCTGAAGGATATTGATGCTGATGACTAAGGGTAAGAATTTATTAGAACCTATAAGACGATTAGCCACCGGCAAAAGACTGCTGGCTTTTGTTTTGTTGGTTTTGCTGCTGATATCTATAGCGGTTGGATTTGCTTATGACCACCATAGTCGGAGGCAGCCTATGGTTCTTGATGTCGCTCTTTATTCCGGTACCAGCTGGAATGTGCCTCAAAAGAACGCTTATACAATATACGATATGATCGCTGAGAAATTTGAGGAGCAATATGCAGACCAGGATGTCAAAATAAACTATATTACAGGTCAGATGATCAGTAATTATTCTGAATGGCTGGCCCAGAAGGTTCTTTTAGGTGAGGAGGCAGACATTTTTCTGGTTCTGGAAGAGGACTTCAGTACCTATTCATCAATTGGTCTTTTCGAGGATCTGACACCATACATTAATACTGCAAGTAATTTCAACGAGTCCGGCTTCTACCAGAGGGCATTGCAGGCGGGACAATACTATGGCAATCAATACACGCTACCGTTTCTTGTTGCTCCGACATTTATGGTTGCGAACAGAACCCTGCTTGAGAAGGAAAACATAGTAATAGACGATGATAACTGGACATGGGATGACCTGTATGAAATCAGTGCTAAGGTGACCAAGGATCTCGATGAGGACGGACGTCCCGATCAATTTGGCATATATGATTATGACTGGGAGAATGCTTTCTATACCAATGATCGCCAGCTCTTCCCCAATGATGGCAGCAGAATCGCCTTTAATGACAAATATCTGGCAGAGACTATAAATTTTATGAAGCGTCTGCATCAGCTCAACTTGGGCATAGTATTAAGAGAAACGATGTTTGATCGCGGTCAAATTGCGTTTAAAATGTTTTCGCTACCTGAATACAGAGCATACGGAACTTATCCATATAGAATACTCAAATATGAGAACTTCGAATGGGAAGCTGTACCGATGCCGGCAGGACCTAATGGCTATAGATCATCAAGGCTCTATACTGTTCAGCTAGGCATGAGCTCGCGCTCAGATAATAAACAGCTGGCATTTGACTTCATGAAATTTATGACCACTGATGAGGAATCGCAGGAACTGATATGGAATGAGACCTATGCTCTGCCAGCTCAACGTCATATGGTTGACAGAATATACAGATCCGATCATCCGGAGGTCCTGGAGAGCAAGGCTGTTGACTCAGTGTTTTTGGCTGATGCTATCGAAAACTCTTATCTTGATCCGCATTTCAAGAAGTTTTCCAATCTCAAGGCAGTTATGGATCAACAGATTTATCAGATAGTCGCAGGTGATCTAGATGTTAAAGAAGGAATCAAATATATGAAGAAGGATCTCGATAGAATCATCAAGGATTGATGGTTGCGAATCACTTTGTAAACAATGTATGTCATAAATGTAATTTTGTTTGTGATAAAAGTCATATGAAATAAGTGACACATTACAGTTACACATCCTCTGAAAATTGTGCATAATACACAACAGGTACAATAAAATCTGAAATTTGAAGGAGGAAAAGACATGAAAAAGTACATTGCACTTCTGATTGCAGTTGCTATGCTCGTATCTCTGGCAGCCTGTGGCGACAGCGATACAACAACCACTACTACAGCAGCACCTGCAGAAACAACAACCGAAGCAGCTGGTGGTGAAGAGACCACAACTGAGGCCGCTGGCGGCGATGAGCAGTACACCTTTGGTTATACCTGTATGACCATGAACAATCCTTTCTTTATCATTCTTGAGAAATCTATCCGTGACAAGGTTGAAGCTAACGGCGATACACTGATCACTACAGATCCTGCTATGGATGTAACCAAGCAGATCAACCAGGTAGAAGATATGATCACTCAGGGTATCGACGCTATCTTCCTTAACCCGGTTGACTGGGAAGGCATCCGTCCTGCTCTTGAAGCACTCAAGGCTGAAGAGATTCCTGTAATTAACTTCGATACTGAGGTCAAGGACATGGAGTTCGTTACAGCTTATGTTGGTTCAGACAATAAGAACGCTGGTTTCGTCTGTGGCGAAGACCTCGTAAAGCGTTTCCCGGAGGGCGGCAAGATCGTTGTTCTCGATTCACCTACAATGAACTCTATCAATGACCGTATCGCTGGCTTCATGGAAGCTATCGAAGGCAAAAACTTCGAAATCGTTGCTCAGCAGGATGCTAAGGGCGATCTCCAGACATCACTGGAAATCACCGAGGATATCCTCCAGGCAAATCCAGAAATTCTAGCCATCATGGGCGGTAATGATCCTACAGCACTTGGTGCTCTTGCAGCTTGCAAAGCAGCAGATATGACAGACGTTCTCATCTATGGTGTTGACGGTTCTCCTGAGGCCAAGGCTGAGATCGCAACAGGCGGACAGTTCGCTGGTTCAGGCGCACAGTCACCAATATCTATCGGTGAGATGTCAGTTGACGTAGCTTACCAGGTACTTAAGGGTGAGTCTTATGAAGAGAGAACACCAGTTCCTACCTTCCTGATCAACGCAGACAATGTAGATCAGTACGGTACTGACGGTTGGCAGTAATTCTGACCTGAAACCAAGCAAGTTATGACTATCCTGCAAACTTACACTGTAATTAGCTGAGATAGTATCGTACGGAGCGTTTTATCCGACATTCAGACGGATAGAACGCTTCCGTATTGAAAAAAATGGAAACGTCGTAAACAAAGCAAGAGGAAAGAAGGTGCATCTTTGGAGAATTCAGTCCTTCTTCAAATGAAAAACATCCATAAGCAGTTCCCCGGCGTATATGCTTTGAGAAATGTAGATTTCGAACTGCGTGCTGGCGAGGTTCATGCTCTCCTAGGTGAAAATGGTGCAGGCAAATCAACTCTGATCAAGGTTCTTGGCGGAATTTACAGTATCGATCAGGGTGAGATTTTCATCGATGGCAATCAAGTAAACATCGCTAACGTCTCAGATGCTCACAAAAACGGCATCAGTATAATCCATCAGGAGCTGGTGCTTGTTCCCTACATGACTGTAGCCGAGAATATTTTTCTTGGCCGTGAGCCATTGAACGCTCTGCGCATGGTTGATTATGACAAAATGAACAGCGATGCTCAGGCGCTTCTGGATGCCTACGGACTAAATATAAGAGCTGACAGAAGGCTCGGTAAACTTACTACAGCCAGCCAGCAGATGATTGAGATCATCAAGGCGATTTCCTTCAACTCCAGGATTCTGGTTATGGATGAGCCTACATCTTCACTGTCTGACAAAGAGGTCGATTATCTCTTTGACACGATCCGACGACTCAAATCAGAGGGTGTTGGTATCATATACATTTCTCACCGTATGTCCGAGCTCAACACGATATCTGATCGTGTTACTGTTATGAGAGATGGCGAGTATGTTGGTACCAAGGTGACAAAAGAGACTGACAATGCAGAGTTGATCTCTATGATGGTCGGACGTGAGCTCACAAACTACTATACCAGGACATATTCAGCGATCGATGAAACAGTGTTGGAAGTCAAGGACCTTAGTAGTGGTGATTTTTTAAAAAATATTAACTTTGACTTAAAAAAGGGCGAAATACTTGGTTTTGCTGGTCTGGTCGGTGCTGGCCGCAGCGAGGTCATGCGTTGTCTGTTTGGAATAGATCCAATTGAATCAGGTGAAATACAGATAAACGGGACGAAGGTCGATATCAAGAATCCGCAGCAGGCGATGAAAAATGGCCTGGCACTGGTTCCGGAGAGCCGTAAGGAGGAAGCACTCTTCCTACAGCAGAGTGTCCAGTTCAATACGACCATTAAGGTTCTTGAGGAGTTTATGCATGGCGTATTTGTTAACTCCTCGAAGGAAATTGATATCGCGCAGAAATATGTTGATGACATGTCGATAAAAACTCCCAGTCTTAGTCAGGTGGTCGGCAATCTCAGCGGTGGTAATCAGCAGAAGGTAGTTATTGGCCGCTGGCTGGCAACAGCACCGAATATATTGATTCTTGATGAACCGACACGAGGTGTCGATGTCGGTGCCAAGGCAGAAATATATGCGATCATGAATGAACTGGCCAAGCAAGGCGTTTCAATTATCATGGTCTCATCGGAGCTGCCTGAGGTAATCAATATGAGCGATCGCGTTGTTGTTATGAGCAACGGCATTGTAGCAGGTTGTCTTGATCGCGCAGAGCTCTCGCAGGAGAAGATAATGCATCTGGCTACTTCGGCCATGTAAGAGAGATAAAATTTATGATTATGAGTGGAGGTTCACGCTATGTCAGCTGAAAATGCAACAAGAGCAGGTTATAAGCAAAACTTCGTTATGCGTTTACTGCTATCGATCCTGCAATTTTTTAGAGAAAACCTAGGTATATTGATCGGCTTCCTGCTGTTATGTATATTCCTTACCTGGAGAACAGATGTATTTCTTACATCGAAAAATCTGTTGAATGTTCTACGCCAGTTGTCTACCAACCTATATCTGGCACTGCCGATGACCATGATCATCATACTTGGCGGTATTGATCTTTCTGTTGGTTCGACGATCGCTTTTTCCGGTGTTGTAACCGGCGGCCTTATAGCCTTCAACAATGTACCGGTACCGCTGGCACTGATCGCTGGTTTGTTAACCGGTCTGGCTGTAGGTGCCTTCAACGGACTGGTCGTATCCAAGACCAGTATTCCTCCTTTTATCGTCACGCTTTCAACTATGAACATCGCACGTGGCGCAGCCTATGTCTATACAGGAGGGCAGCCGATTCGTGTTATGTCCGACGACTTTAACTTCATCGGTGCAGGCTACGTCAGTAAAATACCTACACCGGTTATCTATCTTGTGGTAATTCTCTTCATATCGTACCTTATAATGAACCGCAGTAAGCTAGGCCGTCATATCTATGCGGTCGGCGGCAACCGGCAGGCTGCCAATTTCTCCGGTATCAAAACTGGCAAGGTCCTCTTCTTCGCATATGCCTTCAGTGGATTCCTCGCAGGCGTTGCCGGCGTAGTTCTGGCATCGCGTATGTTCTCCGGCCAGCCGACGGCTGGTGACGGCGCTGAAATGGATGCCATCGCAGCGGTCGTACTAGGCGGAACCAGCATGAGTGGTGGTGTCGGTAAGATCGGCGGCACCGTCATCGGTGGTCTTGTCATCGGCGTACTGAACAACGGACTTAATCTTTTGAACGTCAACAGCTTCTGGCAGTATATCGTCAAGGGTGTTGTTATTCTGATCGCTGTTTATGTAGACAACGTTAAGAAGAACCGCAGCAGCAAGGTCTGAGCAAATAATCACTTAGATAAGTATAAGAATACAATTGCAAAAGCCGTCCCCTTCCCAGTTTATTGTTTGGGGAGCGGGCGGCTTTTGCCAGTGTTATTTGCTTTTTGATCAGATACGCCAGATGCGCTTATCGCTATCGAAGCTCCAGCTGGCTGGAATATCATCTATTTGCTCATGTGGCCAGCTTGTTATTTTTTCAATTAGAGCCTCCACATTGTCGATTCCGCCGAAGGATCTTCTGACCTGAATTTTCTGCGCCGCGGCACCGCAGGCAAGCTGCAGCGATCGCCATGATGACTGACCAGATAATAGTCCGGCAAGAAAACCAGCGATACTGGCATCGCCTGCGCCTGTTGTAGAAGCGATCTCCTTGACCAGGAAGCTGGGCGCGAACCAGCAGTTGTCAGTCCAGTCAGCAAGTGACGCCGGCGCGGCTTTGCCCACAGCTGCCATACGCTCGGCATCTGAAGTCTTGATAAACAGACCTTTGTAACCAAGCTTGATTACAACCACAGCACAGCCCAGATCAAGAATCTGATCTGCCAGCTGAGGCAGTTTGTTCATATCAAATAAGGAGATGAAGCTTTTGCCCGTTTCATGACCAGCTGCCACCAGGCGATTGAATTCCTGACGGTCCAGCATATATAACAGCTCCTCCAGACTCGGCAGGAAAATATCTGTATATGGCAAAGCGTTCTCCAGCACCTGCATCCAGTCAGCACGGCCGGCAGGTGAATCTGGATCCGGATAGGCCATATCAAGAGATGTAGTTACGCCTGTTGCTCGGACCTGCTTCAGCATAGCTGCCAAATCGATGCCGCCATCTTCGTACATGCGTTTCATCAGTGGCGGATAACCAAAGTGAAAAAGCCTGGATCTGGCGATGCTCTCATAATCCAGATCCTGACTGCAGAAGGTATCGTTGGCACCTGGATGATGCAGGAAGACTCTATCCACACCTGGAGGCGCGATCACATAAGAATATGATGTGCTGCTGGCTGAATCCACTATCAGCTGAAGGCCGCTGCTGAAGTCCTCGAGAATTTTCAGCAAACCCTGTCCGAACAGATCATCACCGATCTTGGCCATCAGACCAGTCGAAAATCCAAGCTGCCTCAGTGCGATACCTGTATTTGATACAGTGCCGCCACTTGAGAGAACCGACTCGCCAACATGGTTTAGCTTGCCCGGCACAAAAATCTCAGCCAAAGAAGTTGACTGCTTCTTATCAAAGGTCGGCAGCAGGTCGAGGCATATATGACCGGCAACAATAATATCAGGACTGTTTTCAAGTGGTTCACTTGAGGACGAGGTTGTGTTGTCTGGCATTTCCAGGCCTCCTTATGACTTGTTATTACTTACTACTCAAATTACTTGATTATTGTTAATAGAGCTCCGGAAAAATAGACATCAGCAGTGCTGTCTGCGCGGCGATCTGGCGACGCCACCTGTCATACCTAGTATCGCCTAAACCGCAGTGATTCACAAGCAACGCATCTATTCCCTGTTGCTCAAGCATAATTCGCAGTTCAGGAGCTGTCGGATCACCCTCTGGTGAAAATAGAAGTGCGGCTGCAATAACGTTCGCAAGCTGATTTGGCTCTTCTTGATTTTCGACGATCAGCCTCAGCGCGCTGGCAAGACGATCATTAGCGTCCAGCTTGCGAAGCGGGTCACGTCCTACTCTGGCAACGGTGTCGCCGAGCTTCTTATTGGCAAAGCGAGACAGCAGATCCTGAATGTGATTTTCAAGCTGTGCATAATCAACCTTATATTTTGTTGATAACGCCCGGCCGGATTGTCTCATTATTTCTTCGACAAGACCACGCAGCCGTGGATCTGAAATAGCTTCATCAATTGTTTTTGCTCCTGCGAGCCAGCCAAGGTAGGCTGTGGAAGCATGCCCCATATTATGTATGAAAAGCTTGCGCTCATGATAGAAGTGAAATGGTGTAAATGGCTGAAGTGCCTTGATTTCAGGGATTTGACCGCGAAAACCTGCGGCATCGACCGGCAGCTCAGAATATGGTTCGCTTCTGATCAGCAAAGGATCTTGTGATCTGTCCTGATCGCTGAGTACTGGTACCATTCTGCCGATAGAGGTTTCAACAAAACCTACCTTGCTGTTAAGCATCATTTCAAGCTCCGGATCGGCCTCAAGAATCAGAGACTTAAGATATTCACCTGCTCCAAGCTTGTTCTCGCAGACAAGAATATCAAGCTCCTTGAGATTACCGGTAGCTCTTCTGGCTTTGATTCCACCAGCGAGAGTTGAAGCGATATGCGGTAATATAGGAACACCGACCGCCGTAGCCATGATATCAGCTTGTGCGATTATGCTGTTTACCTGCTGCACATCAGAGATCAGGCAGGCGCTGACCGGACCTAGCCGCAGAACCTGTTCACTCTCATTGCTCACAAGCTGCAAATTATAGTATTTGACTCTATTGAGCTCATCTACCAAAAACTTAGCGGCATCTATGAAAACCACATCATAATTTGCCTGTACAAATAACTGGCCAATGAAGCCTCTGCCGATATTTCCGCCACCAAAAACGGCTATTAGTGGTTTGTTGCTCATTAAAATTCTCCTCAATAATTAATCAATGCGACAGCTTAATAGTACCATCGCCAAATATATTTGTAAATAGTGTTTACAATAAACTAAAGATATGTATGCTCTATGCTATTATTATAAGAGCAAAAAATTAAATGTTTTGTTATGATAGAACCTGATGGATCAATTTGTCAGCAGTAGAACGAGGGTGTTTTATGACAAGAAACAATCATGGTAGAAAAGCAAAAAACCTGCAGTATATCAGGAACGCTAACAGGGCCAGTGTTTTCCGTTATCTGGCTCTCAACAAATCAGCAACAAGGTCTGATCTGACCAGATATCTTGGCCTTAGTAAGATGGCGATAAGTAATATCGTATCTGAGCTTCTTGAAGAGAAATTTCTTATAGAAACTGAGAGAGCTGAGCCGAAAATAGAAGAACAGTCGGAGGCGGGTCGAACAGCCGGCAGGAAATCTTTGGAGCTTCGTATTCAGGCGGATAAGTTTGCCGCCTTAGGCATATACCTATCCAGGGATGCTTTACAAGCTGTGATCGCAGATATAACCGGTCATATTTATAAGTCCTGGAAGCTTGACCTAGCTATGTCACAGGACAATGAACCACAAGAAAACAAACGAATATTGGACGAGACTTTTGCCAGTATGGCTAAGCTTATACGAAAAACGTTGAGCGATGAGCTGTCGCGTTTAATAATAATTGGTGCCGGCTTATGTTCGATCGGTCCACTTGATGTTAAGCATGGTATTTTGCTTGATCCGCCTAATTTTTACGGCCTGGAAATGGTCGATCTGCAGGCTATGGTCAGCGGCGCTTTTGATCTGCCGGTCTGGCTGGATAATGACATGAACGCTGCCGCCTGGGCAGAGCACCTTTATGGTGCCGCGCGCGGACAGCAGCATTGCTTGTATATAGGTCTGACCAACGGTATCGGTGCCGGTGTTATCGCCTATGGACGTATCTTCCAGGGCAGCGATGGCTATGGTGGAGAGGTAGGACATATGAGCATTCAGATGGATGGTCCTGACTGCCATTGCGGGCGCCGCGGCTGTCTTGAGACATACATCAGTCTGCCCGTTTTGTTCGACAAGATGAAGGTCAGCAGTCTTGAAGCGCTTATGAACGGTAGCCGGGATGAAGAGTTTCGTGACAAGTGGCTGCCGGATTATATGCGGGCATTGCAGACTGGCCTGATCAATCTTGTCAATATTTTCGACCCGGATATTATTTTGCTGGGACATGAGGGAGCTATACTGATTGCAGAGCAGATCTTAGAGCTTGAGAACGAAGTCAACAAGGGCATTTTTCAGAAGAAAGCACGCAGTGTTAAGATCAGTCTGGCTCAGCACATGGAAAAAGCGCCTCTATATGGTTCAGCCTCTTTGGTCTTCCAGGCAGTATTTCGTGGAGATCTCACCCCGTAGATTTTAAGAAGATAAGGAGATAACGAATTGTTTGATGTAATTGATCTTAAGTTTAAGAATATTCTTGATATCAAGCGTGTCAGCATGGTTGATCCTATAGTATGTTTGATCGGTCCTTCAGGCTGCGGTAAATCAACCTTGCTTAGAATGCTGAACAAAATGGAGCAGCCTGATAGCGGTGCTGTCTACTATAATAAGACCGATGTCAGTGTGATAGCGGCTGTTGAGCTTCGCCGTGAAGTGACTATGCTGCCCCAGACCCCGGTTATATATGAAGGCACAGTACGTGACAATTTGCTTGCTGGGCTTAAGTTTCAGCATCGTGAGATACCGGAGGACATTAAGCTGCAGGAAGTTTTGGACCGAATGTATCTTAAGCTGAAGCTTGACGATGATACCTCGAGATTATCAGGTGGCGAGAAACAGCGTATAAGCCTGGGCAGAGTCATTCTTCTGGACTCACCTGTCTATCTGCTCGATGAGCCGAGCGCGGCGCTTGATCCTGCAAATGAAAAGCGGATCATGGATAGTATTGTCAGCTGGATCCGGGAGAATAACAAGCAGTTGATCATGGTGACACATGCGGTCGAGCTGGCTGAGGAATATGCTCAGCAGCTTATCTCAATGGATGGGGGGAAGATAGTATGAATGATGTGATCGATCTATCTTTGCTGCAATTGTCTATTGCCTACATTTTTGTGATCATACTGCTGTTGATCGTTCGTTGGCGCGGTATTAAGCGCGAGAAGCTGATACTGATCGCTTCTGTGCGCATGACTGTTCAGCTTATGCTGATGGGCTGGTGGCTGCTCTATATCTTCGAGAATCCCAAATGGTGGCTGAGTTCTTTGATGCTGCTGATCATGCTGAGCTTCGCGACCGCCAATGTTTATAAACGGGTTCCTTATATGATGTCCAGTAAAATGAAAATACTTGTTGCTTCCGCTCTGTTTGGCGGGAGTCTGTTTTCAGCGCTTCTGTTTGTAATAATCATCGTAGGTATCAGGCCCTGGTATAATCCCCAGTACCTGATACCGATAAGTGGTATGGTCATTGGTAATTCTATGACAGGAATCACATTGGCGCTTAACCGTCTCTATGGAGATATGTACAGCAAAAGAGATATGATCGAAAACAGCCTGATGCTGGGCGCGATACCAAGAGAGGCAACCCGACCACTGACCAATCAGGCCTTCGACACCGCGCTTCTGCCGACCATCAACTCAATGGTTGGCATGGGTATTATTTCACTTCCCGGTATGATGACAGGACAAATTTTGTCAGGTACACTGCCGACCACTGCTATACGTTATCAGATAGGCATCATGCTGACAATTATGGGCAGCCTCTCTCTGACGATTATAACCTTCCTGATTCTTGGCTGCCGCTTCTTCTTCCAGGACGGTGCCCGCTTGATAGATATCAAAAAGAAGGCAAGCTCCTGATAAGCTCTTCGTAAAACACGACTGCTCTGGCCAGCTCGGCTGTCGGCAGCTTCTCGTCGATGCCATGAATGCTGCCGCGCAGCTCCTTGGTCAGGTGAAAGGGAGTAAACTTAAATACATTATCTGTAAGGGCGCTGAAATGATGTGAGTCACTTGCTGCCAGCATCAAATATGGAGCGCAGCTGACGCCATCATATATCTGTTCGATCACATTAGTAAGATGCTTGGCCTGAGCGTTATCAAGCAGACGGCCGGCAGTAGGCTCATGAGCATAGATCTGCTCACATTCAATATCGAAGCGAGCCGCGATCTCACGCAGCTGTCCCATAACCTCATCGACTGTCTGGTGTACAGCGACCCTAAGATTTGCTGTGACCTCAGCCTGCTCCGGCATGACATTTGGCGCGCCGCTGCCTTTTGCCATTGTAAAAGCGCAGGTCGTCATCACGAGTGCTCTGGCCTCGCCTCCCATTTTCGCAAGCAGACGCGGCAGGATCGGTGCTGTCAGCCAGAGATTACCAAAAACAAATTTCAGAGCGCCAGACATGTGCGGTGCCATCCGCCTGAATAGATCCTTAACAACAGGATCAAGTCTGGCCGGAAAAGGCGGTTTCTTCTCAATAATATCGATCATTGCAGCAAGCCGGCCCAGCGGCGAGCTTAACGGCGGTGTGCTGGCATGTCCGCCGCGTGACCTGGCCGTGAAGCGTACATTGATATAGCCCTTCTCGCCAGTTCCGATCATGGCTGTTGAGCCCTTCACACCGGGAAGCACAGCATCAACTATCGCGCCGCCCTCATCGAGAACCATCGCGGGTACAATGCCACGCTCGCGCAGCCATTCGACGACCGCCGGTGCGCCATTGCCCATTGGCTCCTCGTTATGCGACATTACGATCAGAATATCAGTCCGGGGCTTGTGCCCGGCGATCATGAGTCTCTCTACCGCCTCCAATACAGAACAGAGGCAGCCCTTGTCATCGATAGCGCCACGTCCCCAGACATAACCGTCAGCTATATCACCGCTGAATGCTTCATGCGTCCAATTACCGGTAGCTTCAACAACATCCTGATGAGCCATCAGGACGACCGGTGCAGCCTGTCGATCATGTCCCGCCCAACGAAGTATCAGTGTCAGCTCTTCGACTCTGATCAGCTCACAGGCTGCGAATGTTTCAGGATAGATTCTGCTAAGCAATGTCTGCAGCTTTTCGAATTCATCTCTACTGCCGCCGCTCTCAATTGAAATGGTCCGGCAGCGGATCATCTCAGCCAAATGATCAGAGGCTGTTCGCTCTAATAACTCGCTGTATATTCTGTTTTCTCTATCACCACTCATTGCCCTAAGCACTCCTTTTGCCAATATATTTTCTCCGCTGCGATCAATTGATCAGACCAGCTTCTTCTTGTAGAGGAATCTCGCACCGGCGATCGTGATAAGAACGGTTACCGGAATCAAACCGCCGCTGATCGTGTTGGCCAGATCAACCGGCAGCACGATAAACAGAATCAGGATGAATGCCAGCGGCATTATTGCCAGCTTCCAGTTGCGCGAAATAAACATATAGCCCAACGCGCCGAAGAGCGCAGGCACCACATTGGCAAAAGCCGGCGCCAGTACTGGTGACTGTAATATTGGTGTTAATGGTATCAGCATCAACACGCCTAGGATGAGGATCAGATTGGTGACCAGCGCCGAGGCTGCGACAGAAAGTGTCGACAGAATATCTGCCTCTTCGCTGCCGGATTCGACCTTGGCCTGCTCCAAAGCGCTGATGGCGCAGGGAATCTTCAAATTAGTCAGATTACCTGTAATGAAGGCCAGGTAGGAAGCGCCGCCGCCAAGCATCGGGCCGAAGGTTATAGCCTCGATCGCACCGATGGGTAAATAGATGACCGCGACTCGCAACAATCCGGCGATGATCGCGCCGCCATCCGGCAGCACCTGATAATAAACACAGAACGCCAGAGGAATCGCCAGCAGCAGCAATACTGCCAGTCCCGTCCAGAGGCGGCCGAAAAAATGTATGCTCTCGCTATATGCGCTTCTGAGCTCGCTATTTATTGAAGCGGTTGAATTAATTTCAGTCATTTATGTCTCCTCCTCTCAGCCGATAAAGCCAGCGGTTACCATACCTGCGATCATACTGATCGGCAGCATGAAGCCATCCAGCCATTTCTGCTTCTTGTTCTGAACCAGATAGTCACAGATCGCGTAGACCGCGGCTGCTACTACCATTACGAGCATCGCGATCCACCCGGCGCGCGGAGCTTGCCTGATCGTAATGATCGGATTGCCGAGGAAGGTGCAGATCATACCCATGAACAGAGATGCAACAACCAGCTTGCCCCAGGTGTTGTCCTTCTGCTGCATGTTTTTTACCTTGCCGAGATAGCCCTTGAGGAAAAATATATTGAAGAGAGGTCCGGCCAGAATGCAGATCGTCATGACGATCGCGATCGATGCGAAGACCTCGGGCGTCATGTTGCGAAGTAATAACTCGGATAGACCGGCTGCCTTGGCAGCACTGTCTGCTGCTATCAGCTCATATTGAACTGAGCCAATGACGCTGAGACGCATCCAGGGCAGCGGTACGCCTAAACCTCCTGCCATAGTTATAAGTCCCAGGAGAATAGCGATCGAGGGTACGATCGTGAAGACCGCGCTTGAACGGATGACCTTGCGCATGAGTGCTCTGTCGATACCCTTGCTGATACCGGCGCGCCAGGCTTTTGCCAGGAATGCTACGGAGAGCAGCGTGATAAAAAGAGCAACTGCCGCTCCAAGTGTATACATGAATCCGGAGTTGGCGATAGTGGAAAAATCCAAATTAATCCCTCCCATTTTTGAATTTGCGAAATGATGTCTAAAAACTAAGATTGTACATACCTGATTATTATAACAAAAAGAACCGTCTCCTACCCTGAAAAGACTCAAAACAGGGAGAAAACGGTTCTTAAATTTAGTCGATCAAGATTATACTGTTATCATCAAATGCTTCTTGCGCTTGCACATGCTGACAGTGACATGACTGACCGCCGGACCAGCCATGGAATAGCTAGATCAGTTATCAGCCGAACAGAGGACCGTATGTCTCGCAGGCGCGATAGTCAGCGCTCTCTGCTTCAACTGTACCGAAAGCGGCCCAGGCATGTGGACGATAGATGCGATCAGCCGGGACATTGTGCATAGCAACAGGCATACGCAGCATGCTTGCAAGAGTGATCAGCTTATCGCCGATATGGCCATAGTTGAAGGAGCCGTGATTGGCGCCCCAGTTGGCCATTACGCTGTAGACATCCTTGAAGGCGCCCTCGCCTGTTGTGCGGGGGACAAACCAGGTCGTCGGCCAGGTCGGATCAGTTCTCTGCTGCAATGTCTGGTTGACATGATCTGGCAGAACTGTGGTATACCCCTCAGCGATCTGCAGAACAGGACCCAGGCCCTCGATCTTATTGATACGAACCATGGTAACAGGCATCTCAGCCTGGGTCTCGAACATCGATGAATAGCCGCCGCCACGGAAATAACCGTTGTCGGCCGGGCACCACTGTGTTGCTGCCAGACAAGCGTCGGCATCCTCACTGGTAACCTCCCAGAAGGGCTTCATAACTGGTTTGCCGTCTGCGTCCTGCATCTTACCGCAGCCATCTAGTGAAGCTGCACCGGAATTGATCAGATGAATGAATCCATCAGAAGCGGCACCCTCAGGCTTCCAGCCGGTTACACGTTCGATCGCGTCCGGGCTCCAATATGTGCGGACGTCAGCGAAAACAGAAGCACTGTCAGCTACCAGATGACCCAGCAGCATGGACAAGCCGTTCAATGTATCATTCTCAGTAGCCAGGATCATTGGCTCACGGATACCATTCCAGTCATAGGATGAGTTAAGAATAGCCTCTGTGAAATCGTGGTTCGGGAAATGATCGGTCCACTGACGCTGTCCCTGAACACCGCCAACGATGGCGTTGCGGCCGCAGGCTTCTTCTTCGAAACCAAGCTCAGCCAGCTTCGGGTTGCCGATCATGATATCGCGGATAATAAGTGTCTGCTTAACTACGCGCAGCCATTCCTCATCCTTCTGCTCGCGGGTGTGCTGATAAGGGCTGCCGTCGTTTTTATCCCAGCCCTCCTTGCAATACTCTTCACGCCAGGCAACAGCCTTCTCAAACTCTTCCTGATCGAAGATGTTATTAACTATGCGGCGCTCGATCTCAACCTGGTCCAGCCACTCGGTACGCAGACCGAAATATTCCTGGAACATCTGAGCGTCGATATAAGAACCGGCAATACCCATACAGGTGCCGCCGATATTAACATATGATTTACCCTTCATAGTACCGGCAGCCAGAGCGGCCTTGGCCCATAACAGGAGCTTCTCTTTTACATCATCGGGTACGCTGGTATCATCACTATCCTGCACATCACGGCCATAAATGGAAAAAGCCGGCAGCTTGCGCTGTGCGTGTGCTGACATAACAGCGGCCAGATAAACGGCGCCGGGACGCTCTGTACCATTGAAGCCCCAGACAGCCTTGATCGTCAGAGGATTCATATCCATTGTCTCAAGACCATAGCACCAGCAAGGTGTTACAGAGAGAGTAGCAGTTACATTCTCAGCTGCGAATTTATCCTCGCACATGGCTGCTTCGGCTACGCCGCCGATGCAGGTATCAGCGATAACACATTCCACAGGCAGGCCGTTGGCATGTCTGAGATTGCTGCTGATCAGATCAGCTGCGATCTTGGCCATATTCATGGTACGTTCTTCGAGTGATTCACGAACACCGCGGCGGCGTCCATCGATACAGGGACGGATACCGATTTTTGGCATACGGCCTATCAGGCGGTTGACAGGTTCATTCTTAACTTGTGGCATATTAAACCTCCTAAAATCTGTTTCTGCAGACATCACTATGATGCCTAGACAGAGAGTAGCCAGTTTGCGGACAATCAATAAACTGCCCTACTATTAATTGTAAAGATATCTAGCCATATATACATGGATAATTTGGTATAATCATGGAATATACGGTTTGAGATAAGGCGGTGATCATATGGATAATATGGAAATCAGAGATATGCCGGACTTCCATAGGGACAGCCGTGGGATCGAGCGTAATCAGCAGCTTACGATGCATCTGAACAGGCTGGCGCTTGAACTGCTTGACCATGGACATTTCATCGGCAATCAACAGTGGAATCAATTTGACGTCATGTCGCCTTTTGGCAGGATATATTATATGATCGCCGATCATGGCTGGCTGGAAACGGACGATGGTCGAATGGATCTCGAACCGGGATATATGTATTTGATACCTCCCTATACCAAGGTTAATCTCCGTACTCGTGAGCGGATCGAGAAGTTCTATTTTCACTTTTCGCTGCGTTATGCTAACTCCGAGATTCTGGAGGGAATCGACCGCTGTTTCCGTTTGCCGTTGGCACAAGACAAGCTTAGCGCGATCCTCAGTATGTATCAGAGTGGCCAGCTGCCTGATTTGTTGGCGCTCAAGGGCATCGCTTATGAAACGATCGCCTCATTCATCCGCGATGAGCTGCCCGATCTTGGTCCAAGAATGCTGCTTGCCGGTGAGTATCGGCACATCTACGCCTATATTGAGAAAAATCTCTCCGCACGCTTGTCCGCTCGCAGCGTTTGTGAAGCGCTTGAAATGTCCTATGAGACAATGCGGCGCAAATTCCGACAGGCTCATGGCATCACTCTTAATCAGTATATACAGGGCCGCTTGATTCAACAGGCCTCGCTCAAGCTACTGCTGACTAATCGCACGATCTCAGAAATAGCTGCGGCTATGGGCTATGATGATGAGTTTTATTTCTCGCGTGTGTTTAAGCAAAAAATGGAATATAGCCCTAGAGAGTACAGGCGCGTGAATACAATGCTGAGACGCGGCTGAAGCCAGGCCGATAGTTCAGACAGCGAAAATAGCATTAATACTAAAAAAGGACTGCTGTGAAATTACTTCCATCAGCAGTCCTTCAATTTTCAGCTGCCAGGCAGCTAAGAGTCATTTAGGTTGGCCAGAATTATGACTCGAAATTATGTCTTATTCGTACAGGATGACCTGCAGTTCAGGATCTTCGAGGTCATCAGCTGTATACCAACGGAAGCCAGTGTCGATCATTTCAGGAACTTCTTCGCCATTGATAGCCATGACTGCAGCCTTAACTGCTTCGTAACCGATAGCGTATGGATCCTGTGAAACTGCGCCGGCAACTGTGCCGTCTTTGATAGCGTCGAGCAGAATCTTACCTGAGTCGAAACCGACCAGCTTAACTTTGTCCTTAAGACCCATCTCAGTTACAGCATTGATACAACCAGCGATTGAACCTTCGTTAGCGCCGAAGATACCATTAACATCTGGGTTAGCACTAAGAACTGCTTTTGCCAGGTCAGTTGATTTGGCGTGGTCGCCTTCACCATACTGTGTTTCAAGAACTTCGATGTCAGGATATTCTGTCATTGCTTCGAGGAAACCATCGCGACGATGGATACCTGTCAGAGATGTCTTGTCATGAACAAGAACGAATACTTTGCCCTTCTCACCGATCAGTTTAGCCAGCTGATGTCCTGCTTCTGCAGCAGCAGCTTTGTTGTCTGTAGCGGCTGTACCAACGATGATGTCAGAATCAACACCAGAGTCAAAACCGATTACAGGTATACCGAGCTCCTGAGCTTTCTCAAGTGCCGGCAGAACAGCCTGTGTATCAAGAGCTGCCAGACAGAGAGCTGCAGGGTTGTTGTTCATAGCTGTATCAAGCATCTGAACCTGAACGTCAACGTCCTTCTCAGAAGGAGGGCCGTCGAAGGTAATTTCTACATTGAATTCTGTAGCTGCTTTTTCAGCACCCTGCTTAACAGCCTGCCAGAATTTATGCTGGAATCCTTTTGAAACAACCGGAATATAAGGCTTCTCGCCATTATCTGCAGTTGTGGTCTCGTCTGGTGCGGCAGTTGTGGTTTCATCAGCAGCTTTTGTTGTGGTTTCTGCTGGTGCAGTTGTTGTGGTTTCTGTACCACCGCAGCCGGCGAACAGTGCTATTGCCATTGCCAGTGTAATAATGACTGCAATTAGTTTTCTTGCTTTCATGTTTGAACCTCCTCAGATTTTCATGTTTGCGTTTGATTAACATTTATCTGAACCCCCTCTTATCCGTCTTGGCTGACCTGGCCACAGTACAGTCAGTCGGAATTTGGGAGGAGCTCACAAAATAGGAAATAAGAAATTGTTTGCTGTCTGTAATCAGTAAAAACAATTGAAGGGACTTACTTACTAAGCTTAGATCAGCCCTGCTTGCGTCTTCTCACGATATCCATGTAAACTGCGAAGACTACGATAGCTCCGGTTGCGACCCACTGCCATTCCTGAGAAATCATCGAAATACGCAGACCATTAAGCAGAACGT
>CAZHQX010000019.1:0-18548 GCA_964534195.1 uncultured Oscillospiraceae bacterium
CTCACGATGATCGCATGCGCGCTGTACTCAGCAACCTCGAGCCGGTCGAACGCATTGAGCAAATCATGGCCTGTGACAATAATGCAGTCATTTTCGCAGATTATAACCGGAGTACGATTGCCAATAATATCGGCTGTCATATCAGGCTGCATGAAGCTGGCTCCAAATGGAATCTTTTCAATATTGCGCAGCATGATATAGCTCTCAGGTATTGTTCGAGAATCAAACTTCTCATCAGTTACAGCAAAAGCCATTATGTATGGTGGATGAGCTATCAAAATGGAATTAATATCGGGGTTTCTGCTGTAGATCTTTTCGTGCAGTAAGGCTGAGCGGCTGGGTGTTTTGCCTTCCTCATGTGCGCCATTGCGTAACAGAACCAGATCTTCAACCTCAAGATATTTGCGGTCCTTGCCATAAGGAGTTATCAAAATTGAGCCATCGGATAGTCTGACGGAATAAGTACCCTGAGTGCTGGTGAATAAATTTTGATCGTAAGACCTGCGAATCAGCTTGATCATATCCCGGCGTGCCGCTTTCTCCTCACTGGTATGTCCTGATGGCTTGAAGGTCGCAAGCTGAGGATTATTCTTCTGACGGGAAATATCTATCAGACGGTCATCAAGAGAGCGGACTCTACCAAGTTGTAAGGCGTGCAGTTCTATACGTGAGCTGAACTCAAGTGTCTCAAAAGCCATGAATGCCTTGAACAAGCTCTCTGAACCAATAACAACGCCATGATTTTCCAATAAAACAGTCGAATATCCCTCATCGAATTTTCTAGCGATCTTCTCGCCAAGATCATCACTGCCTGGCAAGCCATAGGGAGCCATCGCGATCTTGCCGCAGATCAGATTAACATTTGGAATCAGCCGCATATCAGGAAGCCTGCGTACAATGCTGAAAGCGACGATAGCCGAAGGATGAGCATGTAAAACTGATTTTATATCTGGTCTCCTGCGGTATACAGACTGGTGAAAGGGGAGCTCGCTCGAAGGCTTGTGCTTGCCAATTATTTTGCCGTCAGGTTTGACACAAACCATGTCCTCGCGGGTGAGGCTGCCTTTGTCAACTCCGCCTGGTGTTATCCAAAGGTCGCCTTGTTCGTCGATAATAGAAAGATTGCCGCCAGAAGTGGTCGTCATGCCATAATTATATATTCGATCCATGATCATAACTAATTGATCGGCGGGGTGAAGCAGTTCGAAGTTCATATTAAAAACCTCCCTATGAGCAAAGCAAAATAGAAACCCTATACATAAGATTATACTTCAAAATGCAGAGGCCAAGATACGATCAATGCCGGATATCGTAAATTATTGTCTGTTTCTGATCAGTGAAAACAGCTTTGGCTGTGAAGTTTTCTTGGAAAAATGACTCGTTTATTGTTAACTGCGCATGTGTCCTCAAATCGTCATCTACCAGCAAATAATCGATGTCGTTTAGAGAAGTGTATTTATATACTTCATCGGCTGTCCATTCGCCTGCAAGAAGCCCCTGAAGCTCACTTAATCGGCCGCCAGTATCATGACCAGCTGACCAGGCATAGTAGCTGTGTCCAAGCCAGACGCTGCGCCCGGTCAGGAAGAAGCTGTGAAAATGCCAGGGTGCTGTTATAAAAACTGCATCAGCAGAAGTTTCGTCCTCGATCCATTGATTTATCTGAGTGCTTTGCTCAATCAAATAGCTGCCTTGGTTGGCATTAGCGAATATGTGCCATTCCATTAATCCTGTCGCCATAAGCATGAAGCCCAGAAATATGGCTGTACCCTTGAGTAAAACCGATTTGATCCAGCTAATATTGAAGCAGCTGCTTGATCTCTGAAATAGAGCTTTGAGAGTCTGTTTATAGCTTGACCCGCGAGTCCAGAGAATGATCAACAGCTCGGCTGCCCAGATGTTAACAAGCATTTGAGTCATCATGATAAATTTATGATTAACAGTAACATCAGGTGTAAGCGACAGCGTAAAAGCGATCAAGAGAGGTATAAGTGAAGCCGTAACCATAACTCTTCTCCTGCGTCCTGGAAGCAGAAGAGTCAAAAAAACAAGTGGAAGCAGAACTCCGGTGAGCTCAGCAAGATATGAGATAATACCCGGGATGGAATTATTTTCAGCGAGGAATCCCCAGAGGAATCTGGCTGATATACCACCACCATCAGCGGTGAAAAATGACACTTGCAGCAATGAGCCGGCAACAGCCGCGACTGCTGCCATCAGGTAATAAAGCCTGGCACGGCTGAATAAGGCCATAACGGCCATAATTGATAATGTCGCGATCAGAACTGATCCATGCCAGTAGGCGAACAAAAACAACAGCAGGCAAGCGATAAGCATACCTCTATTGGAAATGCCATTATAACCAAACCAGTCCCGCTTATCGAGCAAGCTTGAACTTATCGGCCTATTTGTCATTTGAGGTAAAAACAGAAGTAAAACAATTATCATTATGGCAAAAGCCGGCATCAAATGACGTTGGTTCGCATATACGTTGACTGTCCATAATCCCCAGTCATCTCTTGGCGTATTGCCGATGAATTCTCGCTGATGCTTCATAAGTGCAAATAATTGTGACCAGCTCCCTTGGCTCTCTCTATAAATATCGGCAAACCATGTAAAAAAGGCCATTGAACTTCTTGCAAGAGTTAACAGAGGCGCCAGTAAAAAAGATCCTGGACGTTTAGTGAGAACAACAGCCAAGAAGCCTAGAAGAATAAGCGCGCTTAGCATTCCCAGGATCGATGGCAGG
Organism: uncultured Oscillospiraceae bacterium; assembly: GCA_964534195.1. Classification (GTDB taxonomy): domain Bacteria; phylum Bacillota; class Clostridia; order Saccharofermentanales; family UBA5734; genus JAAYFZ01. The sequence goes on from CAZHQX010000019.1 coordinate 2,750, forward strand.
TTTATTGCTAATCCAAGCGGAAAACCAAGCCAGTTTAGATTGCCGCAAAGAAAGAAAAACATAAAATGGTATGAAATGCCATCGCCTGCAAAATGCGGATAAACTGTCGGCCAGTTTCTGCCAGCAGAAAAAGAGCTCACGATGGCAGTATGGGGAGCGAAATCACTAAAAACCGTATACCCGGCAGATATCATGCCATCCTTGGATCCGAATGAACTGATCATCAGCCAGGAGGCAAATACTAAAAAAAACAAAAGAGATAGGCCGGTAAATAGAATGAACGACCTTTTGCAGCAAAGGAGGCGTCTTTTGCCATTGTTAAATATAAGCCTGGTATTAGTCCGAAGAAACGATAGATTTTGCTTCCTTTTTTGCAAGTGGCGTATGAACAATGATGCGCAGACCAGAATAAGGAGAGTGTTTGCTGGTAGAAGAGGATGGATTTTGCTGGTGTCAGGGATGAACCTATCGGCTGTCCAGGCTGCAATGTATACGATCCAGTTGTTTACAATAATTCCTGTCCAGAGCGCACCGGCAGCAAATGCAAGGGCTGTAAGGATCCAGGAATGATCATTGGTGGCCATGGTGCGGGCGAACAGACTATCGCGCCACGCACTGACTCCGCCTGTAGCAAATTTTAGCAGAGCAATACCCACAAACCAGGATAAAGCAAGAAATAGCAGGGCTGCCATAACACTCAGTCTCTTTTATCAGGAGTGGCTGAGGCTTCTGAATTGAAGGAGGATTCAGTATTGTCAGATATTATATAACGAGGCCTGCCTTTTACCTCGGTGAATATTCTTGCCAGGTAGATGCCAATCAATCCAAGGCTGAGCATGATGCTGCCGCCAATCAGAAGCTGAAGTAAAATGACTGTGGTAAATCCGCTGGCTGCATGCCCACTGAACCAGTTGACCAAGGTCTGGATCGCGACTATGAGCGATCCGGCAAGGAGGATCATGCCGAGGAATGTTACAAACTGCAGCGGCATAGCTGAGAAGCCTGTGATAGCGTTCAAGCTGAGCTTGGCTAAATGATAAATCGACCATTTGCTGCCGCCTGTATGTCGGGCGGCAACCTCAAAGGAAAAGGTAGTTCTTTTGAATCCCAGCCATGCGGATAAGCCGCGGAAGAAGGTGTCATGTTCACCGAGACTGCGCCAATGCTCAACTACCTTGCGATCAAGAAGCTTGAAGTCAGAAGCATTGCGTAGGTCATAACCGGAAAAAACCTTAAATAATCCGTAGAAGACCTGAGCGTTTAAACGGCTCGAGAGGCTCTCTTTGCCGCGGGTCAACTTAACTCCCTCAACAATATCGAATCCCTCCTGCCACTTCTGCAGCATCTCGGGAATGTGCTCCGGGGGATGCTGCAGATCACCGTCCATGAGAATGACAGCATCACCAGAAGCGCGATCAAGGCCGGCGCAGATGGCAGCTTCCTTGCCGAAATTGCGAGAGAAATGAAGTCCGATCACCTTGCTGTCTTCTGCTGAAGCCTGCCTGATAACTTCCCATGTCCTATCTGAAGAACCATCGTCCACCAGGATCAGCTCATAGTCCATGCCTGTACTATCAAGAATTGGTTTGATAGTACGCAGAGTGATCGGAATCTGTTCTTCTTCGTTATAAAAAGGGATCGTCAGGGAAATTTTCACAGGACACCTCCATAAATCGGCTCAATTGACTTATATTTTAACATACCTTTTTTCATTGATAAAAAGGATTTTTCAGTATACAATATTAGGTGGTTCAAGCCGAATAACCAGATTCATCCAACGAAACTGGTATTAATAATTGAGGAGAGTGACAAACATGGCCGTGATGCAAAAAAAGAACGTAACTGACCTTGATGTCCAGGGCAAGAGAGTGATTGTCCGCGTAGATTTCAATGTACCGCTCGACAAGAAGACCGGTGAGATAACTGACGATAAGAGAATCGTTGGAGCTCTGCCGACGATCCGTCACCTGGTAGAAAATAAAGCTAAGGTCGTGCTGGTTTCGCATCTGGGACGTCCCAAGAATGGTCCTGAGGCCAAATTTTCCATGAAGCCGGCCGTTGAGCGTCTATCTAAGCTGCTCGGACAGGAAGTTGTCTTGGCTGCTGATGTAATCGGTGAGGATGCCAAGAGCAAGGCTGCTGCTTTGAAGGACGGAGAAGTCCTGATGCTCGAAAATGTACGCTTCCATAAGGAAGAAACCAAGAATGATCCGGTTTTCGCGGCAGAGCTTGCTTCGATGGCCGATATCTATATCAATGATGCTTTTGGAACCGCTCATCGTGCACATGCTTCGACAGCTGGTCTGGCTAACTACCTGCCATCTGCCTGCGGTTTTCTGATCCAGAAAGAAATTGACGTCATGGGCGAGGCTCTGGCTAATCCCAAGCGTCCTTTTGTCGCGATTCTTGGCGGTGCCAAGGTCTCCGATAAAATCGGTGTTATCGAAAACCTGATCGATAAGGTCGATACTCTGATCATCGGCGGCGGTATGGCTTATACCTTCTTCGCAGCCAAAGGCAGCAACATCGGCAGCTCACTGTGTGAGAGCGATAAGATCGAGCTGGCAAAAGAGCTGATGGAAAAGGCTGCAGCAAAAGGTGTTGCACTTCTTCTTCCTACTGATACCGTTATCGCACCAGAGTTTTCAGCTGATGCCGAGAGTAAGATCGTAGCTTCCAGTTCCATCCCGGATGGTTGGATGGGTCTCGATATCGGACCTGAAGCTGTTAAGACCTTCTCAGCTGCTGTCAAGGATGCCGGTACTGTAGTATGGAATGGCCCTATGGGTGTTTTCGAGTTCGAGAAGTTCGCTGTCGGTACCAGAGAAGTCGCACGTGCTGTCGCTGATTCCCAGGCTATTTCGATCATTGGCGGTGGTGACTCAGCTGCAGCGGTTGAGCTGCTTGGTTTCGCTGAGCAGGTGTCACACATTTCAACAGGCGGTGGTGCTTCACTCGAATTGCTCGAAGGTAAGGTTCTTCCTGGAATCGATTGCCTGATGGACAAGAATCCACGCCGTACATTTGCTGCCGGCAACTGGAAGATGAACAAGGGGTTACCTGCAGAAGCAGTTAAGCTGATCAATGAGCTCAAGCCTCTCGTTGCAGACGCTGAAGCTGAAATCGCTTTGGGCGTGCCTTTTACCGCAATTTCTGCTGCTCTTGAGACTGCTGCCTACACCAATGTTAAGATCGCTGCTCAGAACTGTCATTTCGAAGACAGTGGTGCCTATACTGGTGAGATTTCAGCGAAAATGCTGGCGTACATGGGTGTGCCTTATGTAATCATCGGACATTCCGAGCGCCGTGAGTATTTCGCTGAGACCGATGAAACAGTAAATAAGAAGATCAAAGCTGCTCTGAAATGGGGCGTGCGTCCAATCGTTTGCTGTGGTGAGACACTGGAGCAGCGTGAGGCTGGCGAAACCTTTGATCTGATCAAGACACAGATCAAGGCAGCTTTTGCCGATATTCCTGTAAATAAAACTCATCTGATCACGGTCGCTTACGAACCGATCTGGGCTATCGGCACAGGTAAGGTCGCAAGTGATGAGCAGGCACAGGAAGTATGCGCTTTCATCCGTGGACTATTGGCTGAGATCTATGATAATGATGTCGCTCAGGCTATGAGAATTCAGTATGGCGGTTCTGTAAACGCCAAGAATTCAGCAGGTCTGTTCGCTCAAAATGATATCGATGGAGGTCTGGTCGGTGGTGCTTCACTGAAGGCTGAGGACTTCAGCGTTATCTGCCATGCCGGACCTAAACTCTGATAATGAACGGCCGGCAATGATATAAATCTGACTGGGGCCGTGGATATTTAATGTATCCCGGCCTCTTTGCAATCAGGAGGAACTACTTATGTCCAAATTAGAAAAAAGACCAGTCGCGCTGCTGGTGCTCGATGGCTTCGGCTACAATGAGTCGTCCGAGGGCAATGCTGTTGTGGCGGCCGATACTCCGAATATTGACCGCCTGCGCACTTCGTATCCGCATACTTTGGTACGGACCAGCGGTATGGCAGTTGGTTTACCAGACGGCCAGATGGGCAACTCAGAAGTTGGCCACACAAATATCGGTGCAGGCAGGATCGTTTATCAAGAACTCACCAGAATAACAAAATCAATTCAGGATGGTGATTTCTGCGAAAACCCGGCCTTGACCGAAGCTGTAAATAACGCAAAGAAACCGGGACAGGCATTGCATTTATTTGGCTTGCTTTCGGATGGCGGTGTACACAGTCATAATACTCACTTATATGCTTTGCTTGAAATGGCAAAAAAAGCTGAAGTGCCGGAGGTCTACATTCACTGCTTCTATGATGGACGTGATGTTCCGCCCGACTCTGCTAAATGTTATACCGAAGAGCTGGTTAAGAAAACTGAAGAGCTCGGTATCGGTAAGATCGCTTCGATCATGGGACGTTATTATGCTATGGATCGCGATAATCGCTGGGAGCGTGTCGAGAAAGCCTATAGAGCAATGGTAACCGGTGAAGGTCCTCAGGCTGAGGATCCGGTTCAGGCTGTCGCAAACTCTTACGTTGCAGGTGTTATGGATGAGTTTGTTCTGCCGACTGTAATAACAGAGGCTGGCCGTCCGGTCGGTCTGATCAAAGCTGACGACAGTGTGATCTTTTTTAATTTCCGTCCGGACCGTGCGCGTGAGATCACACGCTGCTTCATGCAGCCGGACTTCAGTGGCTTTGAGCTGCCGAAGGGCCATTTCCCACTGCATTATGTCACGATGACACAGTACGACAAAACTTTCGATGAATATCCTGGTATTTACGTTGCATTCCGCCCGACCAGCCTCGACAATACATTTGGCGAATATATTTCAAACAAAGGCCTGACTCAGCTGCGTATAGCTGAAACTGAGAAGTACGCTCATGTCACTTTCTTTTTTAACGGTGGTGTTGAAAAAGAGTACCCCGGAGAAGATCGTGCGCTGATTCCTTCACCTAAGGTAGCGACTTATGATCTTAAGCCGGAAATGAGTGCGTATGAGGTTGCTGAAGAAGCACTTGCAAGAATCGCGAGTGATAAGTATGACGTTATAATCTTGAATTTCGCGAACTGTGATATGGTCGGACACACTGGTGTGTTCGCAGCTGCCAAGGCGGCAGTTGAAGCAGTTGATACCTGTGCAGGCAAAGTCATAGATGCCATCCTGGCAAAAGGCGGAGTCGCTCTGATCACTGCAGATCATGGCAACGCCGAGCAAATGATAGATCCAGACCAGGGCGGTCCTTTTACCGCTCATACTACCTTGCCTGTTGAGCTGATAGTTGCCGGAGCCGGTGATGTTAAGCTCAAGACAGGTGTTCTGGCTGATCTGGCGCCTACCATGCTCGACCTCATGAAGCTGGATAAGCCAGCGGAAATGACTGGAACAAGTCTGATAGAGTCTTAATCAATTACTGGTTTCCGTTTCGGCCGGACTGCCTGATGTGGTTCGGCCGCGGCGGCATTTAATCTGATACTTAGGTGTAATTATCTGAGTATCTATGCTATAATAGCTGTTGGTTCATCAAAGAACCTGGCGATACTAAGGGAACAAAATATAAAGGAGAGAGTCACATGGCAAAACAAAAGAAATTCATGACCATGGACGGCAATACAGCTGCTGCATATACATCATATGCATTCACTGAAGTTGCCGGTATTTACCCCATTACTCCGTCGTCTCCGATGGCAGACTATACGGATCAGTGGGCTGTTGAAGGCCGTAAAAATGCTTTCGGCCAGACCGTAAATGTTGTTGAGATGCAATCTGAGGGCGGTGCTTCGGCAGTCGTTCATGGATCACTGGCAACAGGCGCACTGACAACAACATACACCGCTTCGCAGGGTCTTCTGCTGATGATACCTAATATGTATAAGATAGCAGGTGAGCTGCTGCCGGGTGTATTCCACGTTTCAGCACGTGCTCTGGCAAGTCATGCACTGTCGATCTTCGGTGATCATTCAGACGTTATGGCTTGTCGTCAGACTGGTTTTGCCATGCTCTGTGCTTCCAGCGTACAAGAAGTAGCTGACCTGTCAGCTGTTGCACATCTGGCATCCATCAAGGGCCGCGTACCTTTCCTCCATTTCTTCGATGGTTTCCGTACCTCACATGAGATCCAGAAGATCGAAGTAATGGATTATGAAGACTTGGCCGGACTTATCGATATGGATGCAGTAGCTGCTTTCCGCAAGCGTGGTCTTAACCCTAATACTCCAACTCTGCGCGGTACAGCACAGAATCCAGATGTTTTCTTCCAGGCTCGTGAGGCCTGTAACCCTTACTATGATGCGCTACCGGCAATCACTGATTATTATTTCGATAAGATCAATGAGCTGACAGGCCGCGACTATAAGGCATTCAATTACTATGGTGCTCCTGACGCTGAGCGTGTTGTAGTCTGCATGGGTTCAGCCTGTGAAGCTATCGAAGAGACCATTGATTATCTGATGGCAAAAGGCGAGAAGGTCGGTATGGTCAAGGTTCATTTGTACCGCCCGTTCTCAACAGAGAGACTGCTCAAGGCTATTCCTGAGACTGCAAAGAAAATTGCTGTTCTCGATCGTACAAAAGAGCCTGGTGCTAACGGCGAGCCACTGTACCTGGATGTCTGCGAAGCATACACCAGCGTTTGCAATGGTCCTGTTATCGTAGGCGGTCGTTATGGTCTTGGTTCTAAGGATACAACACCTGATCAGTTCATGGCAGTATTCAAGAACCTCGCGTCAGAACAGCCTAAGAACGGCTTCACAATTGGTATTGTCGACGATGTTACCCATCTGTCACTTCCTACTGAAGAGTCTATTGATACAGCTCCTGAAGGCACTATCGCAGCCCGTTTCTGGGGTCTGGGTGCTGATGGTACTGTCGGTGCCAATAAGAACTCTATTAAGATCATCGGTGACCATACTGATATGTATGCACAGGCATACTTCTCATATGACTCTAAGAAATCAGGCGGTGTTACGATTTCCGATCTTCGTTTCGGCAAAAATCCGATCCGTTCGACCTACCTGGTCAACAAGGCTGACTTCGTCGCCTGCCATAATCAATCATATGTTGATAATTATGACATGCTTTCAGCACTCAAGCCTGGCGGCATCTTCCTTCTGAACACTATTTGGAACGAAGAGGAGCTTGATCAGCATCTGCCTGCAGAGATGAAGCGTTTCCTGGCTAAGAACAACATCAAGTTCTATACCATTGACGCTGTCACCAAGGCAAGTGAGATTGGTCTGGGCGGTCGTATCAACACTATCTGTCAGGCTGCGTTCTTCAAGCTGGCAAATGTAATTCCTGTAGATGACGCGATCAAATACATGAAGCAGGCCATCGTTAAGTCTTATGGCAGCAAGGGTGATGAGATCGTCAACATGAACTATAAGGCTGTTGACGCTGGTATCGATGCTGTTAATGAGATCAAGGTACCTGCTGAATGGGCAAATGCCGCAGACGAGAAGCTAGACGCAGTTATGAAGGATATTCCTGATTTCGTTAAGAATGTCGCTCAGGTCATGAACGCTCAGAAGGGTGACTCACTGCCGGTCAGTGCCTTCTTAGGTCGTGAAGATGGTACATTCCCACAGGGTACAACTCAGTATGAGAAACGTGCTATCGCCGTTAATATCCCTGTATGGATACCTGATAACTGTATTCAGTGTAATCAGTGTTCATATGTTTGTCCTCACGCTGTTATCCGTCCATTCCTTCTATCAGAGGAAGAGGCTGAAAAGGCACCTGAAGCATTTGAAACCAAGAAGGGCATGAAGCCTTATGATCAGTTCCAGTACCGCATCCAGGTATCTGCTCTTGACTGTACTGGCTGTGGTTCATGTGCTGATGTATGTCCTGCCAAGAACAAAGCTCTGGTTATGTCACCTATAGGTGAAAACATGATTCAGGCAGAAAACTGGGAATACGCTCAGACAACCGAGCGCAAGTCCAATCCAATGAGCAAAAACACTGTCAAGGGAAGCCAGTTCGAGCAGCCTCTGTTCGAGTTCTCAGGCGCCTGCGCAGGCTGCGGCGAGACCCCGTATGTCAAGCTGGTAACACAGCTCTTCGGTGATCGCATGCAGATCTCGAACGCCACAGGCTGTTCTTCTATCTATGGCGGTTCCGCACCTTCGACCCCTTATACAACAAATAGGGATGGTCATGGTCCGGCATGGGGCAACTCACTGTTCGAGGATAATGCTGAACATGGTATGGGTATGCACCTTGGTGCTAAACAGCTGCGTGCACGTGTTGCTTCCAAGGTTGAGGAGCTGGTTGCTCTTAATCCTGGTGAAGAGCTTGAAAAAGCCGCTAACGCCTGGCTGGAAGCTAAGGAAGAAAGTGATAAGACCCGTGCTGTCAGCGATGCTCTTGCTGCTGCTCTCAAGGCTTGGAAGGGCAACGGCGACGCCGCTAAACTGGTTGAGGATCTGATCGGTCTTGAGGATTATTTCATCAAGCGTTCAACCTGGATCATCGGTGGCGATGGCTGGGCATATGATATCGGTTACGGCGGACTTGACCATGTATTGGCATCCGGTGAAGATATCAACGTTCTGGTACTTGATACCGAGGTTTACTCAAATACAGGTGGTCAGTCCTCCAAAGCAACACCTACTGGAGCTGTTGCGCAGTTCGCTGCAGGCGGCAAACCGGTTAAGAAGAAGGATCTTGGACTAATGGCCGCGACATATGGTTATGTCTATGTTGCTCAGATCGCTATGGGTGCTAATCAGACACAGACTCTGAAAGCTTTTGCTGAGGCTGAAGCATGGAATGGTCCTTCGCTGATCATCGCATACTCACCTTGTATCAACCATGGTATCAAGGGTGGTATGACCGTTTCACAGCAGCAGGAGAAAAAGGCTGTCGAGTGTGGTTATTGGCATCTGTACCGCTTCAATCCTGCGCTCAAGGCTGAAGGTAAGAACCCATTCACTATGGATTCCAAGAAGCCAACAGGCGATTTCAAGGCTTTCCTCAAGAGCGAGGTCCGTTATGGAACGCTCTACAAGAAGTTCGACAAGGAAATTGTTGATGCTATCTTTGAGCAGGCCGAGAAGCATTCTCAGGAACGTACAGATTCTTATCTGCGTATGGCAGCTGACATCAATATCGAAGGCTGATTTGAAGTTATAGAATCATCTGATACTTGACTGAGGATTTGGACAAGAGCCGGACATTGCCGGCCGAAACATGCTATAATAAAACCCCGTTCGCAAGGACGGGGTTTTTCTTAACACTGGGGGTTGGTCTATGAAGCTCGAAGAGAATCAGAAGTTGTTATTGTCTGATACTTTGGTTCCGGATATATTCATAACTGAATATCTGCCGGCTCTTGATGGGCTCGCGGTAAAGGTTTACATATATCTGTTATTAGCGATGCGCAAAAGCCGCAAGGTAACCGAAAATGATCTGGCCAGACGCATGGGCGTTGATAAGGAAGATATAAAAATAGCATTACTGAAATTATCAGATCTTAAGCTTGTAGAAATCAAGTCTGACGGATTGACGATCTGTGATGTCAAGGCACAAGAGATCGAACGCACCTATAGACCCAAAACTGCCTCAACACCATTGGAAATTATGGCACAGGGCAATGTTTTCAGTCAGCGTGAACAATTGATCAGAGATATCTCCAAGACTTTTTTCCAAGGTCTTATGTCACCATCCTGGTATGCTGAAATTGACAGCTGGTTCGACAGATATCACTTCGAGCCTGAAGTAGTCTATGCGCTTTTTCAGGAGTGCTCACGCAGAAATAAGCTGGATAACAGAGCTTATATCGCCAAGGTTGCGGAGAACTGGTCGGTAAGAAAAATTATTACCTATCAGGATCTCAACGACTATTTTGTCTCTTACGAAAAAATCAAGCAGATAACCAAAAAGGTTGGCCGTAAGCTGCGTAAGAGCATGACAGAATATGATGAGGAGATCGTAAGCCGCTGGGTCGAGAAAATGGCTTATGATTTCGATATAATTGAGATAGCGCTTAGGAAGACAGTTAAGCTATCACAGCCTAACCTGGCGTACATTGACAGAATATTACAGGAGTGGTTTTCACATCAGCTGCGTGATGTTGTTTCGATCAATGCCTATGAAGCAGATAAGGCGGCAAAATATGGCGCTGCATCTGCTAATAGAGGTAATTCTTCCGCGAAGACAGGCAATATTGGCAACTTCTCACAGCGTGATTATAGCGAAGATTTCCTTAATGAGTTTTACGAGCCATTGTCCAAGGATAAGGTTAAGGGGGCTGGGGAAGAATGAATCAATCTGTTAACAAGGCTGTTGCAGCGATTTATGAAGAGCGTCGTGATCGAGCAGATCGTATGCGTAGACAGAGACAGGCTGAGATCTATAAACAGTATCCCGATTTAGAACAGCTGGACAGGGAAATAGCTATTGCCGGCGCTGATCTGCTGTTTGAGGCGATAGACCCGGAAAAACCAAAACAGGCCGAGGCCCGACGTGAAAAGCTATTGGCTTCAAGAGATGATTTTCTGTTGAGCCACAATATTGAAATGGATTTTGATCAGCCAACCTATGAATGTTCACTTTGTAATGATACCGGCATATCAGGGAACGGTAAATGTGTTTGCTATAGAAAAACAATGATGCCTCTACTGATAGATCATGCCAATTTGAAGGCGCTCAAGGATATTACTTTCACAGACTTTGATCCGGAGCTTTTTTCAGATAAGTCCGAACATGTTGATAATGGTACCAGCCCTCGCAGCAATATTCTCGCGATCAAGGATGCTGTTGTTGCCTTCGCTGACAGAATCAGTCTGCCTCCTGAGGCCACCGAAAAACCCAGAGGTCAGGATAATCTGCTTTTTTTAGGCAGACCGGGCACCGGGAAGAGCTTCCTGATGGCTTGTCTGGCAAATGAAATGCTAAGAAGAGGTGAGACTGTGTTTTATGTCAGCTCGCCTGAGCTATTTGAAATATTGAATGAACTTAGAGTCTTGCAGAGCTCCTTCAATCCTGAGCCTGTCAGACTAGAACAGATAACCTCGTTATATGACAGCATCATGCATGCCAGATTACTTCTAATAGACGATCTCGGAACTGAAACCAGAGGTGGTGTGCGTTATTCCGAGCTGCTAACGCTGATCGACCGCAGATTAGCGCCAGGGCTTCATACTGTGATTTCCAGTAATGCTGATGCCGCAACGCTTAAGCAGGTATATGACGAACGGCTGCTAAGCCGGCTCATGGGGAATTACTCGATCTTCAGATTTTTTGGTGAAGATATTAGACTCGAGCTTAGTCGAAGAAGAAGAAGCAGGTCAAGCTGACCTGCTTTGCTTTTACCTTTGTTTGTTGTAAAGAGTAACTATGAGCTGAATTGCAGAGGATCAGGATGAAATCTAGTCGCTTGTCTTAGCAGGTAATGACGCTTTCAATAAGACAAGATTACCTTCAATTCTCCAGTTGTTGACCACCGCGGGCATTAGTATTGACTCGCCCTGTTCAATTTCAAGAGAATTTTCCTGAGCCTGATCAGACCAAAAAATCGAGCCTCTGCCTTCCAGAACTGTAAGAGTGGAGAAGCGGCTGATATCTTCGTGAGCTTGAAGCTCCGTTGTAATGGTCCAGCGCTCTACCTCAAAATAATCGTTATGCACAAGCAGCTCAATCGAACTGGAGTCTGACTCGTTCTTAAACCTCAACTCTGGCTGCTTGACCACGCTATCGCCCAGAGAGAAATTTATGACCTCCAATGCCTTATCAATGTGAAGAGGCCTTGTATTACCGCTTGAATCTCTGCGGTCATAATCATAGACGCGGTATGTCGTATCTGAGTTCTGCTGAATCTCACAGATTATAATGCCCTTGCCGATAGCATGCAGAAGTCCGGCTGGTATGTCGATAACATCTCCAGCTTGAACCGGTATCTCATGCAGGCATGCTGCGATATTGCCTTCGTCTACTGCCCTGGCAAAAGCCTCGCGGTCAATACCATCTTCTGTCCCGATGATCAGCCGGCTATCTTTATCGGCGGCAACAATATACCACATCTCGTTTTTGCCAAGCTCGCCGTGCTCAAGCCGTGCAGCCTGTTCGTCATCTGGATGAACTTGAACGGAAAGATCATCACAGGCATCAATGAATTTTATAAGCAATGGGAACTTGCTGGAAAAAGGTTCATGGTCAAACTGACCCAGCAGCTCCGCATGATAGGCTTCAAGCACCTGGTTCAAAGTCTGTCCGGCCAGGCTGCCATTTTTGACTATTGATGGACCATTTGGATGAGCAGATATTTCCCAGCTCTCAGCAACAATGCCATCAACAGGCAGGTGCTTGCCAAGATTTGCCAACGATCGACCGCCCCAGAGATAATCTTTATATACGTCATGAAATTTTAAAGGATATAGCATATGGTCACCTTCTCGTATAAAATATTTTGAGCCATGTTATAATTAAAACAGTCTGCCCACTTGTTTGCAAGACATCGAGCTTATGTGATCATGCGAGTGGTTTATAACTACGATCAAGGAGGAACACCTCTATATGCAGATCAGATGTGGTACGGATATAGTATCTATAGCAAGAATAGAACGCGCTGTATCCAGGCAGGGGCAGGCTTTTGTCGATAGAATATGGACCAGCTCTGAGCAGGCGGACTGCAAGGGTGCCGGCAGATATGCTTCTCTTGCTGCGCGTTTTGCTGCCAAGGAGGCTGTGGCCAAAGCTCTCGGAACCGGAATAGGGCCAAGAGGTGTTGGCTGGCATGATATTGAGATATTTAAGCTGCCATCTGGCCAACCAGAGCTTAAGCTGTATGGTGCTGCCGAGATGATCAGTCATGGCAAAGGCTTAGTATCGCATTCGATCAGCTTAAGTCATGAAAAGGATCAGGCAATAGCTTTTTGCGTCTTATTGTATGAGGGAGATAACAGTTGAGCAAAAGAAATAGAAAGAATCAAGGTTTCCGTCCTCCGAAGAAAATAGAGGAGTACTGGAATCTATATAAGAAAGATATATATGTTGAGAAGCCGGATCGACGGATGCCTCCATGGTTCGCGCCACTAATTGTTTTTTTGCTGATCGTGGCACTGATCTTCTGGGCTGCTCCGACAGCGCTTTCTCGCTTGCAGATAGACATTGGCCGGAATGATAATGAAGCAGGTACAGTTGAATACATTTATGATGACGGCTACAGGGCTGTAAAACAGCCTGTGGCTGATATATTTGCCCAGCCTGACATCAAGTCGCGCAGAGTTGCCCAGGCGCTCTACAACGAGCCTGTACAGATATTAGAGGATGAAATAAGCTGGGGCTTCAATCAGGTTCGTCTGCCTGATGGCACAAGCGGCTATATGCTGGCTTCTGATCTGTCCTCTGATAAGGATAGCCTTGAGCCCGGGCTTGGCTTTTACCAGGTTACTGTTGTTCAGACGGCAAAAAGAATTATGAGTCATGCTAGAAGCGGCACGATGCTTGTTGAGGTTATGATGGGAACAAAACTGTTTGCAGATTATCGTGGCGATGGCATTCTCAGACTGCGTCTGCCGGATGGTCAGTTCGGCTGGGCGAGTGAGAATGGAACTATGGTCATTGACTCTGATCAGGCGATAGAAATGGCTCCGGATGGAGCCAGGTATTTTTGCAGCAGTGCCATGACCTTTCACAATGTCACAGTTATGGCAAATGGGCAGTCTCGCTCGGGAATATCTACCGAAGGCATCGCACGTATTGCCGGGTTGGTCAATGGTATTGATCTGCCGAGAGATATGAAACAGCAAATGAGTGCCGGACAGGCGGTTCAGCTAGAGTATGAATACGAGGAAGAAGCCACAGAGGCTGATACAGAAGATGCCGATTCTGACGGTACTGCTGAAGGCCCGGAGCGTAAGCCGACATTAAAACTTGATATTTTAATGCCTGCTGATCTCGTATTTGCTGATGATGCGGCTAATCCCGGTGAGCCAGTTTCAATGGCGATCGTTATGGAAAACGGTCAGCTTCTGATGGCCAGACCCGACCGCCAGTCAATTCAGCTCGTTGATCCGACACAAATACCTGCCTGGACTGAGCGGATAATAGCGGTCAGAAGGTTATACCCTGAGCAACAAGTAGTTGGCTGATTTAATTATCAGTCAGATCATTTGTTTACAAAATACTACCCGGACACAAAAATCACCCTGGCAAAAGTATAGCTAAGTCAAAAGAAAAAAGGCCGTCTCATAATAGCTTCATCAGCTATTTACGAGACTGCCTTCAAGCATCTTGCATTAAACCCGTTAAGCGACAAAACTTGTCGTCAACGCAGCTTCAGGACCTCTTAACCGCGTTGGAACGGAGGCACCTGGTGCAAACATGCATCGTTGTGGGAGTACCATCAACAACAACCTTAACTGTACGGATATTCGGTTTCTGCTTAGTCAAAGCACGGCGAGAAACCTGCGAACGGGTTATGCTGATTTTCCTGCCTGAAAGTAAGTCTTTCTGACAAATCTCACACTTAGCCATTTGAACACCTCCTTACGTTTTGTGCTAAAACGTGCACAAGGAATAATATCACAATGTAGTTTATAAAGCAAGCTTTTCCTGATATGTGCAGCTTGATTCATGTTGATAGGATCTGACTGCCTGGTATTGCTTAAACAGCTGCTGGATCTTTCTGCACCTTGCCTGTCGATGGCCAGGAACCGAGACTGCTTGGCAGGCCATTGTGAATTGCGCCGGTAGGGCATTCAGTAATACAGGCACCGCAATGAGTACATTTCTCGTGGTCAATAACTGCCAAAGTTCCATCCATTGTTATCGCGCCATATTCACATGCCTTGAAGCACTTGCGACAGCCGATACAGCCAACGCCGCAGTTTTTCCTGGTTTGAGCACCGGGCCACTTGTTGCGGCATTGAACAGCATACGTGTTCTTATGCTTGGGGATGATGCTGATCAGATTTTTTGGACAAGCCTGAACACATAAACCACAGGCAGTACAGTTATCCGCATTTATTCTGATAATACCTTTTTCATAATAAATGGCATTGAAATTACAGACTTCCATGCAGTCACCAAACCCAATGCATCCGTAAGAACATGAATTAGGTCCAGAGAATAGGCTGTGTGCTGCAGAACAGGTTCTTGTTCCTGAATATTCAAACCGCTTACTGGTATGATCAGTTGTACCATTGCAATACATATATGCGACCTGAGGTACAAAATCCGGTACTGCCAGTCCTAAATATTCAGATAGCTCATTTACCGTTGCTGTACCTCCTACCGGGCATTTGGCAGCGTCTGGATTACCCTCTGCCAAAGACTTCGCATAACCCTCGCAGCCGGTGAAGCCGCAGGCACCACAGTTGGCACCTGGAAGAATAGCTTTTATCTCCTCTAAACGGTTATCGACCGGAACAGCGAAGAAACGGGCGGTAAGAAGAATTACCAGACCAAGCACAAGAGCGATCGCTCCGCCAACTGCTACCGGAATCCAGATAGCGCTGGCATCAATGCTTAACACCACAGCAGCGGCTGATTGTTCTATATTGATTAATAATGATAATAAATTATCAGGCAATAACATTTTTCCCCTCCTCTTTTAACCGAACAGCTTCTCGATCAAACCCTTGAAGCCAAAGAATGAGATCGATACCAGAGCTGCGGAAACCAAAGTTATCGGCAGCCCTTTCATAAATTTGGGAACATCTGCATGATCGACCTTGCTGCGTACTCCTGCGAAAATGAACAGAGCCAGCATAAAGCCGGCGCCGGCACCGATGCTGTTGACGATCGCCTGCGGGAAGGTGTACTGCTGATCAATGTTAAGTATTGC
>CAZHQX010000020.1:0-3607 GCA_964534195.1 uncultured Oscillospiraceae bacterium
CAGCCTTTTCTAATCTTTCTACCAAATAAGGCGCCATATCCGGATCAACAAATGGACATATGTCGTCCAACTTCTCGATCAGATCGATCTCCATACCAGCTGCCATCAGGTTTTCAACCATTTCAAGACCAATGAAGCCACTGCCGATGACCGCAGCTTTTACCGGTCTGTTTTCGTCGATAAAGGACCTGATAGCACGAGCATCAGAAGGATTTCGCAGTTTGAACACATGCGGCAGATCAGCGCCTGGAATGGGCGGTACAATTGCTTTTGCTCCTGTTGCAATAACTAGCACATCATAACTATCAGAAAACTCCTCGCCTGTATCCAGATTCTTGATTATAAGAGTTTTTGCTGCACTATCACCAGCTATTACCTGATGTCTGATCTTAATGTCAACATTATATTTTTTAAGAAAAAACTTAGGGTCACGCGGTGTAAGTGTTTTTATATCTGGAACGCTGCCGCCGATATAGTATGGCAGACCGCAGCCTGAATAGGATATATCACTATCCATCTCATAGACTACTATCTCAGCGTTCTCGTCGTTTCTTCTAGCTTTGGCAGCCGCCGATGTTCCGGCAGCAACTGCGCCAATAACTATTATTCTGCGATTTTCTGATTTAACCATTCCGCACCTCCTGCGTTAATTCCAGGCAGACCAGGTTTCAGGGCAGTAACCTACAGTCGCCTGACGTCCATTTCTAACGATCGGCATTCTTAACAAATCAGTATTATCGATCAGAAGCTTCCTGGTTTGCTCAGAAGCCAGACCAAAATATTCTATATTCAGTTTCTTGTATGCCTTGCTCCCCTGATCAATCAGCTGCTCAATACCAACAGCGCGAATTACAGAATCAAGTTCACCCTGACTTAACGGTCTCTTTTTGCTCAGCTCGACAAGCTGTACATTTATCCGTCTCTCTTTAAAAAATCTGATCGCCTTCTGCGTGTCAAAGCCTTTGCCCGCAGTTATGATCTGAATATTCACTACCTATCAACTCCCGCACATTTATATCCTTCGATTTTAACATATACATGTTAAATCCGTATTAGCAAAATAGCCTGGCATGCAAAAGGACATCGGCGCAGCTGCCGATGTCCTAATGACAAGGTTAGTTATTACCTTATATTTATCCGAGCTCTTGCCAAGCGGTCTCCATTTCACCAGTGGCAGCGGCTCTGTCGACAGTACCAGCCAGATATGATTGAGCTATTTCGCCAAACTTCTGATGGAAGCTGTCAGGTGAGTAGATGATCGTCATGTCAGCAATTGGCTCTCCTGCGGCAATGATCTCATTCATTGATTTCGGGATCTGCAGGTCAGGAATAGGTGCATCCTTGATTGGAGGTATGACCTTGGCAACTTCTGAGAACCATGTCTTACCATAATCAGATGTGTAGAGCCAGTTGTATAGATTTATTACTTCATCGACTACAGGTGAGTCTTTGTAAATTCTCAGTGCTTGATCAGCACCCGTTGCTATTCTGGCATGTTCAGCATTATCATCGACCGGGTAGCCCATGATTCCCATTTGAAGATCAGGATCTATAGCCAATATGGCTTCCTCTGTCCATGGTCCCTGACCGGTCATCATAGCTGCCTCACCGGTACCAAAGGCAGCAATTTCAGCATTAAGATCAGCCTCGAGCGGCTTAGGCATTCCATACTCAATAGTCAGGTCCAGGAAATCGAAATAGTTCTCACTCATGATCGGATAATCGGCGAACTTCTCATTACCTGAAGTAAAGCCCGCAACCAGTTCGGAGGCATTATCTGTAGACGCGTCAATGAAATGCATAAATATATGCTTCTGGACCCACCACTCCTTGTAGCCATTGGAAAAAGGAGTGTAGCCGGCTGCTGCTATTTTCTCGCAGGCCTGCTCAAGCTCAGAAAAGGTCTTAGGCAGTTCTGTGATTCCAGCTTCTTCAAAAATCGCTTTATTATAGACGATACCGAAGCAGTTTGCCTTGACCGGGAAACCATAAACTCTGCCATCATAAGACATATTACTGCGGACTGAATCAAGCATCGCGGCGCTCATCGGCTCATCTGTCAGATCCGCTGAGTATTCCATATAAAGCTCTATCTCGGCACCGGCAGTTGAAACAAAAACCTCAGGAACATCACCTGATGAGAGTTTGGCTTTTACCAATGTGGGATAATCCGCCTGATTAACTTCCATGTCAATGGTTACATGCGGTGCTACTTTTTTGTACTCTTCAATATATGCTTCGAAGGCCTGAGAGTACTCTGGTTGATTTGAGAAAATAAAAATGTTAACAGGCTCTTTCTCATCATCCGCAGGCGGTGTAGTCGTTTCTTCTCCATCAGGAGCGGCAGTCGTGGTTTGATTCGGTGCAGCAGTCGTTGTGGTTTCTGATGCTCCGGCACATGATGCCAGCATGGCCAGTACCAGAACAAGGCTGATGATAGTGATTAATCTCTTCATGTTTTTCCCTCCCTTGAATTATCAGACATAGAATCATCTTCATATGCCTTAGTACAAATACAGTCTAGACTCCAGCCTGCTTATTCTACAGGAGTTATAGTAATTATTAGCGGGTAAAATCGTCATACTTGATTTCTATTCAAATTACATCTGTACTCACTGGGGGACTGACCAGTCACATGCCGGAAGGCTTTGCTGAAATAATTCTGATCATTGAAGCCGGTAATCTCTGCTATATATTGAATTTTGATATCGGGATCTGCAAGAAGCTCCCTGGCCTTATCCATACGAAGCTGCTGAAGATATTCAAAAATACCAGTGCCATATTTGTGTTTGAACAGCTTCATAAGATAACCTCTGCTCATGAAATATCTTCTGGCTAGATCACTTACTGTTATGTCCTCATGAAAATGCGAAGCAAGATAATCCCGTACATCACTAATTTCGAAGCGGCCGTTCTGGCGTCTGATCCTGTTATAGTAAAAATTAGCCAGGCAATAGATCATGTCTGTAAAGCCCTGAAAATTAGAATAATCCTGGCTGATACTAGCAAGTTCTGAGGCTGCCAGTTCTTCAGAATTTGGCAGCGCATTATTTGATCTGTACTTCAGGGCAAAGCTATTAAATAAATATAGCATTTCCTGCCGAACCCGTTCTGCACTGCCTAAACTAAAATATCCACTTGAAATCATCTGATCCAGGAATTGTTGAAGCACCAGCTCTATTTGTTCATATCTGCCTGACAATACAGCCTGCTCCAGAGAATCCTTATAGTGCATCAGGCTGATGCAAGGCTCCTCATTACTATTTTCATCGGTATAGTCGGTAAGCGGCTTAATATTAAGCAGATTCATCCTGTTTAGTCGGTTTTGCATATCATTTCTGGCAGCGGACAAATCAAGAATGCTGTTGCTGCTCTGGCTGCAGGCAGCAATCGCCTTCAGATCTAAACATTTCTCCAAACTACCGATAATGTTTCCAGCTATTTCCCTATTGGTATCCTTAGAGCATTCATGGCCGCTGGTCAACACAACTACAATTTCCTGTTCTGCCGTCGGGAGCTGAAAACAAAGCGGACTGTTCTCACTTGTAACTACTTCCTCTACAACATTATTGATCACAAAAAACAGGAGGTCACTGTCATTGCCGAA